>NZ_CP022222.1:972500-1273495 GCF_009930815.1 Bradyrhizobium sp. CCBAU 051011 | reverse complement strand
TGGCTGCCGAATAGGACAGCAAGCACAATAAAGCTGCAGGCAAACACCAACGGCAGTACGAAGAGCTTCAGGCCGCGAACCGTTGCTCGGTATGGCCGCCACGTGCGCAGGTGGTAGACCATACCATCTGGGGTGAACAGCGCGATCCAGGTTGCCACCATGATAGCGGCGACCGAGTGGCTGATATGAGCGACCAGAAATTGCTCTCCGCTTCCGGGCAGGCGTATCCAGGCCGGAAGATGGGCGTGTCCAATGAGATAGGCGATGACCACAAGACTGATGACACCACAAGCGATCCCGAGCTTTGACGGGACTGGCGTCGGAGCAGAGCGTCAGACACGCTCCATTCTGTCTTCGATTTTTCTTCCGAGCCTGACGCCAAGCCAGATCAGAAAAATGACGAGCAATCCGAGCATCAGAAAATGACTGGGATCGCGCGCATAGGCATTAATCCACAGCGCAAGGCCCCCCGGCAGAACATGACCGACAGCTCTGATGGCCCCGGATACCAAGCTTAGCGGACTGGTAAACTCGCCCGAACTGGGGATGATCCGCGAGAGCGGATAGATCGCGATATAGAGCGAAGCGAACACGGTAACAAAGTAGATGATGCGCCGCCGCCAGACGTCGTTCCAGATTTGCTCCTGCATGTCGCATCGCGCCGCAGCCTGCGCCTGGGTCTCCAGTTTTGCCTGCGGCTGGATGCCGGCGTCGGTAAGGAGGTCATACCGCTGCGGGATACCGATCGGCGCATATCGATGAGCACCCTTCTGCGCTCGGATGATCGCCGTCTCGTGAATGGTTGGCGGATTGTTGTCGACGCGATCGCCCTCGCGAAGTGAGAACCGCATATGACTCAGGTCCTCGATCCGTCGCGGACCATAACGGTAGTAACCACCGAGCCCGTTGCGGGAATCGTACAGCCGGCCGTCCTTGTCGCGGCGCCATTCCGCATAGACCATCATGTCGGGATCGGGATTGGTCGGCTGGCTCGGAATGGTCTTGAACTGCAGGCCGAGCGACTGGGCCTCCCGCATCATCCAATAGAGCGGAATATAGGCAAGCGAATCGTCAGGGTAGCCGCCGCCGACGTTGGAATGGACGCCAGCAAACCACACCTGGCTCAGACGCTCGCGCGGCACGCCTTGCTCGTTCCAGAGCACGGGATGGAATGTCGTCCGCTCGTCGTCAAGCGACAGGGCGTGGCAGGCGCGCTGGATCCTGGGGTCGAAGCTTCGATCGGGCAGTTCAAGCGGCCAGATATACTGGCTGACGCCGCGCGCCATCTCATCGATCGGTAATCCATAGGCTGCGACCGTGTCCCAGACACCCACGAAGTCGATGCGTTCAACAGGGCGGTTCTGCGCCTTGTCGTAGCGTTTACCCGCCAAATAGAGGACCGCGTCGCGAAGCTTCCGAAATGGCCACTCAAGGCGCAGGAACGTATGGAAGCGCTCGGCACGGTAGGCGCGATAGGCCATCGCCGCCTTTTCGTAGAGCTCGGCCTTGGTCGCTCCAGTGACGAGCCCCTGGTGCAATACCAGGCCGATGACGACGCGCATGGTGAAAGCGCCGCGGCTGAAGCCGAAGCCGAATATCTGATCGCCCGGCTGGTAGTTTGCGCAAAGGAATTTATAGATGTCGAGAACGTTGCGCTTGAGGCCCCATCCGAACACGCCGCCCAAGATCGCAAGCGGCTTGAAAGATGAGGTGCCGACGCCGTCATCGTAAAAGGCGACCTGATCGTTTCCCCTGAGATCAAGGCTCTCGAACACGCGCCAGACGTTGGACTTCCAGACCCTGGCGGCCGAATTGCCGGTGCCATCCGACAACAGGATGATGCGTTTGGACATGGATTGCCCCCGGAAAAACAATTTTGAAAATCAGCGCAGCCAAAAATCAATAATGGGAATGCCGCATCCTTGCCGGACACCTAGTGTTTCAAATACTGCCTCAGGTTGAGTGTCCGCGCAAGTCACCCGTCGCAAATCGCGCCGTGATGCGATTCAGGATCGGCGGGTTGCTTGCCCACGGAGCAGTGCAATGAAAAAGCCCCGGCATTTGCCGGGGCTTTCGAAAACGTCGCGCTGATCAGCCTGCCGCCTTTGCTTCGCGGCGGCGCGCGGTGAGGATGTATTCAGTGTAGCCGTTCGGCTGCTCGCGGCCCTTGAAGACGAGGTCGCAGGCGGCCTGGAACGCGACGCCGTCGAACGAAGGCGCCATCGGCTTGTAGAGCGGATCGCCGGCGTTCTGCTTGTCGACCACGACCGCCATGCGCTTGAGCGACTCCATCACCTGGTCCTTGCTGACGACGCCATGCGCCAGCCAGTTCGCCAGATGCTGGCTCGAAATGCGCAAGGTGGCGCGATCTTCCATCAGACCGACGTCGTGAATATCCGGCACCTTGGAACAGCCGACGCCCTGGTCGATCCAGCGCACGACATAACCGAGGATGCCCTGGCAGTTGTTGTCGATCTCCTGCTTCACATCATCGGGCGCCCAGTTCGACTGCGACACCGGAATAGTGAGGATGTCGGAGAGTTTTGCGCGCTGGCCACCCTTGGCGAGTTCCTGCTGGCGCGCGATCACGTTGACCTGGTGATAATGCAGGGCGTGCAAGGTGGCCGCGGTCGGCGACGGCACCCAGGCGGTGGTAGCACCGGCCTGCGGATGGCCGAGCTTCTGGGTCAGCATGTCGGCCATCTTGTCTGGCGCCGCCCACATGCCCTTGCCGATCTGGGCATGGCCGGGCAGGCCGTCGATCAGGCCCATGTCGACGTTCCAGTCTTCATAGGCCTTGATCCAGGGCTGCGCCTTCATGTCGTTCTTGCGGATCATCGGGCCCGCTTCCATCGAGGTATGGATTTCGTCCCCGGTGCGGTCGAGGAAGCCGGTGTTGATGAAGCAGATGCGCTTCGACGCATTCTGGATGCAGGCCTTGAGGTTGACCGTGGTGCGGCGCTCCTCGTCCATGATGCCGACCTTCATGGTGTTGTCAGGCAGGCCGAGTAGCTTCTCGACTTCGCCGAACAACTCGCAGGTAAGCGCGACCTCGTCCGGACCGTGCATCTTCGGCTTGACGATATAGACCGAGCCGGTGCGGCTGTTCTTCGTTTTCGAATTGCCCTTGAGGTCGTGGATCGCGAGCAGGCCGGCGACCGCGGCATCGAGCAGGCCCTCCGGAATCTCCTCGCCCTTCTCGTCGAGCACGGCGTCGGTGAACATGTGATGGCCGACATTGCGCATCAACAGGAGACTGCGGCCGTGCAGCGTGATGTCCTTGCCGTCGGGCGTCTTGTAGGTGCGGTCGGGGTTGAGAGAACGCTTCAGCGTCTTGCCGCCCTTTTCGAAATCGGCCGAGAGCGTGCCGTTCATCAGGCCGAGCGTGTTGCGATAGACCAGCACTTTGTCCTCGGCATCGACGGCGGCAACCGAGTCTTCCATGTCGAGAATGGTCGAGACCGCCGATTCCAGGATCATGTCGGCAACGCCAGCCGGATCGTCCTTGCCGATGACGTGGTTGCGGTCGATCTTCACTTCGACATGCATGCCGTTGTTGACCAGCAGCACCGCGCTCGGTGACGCGGCATCGCCCTGGAAGCCGGCGAACTGCGCAGCCGTTTTCAGCGCAGTGGCATTGCCGCTCTTCAGCTTCACCGCGAGCTGGCCGGCGATAACGCTGTACGAGGTCACATCGGTATGGCTGCCGGTCGCCAGCGGCGCGGCGGCGTCGAGGAAAGCCTTGGCCTTGGCGATCACCTTGTCGCCGCGTGCCTTGTTGTAGCCGCGGCCAGCTTCGCTCGGATCATGCGGAATCGCGTCGGTGCCGTAGAAGGCGTCATAGAGCGAGCCCCAGCGCGCATTCGCGGCGTTCAGCGCGTAGCGGGCGTTGGTCAGGGGAACGACGAGCTGCGGTCCGCAGATCTTGCCGATTTCCTCGTCGACATTTGCGGTCTCGACCTTCTGCGTGGCCGGTTCCGGCAGCAGATAGCCGATCTCCTTCAGGAACGCCGTATAGGCGGCCATGTCGAACGCCTTGCCCTTGTGGGTGCGATGCCAGCCGTCGATCTTGGCCTGCAGCGCGTCGCGGAAGGCGAGCAGCTCGCGATTCTTCGGCCCCAGCTTTTTGATGATGGCAGCGACACCGGCCCAGAACGCGTCGGGCGAAATCCCGGTTTTGGGGGTCGCCTCCTTGGCGATGAAATCGAACAGGACAGGGGCGATCTTCAATCCGTGGGCATCGACACGCTTCATGATGGGCTTTCTCAAAAGAAATGGCGTTTGCAGGCTGTTTTCAGGTCAAAACAGCAAAAAACGCGCCAAAGGGGCGGCGTTGGCCGCCCTTTTAGCCCTAAAGCTGGGTCGATGAGAAGTGCCTAAAAAGGAGTCGAAGGGCCTTATTTGGTCGCGTTTCTTCACGCGAACCGGGCTCCACTTCGCTTGAAAACGCTCCTAGATGTTGGCCGCCAGATCCACCAATTCGTCGAACAGGATGCCGGTCTCCCCAAGCATCCGCTCGATCTCCTCCGTCGCGTCCGCAACCGAGCGGATCGACGTATCGATCCTCAACTCGCAGGCGGTCGGCGGCTGGTAATCGTTGGTGATCCCGGTGAACGACGGCAGCGCGCCGGAGCGGGCCTTGGCATAGTGACCCTTGGGATCGCGGCTCTCGCACACCTCGGCGGGTGCGGCGATATGCACTTCGCGGAACATGGTGTCGGCGATGCGGCGTGCCGCGGCGCGGTCCGCGATCGCAGGCGAAACCGCGGCGACAATCGCAACATGGCCGTTGCGCGCGAGATGGGTCGCGACCTCAGCGAGGCGGCGAATGTTTTCGCTGCGGTCCTGCGGAGAGAAGCCGAGATCGTTATTGAGCCCGGCCCGCAAGGTGTCTCCATCCAGCAGGATCGGCGAGCCGCCGCGCGAGAACAGCCGCCGCTCCAGCGCGCGGGCGAGCGTGGATTTGCCTGAGCCCGGCAGGCCGGTCAGCCAGATCACCGCCCCGTTGTGATGGTAGCGCGCCGAACGCTCTTCGGGACGCAGCGCGGATTCGACCGGCACGATGTCGATCGGAACAGCGCGCTGCCCGGCGTCGACCGACAGCACGAGGCCGCCGCCGGCGATGCGGCCGTTGACCTCGATCACCAGCCGGCCGGTGCGCGGATTGTCCTGATAGGGATCGGCCGCGATCGGCTGCGCCAGCGAGATATCGATTTCGCCAACGTGATTGCGCGCGATCGCCTTGGTTTCCTCATTGGAGAGCTCGCCGGGATCGACCGCCTTTTCGATTGCGACCACGCTGGCGCGGGTTTCCCTCGTGCCGAGGCGGATCAGGATCTGATCGCCCTTCGACAACGGCTTGTCGTGCAGCCAGAAGATGCGCGCGCGAATCCGCCGCGTGTCGCGCGGTGTGGCGCCGGCGTGCGCAATGACATCGCCGCGCTCGACGAACAATTCGCGGTCGAGCGTGATGCCGACCGAACGGCCGGCGCCGTGGCTGCCCTTCAGCGGCGTCACCGGCCAGCTCTCGACGGTTTTGATCTTCGCAATCTTGCCGGCGGGCATGATGACGATTTCGTCGCCGGCCGCAAGGTGGCCGGACTCGATACGGCCTGCCACGATGCGGCGGTCATCGAATTTGTAGATCGCCTGCACGGGCAGGCGCAGCGCAAGCTGCTCCAGCGGCCGCGCCGGTTCGAGCGCATCGAGCGCTTCGACCACGGTCGGGCCCTGATACCAGCCGATCCTTGGCGTATGTTCGGCAACGCCGTCACCATCGCGCGCGGAAATCGGAATGATTGCCGACGGCGTTACGCCGAGGCCGATCAGATGCGCCGAAATCTCGTCGCTGATCTCCTTGAAGCGATCCGCGCCGAAGTCCACCCGGTCCATCTTGTTGACGACAACCGCGACCTGCTTGATGCCGAGCAGATGCAGCAGATAGCCGTGCCGCCTTGTCTGGTCGCGCACGCCTTCCAGCGCGTCGATGATCAGCACGGCGCCGTCGGCTTGCGAAGCGCCGGTGATCATGTTGCGCAGGAATTCGGCGTGGCCGGGCGCGTCGATCAGCACGACGTCGCGCGAGCGGGTGCGGAAGCGGATTTGCGTGGTGTCGATGGTGATGCCCTGGTCGCGCTCGGTCTGCAGCGCATCGAGCAGGAACGACCATTCGAATGGCATGCCGCGCCGCGCGCTGACCGCCTTCAGCATTTCCAGCTTGCCCTCGGGCAGGCTGCCGGTCTCGTGCAGCAGGCGTCCGACCAACGTGGATTTACCGTGGTCGACATGGCCGACGATGACGATACGGACCTGCGGACGCGTGGTGCCGTTCGGGGTTGCCGAAACGCTGGCGGGAAGGATCATGTTCATAGCGACGCTCACACCAGGTGTCCGTTAGAGATAGCCGGCGACACGCAGCCGCTCGAATGCATCTTCGGTTTCATGATCCAGCGCGCGGCCGGCGCGTTCCGGCACCTTGGTGCCGTCGAGCTCGGTCAGGATCTCGTCAATGCTGGAGGCGGTGGAAGTGACGGGGAAGGTGATGTCGGCGTCACCGAGCGAACGGTAGCGCTTACCCTCCTTCGAGAGGTACAGCGGAATGATCGGAATGTTCTCGCGCTTGGTGTAGGCCCAGATGTCGGCCTCGGTCCAATGCAGGATCGGGTGGATGCGCAGATGTGCGCCTTGCGGCACCGAGGCGTTGAACTGATCCCAGAATTCCGGGGGCTGATCGCGGACGTCCCAGCCGCCTTCGAGCCCGCGCGGCGAGAACACGCGCTCCTTGGCGCGGGTGGCTTCTTCGTCGCGACGAATGCCGGCGATCAATCCATCGAAGCCGTATTTGTTAAGCGCCCACTTTAGCCCTTCGGTCTTGCGGGCGGCAGATCGCGCGGCCGGCGGCAAGGTCGGATCGACGGCGTCGATCGGCGGGCAGGGCTCTATCTTGAGATCGAGGTCCCACTCCTTCCCGAAGCGGTCGCGGAACGCATACATCTCCGGAAACTTCTTGCCGGTGTCGACATGGAGCGCCGGGAACGGCACGCGGCCGAAGAAGGCCTTGCGCGCCAGCCAAATCATGACGTTAGAGTCTTTCCCAAGCGACCACAGCAGCGCGAGCTTCTTCAGCCGCGCGAACGCTTCCCGCAGGATATAGATGCTCTGCGCCTCGAGCTCGTCGAGATGGTCCATGGAGGGCGGCGGCAGCATCTCGCCGGGAAAAATTTTCGGCACAGATGATGCTTCGTACAGGGCTGCGGACTGCAACCTGTGTCCGCTGGATTCGGGGTTGAGAAGATGCATCTCTGGGCCTTGGACTTGGGAGTGGAAAAATTCTAAAGTTGCGCCGCAATAGAGAAGAAATAATTTTCTCTTTGCGGCTCTTGATCGAGACATAAATAGAAAATAATTTCAGTCAACCCCCCAATTGGGGAAAGCGAGTGTCTGATGCGCTACCTGCCTGTGTTTCTGGATCTGCAAAGCGGCAAGGTGCTGCTCGTTGGAGCGGGTGACCTCGTGCGCGCAAAATTGCGCCTGCTGGTGTCGGCGGGCGCGCGGGTTCGCTGGTATGCGACCGACGGCAATCATGATCTGGCCGGTCTCGACGCCAATGACGCCGCGCGGATCGAGCTGGCTTCCGGCGATCCGCTGTCAGCCGATCTCTCCGGCATCATCGCGATTCTCTGCGCCGGCGCCGGCGACATCGGCGTTGCGATGTCGGTGCGCGCGAAGGCGGTCGGGCTGCCCGTCAACGTGATGGACGATCTCGTGCATTCCACTTTCATCTTTCCGGCGATCGTCGATCGCGGCGACGTCGTTGTCGCGGTCGGCACCGGCGGAGCGTCGCCGGTGGTCGCGCGCCGCGTGCGCGAGCGCATCGAAGCGGTGCTGCCGGCGCGCATTGGCGATCTCGCCGCCTTCATCGGCAGCTTTCGCAAATCGATGCATGCGCGCATTCCCGAATTTCCGCTGCGCCGCCGCTTCTGGGAGCGCGTGATCGACGGTCCGATCGGCGCACTGGTTCTTGCAGGGCGCAAGGACGAGGCTGAAAAGGCACTGAACGAAATCGCCGATCCTTCCGCGTTCGCCGGCGCGAACCAGGATGGCAAGGCCGAGGGCAGGGTGACGCTGGTCGGCGCGGGTCCGGGCGATCCTGATCTGCTCACCATCAAGGCGTTGCGGGCGCTGCAGGACGCCGACGTCGTTTTCTACGACGAGCTGGTGTCGCCGGAAGTTCTCGACCGCATCCGCCGCGATGCCTCGCGCATTCCGGTCGGCCGCCGGGTCGGCAAGCCCGGCATCGGCCAGGATGCGATCAACAAGTTGCTGATTGAAGCTGCGAAGGCAGGACAGCGCGTGGTGCGGCTGAAGGGCGGCGATCCCTTCATCTTCGGCCGCGGCGGCGAGGAAATCGAAGTGCTGCGCGCAGCCGGCGTTGCCTATTCGGTGGTGCCGGGCATTACCGCCGGCCTTGGCGCCGCCGCGCAATTCGAGGCCCCGCTCACCTATCGCCACGAAGCGCTGCGCATCACCTTCCTGACCGCGCACAAGGCCAAGGACGCCGAGACCGTCGACTGGTCGGTGCTCACAGACAAGAAGATGACCATCGTGGTCTATATGGGCATGACCGCCGCACCGTCGGTCCGCGCCGGCCTGCTGGCTGCCGGCCGGCTGCCGCAAACGCCGGTTGGCGTGTTCGCGCGGGTGACGCGACCGGATGCGCAGGCCGTGGTCGGGACGTTGGAAAACCTGCCCGCGCTGGTCGAAAAAATCGATGGCGGTCCTGCCATCCTCATCATCGGCGACGTCGTCGCGCATTCCGCGCCGTGGCGTCAGTCAAATCTCAACCAAGTCCTCTCCAAACTGCTGGAAGCTGCCGAATGACCTCTCCGCTCGAACAGAAGAAAATCAGAATTACCGGGCCGTCGGTGGTGACCGCCAACCGTACCTGGGATGGCGCCGTGGTCTACCGGACCGCAGATCGGGGCTGGTCGACGGCGCTGGCCGATGCCGCGATCGTCGGTACCTCGGATGATGCGCGCGCGTTGCTTGCCGAAGGCGTCGCCGATGACGTCGGTGCGGTCGGCGCCTATATCGCGCCGGTCGAAATCAAGGAAGGCGGGGTGATCAAGCCCGGCAACCTCCGTGAACACATCCGGTCGAAGGGCCTCACCATCGACCTTCTTCCGGCCTGAGGCTGATCCATCATGTATGCATATGACGAACTCGACCGCACGCTCATCAACGAGCGCGTTTCGGAATTCCGCGATCAGGTGAAGCGCCGCCTCTCCGGCGAGCTGACCGAGGACGAATTCAAGATCCTGCGGCTGCAGAATGGCGTGTACCTGCAATTGCACGCCTACATGTTCCGCGTCGCGATCCCCTATGGCACGCTGTCGTCGATGCAGTTGCGCCGGCTTGCGCATGTCGCCCGCCGCTATGATCGCGGTTACGGTCATTTCACCACGCGGCAGAACATCCAGTACAACTGGATCAAGCTTGCCGAGCTGCCCGATGCGCTGGCTGAGCTCGCCGAGGTCGGCATCCACGCGATGCAGACTTCCGGCAACAACATGCGCAATGTCACCTCGGACCAATGGGCCGGCGTCGCGCCCGGCGAGGTCGAGGACCCGCGCATCTGGTCGGAAATCCTGCGCCAGCACACTACGCTGCATCCGGAATTCTCGTTCCTGCCGCGCAAGTTCAAGATTGCGATCACCGCATCCGAGCACGACCGCGCTGCGATCAAGATCCACGACATCGGCTTGCGCCTGCACAAGAACGCCGACGGCGAAACCGGTTTTGAGGTGCTGGTCGGCGGCGGCCTCGGCCGCACGCCGTTCATCGCCAAGACCATCAAGCCGTTCGTCCATGGCCGCGACATCCTGAGTTATGTCGAGGCGATCCTGCGCGTCTACAACCAGTACGGCCGCCGCGACAACATCTACAAGGCCCGCATCAAGATCCTCGTCCACGAACTCGGCATCGAAAAATTCGCGCGTGAGGTCGAGGAGGAATGGAAGCTGATGGGCGATGTCGGGCTGACGCTCGACCATTCGGCAATCGAGGAGGTGCGCTCGCGCTTCTCCTATCCGGCCTATGAAAAGCTGCCGCACATGCCGGACGAGCTGAAGCAGGCCGCGGCTGACCCGCTGTTCGAGCGCTGGCGCAAGAACTCGGTGGCTCCGCACAAGGTGCAGGGTTATTCGATCGTGACGCTGTCGCTGAAGCCGGTGGGCGGCCCGCCCGGCGACGCCACCGCCGACCAGATGGACGCGGTCGCCGATCTCGCCGACAAATATTCATTCGGCGAAATCCGCGTCGGCCACGAGCAGAACCTGGCGCTGCCGCACGTCGCCAAGCGCGACCTGCCGCAGCTCTGGAGGGCGCTCGACCGGCTCGGGCTCGCCACGCCGAACGTCAATCTGGTCACCGACATCATCGCCTGCCCGGGGCTGGATTATTGCTCGCTCGCCAATGCGCGCTCGATCCCGATCGCGCAGGAATTGACCCGGCGTTTCGCCAACCACGATACCGCCGACATGATCGGCCGGCTGCACATCAACATCTCCGGCTGCATCAATGCCTGCGGCCATCACCATGTCGGCCATATCGGCATTCTCGGCGTCGAGAAGAACGGCGAGGAATTTTACCAGATCACCATCGGCGGCCGTGCCGACGAGAACGCGCAGATGGGCGTCCTGATCGGTCCGGCCGTTCCCTATGCGGAAGTTGCCGACGTGATCGAAGACATTGTCGAAGCCTAT
The DNA here is from genome assembly GCF_009930815.1 of Bradyrhizobium sp. CCBAU 051011. Classification (NCBI taxonomy): domain Bacteria; kingdom Pseudomonadati; phylum Pseudomonadota; class Alphaproteobacteria; order Hyphomicrobiales; family Nitrobacteraceae; genus Bradyrhizobium; species Bradyrhizobium sp. CCBAU 051011. Next base: position 1,262,732 of record NZ_CP022222.1, on the reverse strand, counting down.
CTCGCGCTGCGCGACCGTCCCGAGGAGCTGTTCGTCGATACGGTGAAACGCCTGGGCGTCGAGCCATTCAAGGAGCGGGTCTATGCCACTCGTTAAGCAGGGAAGAATCACCACCGATCTGTTCGTCCATGTTGCCGACGGCGCCGAGTTGCCGGGCGACGGCGCGATCCTGATTTCAGCAGCGCGGTTTCTGGAGGATCCGGAAGCCATTCTGAAGCGCGCCGGCAAGACCGGCGTGATCTGGCCGAACAGTCGCGCCGTCGACGATCTCGTGCCCTATCTCGATCGCCTGGCCGCTGTCGCGCTGGTGTTCCCGACCTTCCGCGACGGCCGCGCCTATAGCCAGGCGCGCCTCTTGCGCGAACGCCACGGCTATGAAGGCGAGTTGCGCGCCACCGGCCAGATCCTGCGTGATCAGTTCGTATTCATGTCGCGCGCCGGCTTCGATGCGTTCGAGGTGAAGAAGGATGCCGACGCCGACGCTTTCGCCGAGACGATGAAGCGGTATTCGGTGTTCTATCAGCCGACCGGCGACGGTCGCGTCACCGCCCTCAATCGGCGGATGCAGTTGCGTCATTCGGAGAGTGCCGGCCAGTGACCACGATTTCACCGCACGCCGTCACCGCTGAAGCGACGATCCTTCGATCGGCGCAGACGCTCGACCATGCCCTGCGTGACGCTTCGCCGGCGCAGATCATTGAAGCCGCGCTGAAGGCCGTCGGCCGCGAGCAGCTTGCGCTGGTGTCGTCATTCGGCACGGAATCGGCGGCGCTGCTCAAGGTGATGGCGGACGTCGATCCCGCGATTCCCGTGATTTTCCTCGATACCGGATGGTTGTTCGAAGAGACGCTCGCCTATCGCGACACGCTGATCGCTGCGCTTGGCCTTCGCGATGTCCGCTCGATCAAGCCGCTGGAAGAAGCGATCTCGCGGCAGGATCCCGATCGCGAATTGTGGTTTACCGATCCCGACGCCTGCTGCCGCATCCGTAAGGTTGAGCCGCTGGCGCGGGCGCTCAAGCCGTTCTCGGCCTGGATCAACGGGCGCAAGCGTTTTCAGGGTGGCGCGCGCGCCGAGATTCCCGTCGTCGAGGAGGACGGCGCGCGGCTGAAGTTCAATCCGTTCGCCAACGTGTCGCGTGAAGAGATCGAGGCGATCTACAAGCTTGCCAAACTGCCGCCGCATCCGCTGGTCGCCTCGGGCTACCTCTCGGTCGGCTGCATGCCGTGCTCGAGCCGCGCCGCGGCGGACGAGGACGCGCGTGCTGGCCGCTGGCGCGGCAGAGCCAAGACGGAATGCGGCATCCACACGATGAAAACTTCGTAGAGTCCGGTCTTGATAGGACAATGAAGCTGCGGAACCAAAAACTATGAAACGCGGTTTCATTGACTAAGCGACCTTTCGTCGCGACTTATGCGCTCCCGCTTTGATGATATGTTTCATCGAGCCGAATGGAGATCGATGATGATCCGTCGCATTCTGCCCCTCGTTGCTGGATTGCTCTGGGCGAGTTCGGCTTTCGCTGCCGACGTTACCCTGCTCAACGTATCCTACGATCCGACGCGCGAGCTCTATGCCGATTTCAACAAGGCGTTCGTCGCGGCCTATCAAAAGGAAACCGGCAAGAGCGTCGAGATCAAGCAGTCGCATGGCGGTTCGGGCTCGCAGGCGCGATCGGTGATCGACGGCCTGCAGGCGGATGTCGTGACACTGGCGCTGGCCTATGACATCGACGCCATCGCCGCCAAGGGTCTGGTGGCGCCGGATTGGCAGAAGCGCCTGTCGCTCAATTCCGCGCCCTACACTTCGACGATCGTGTTCCTGGTCCGCAAGGGCAACCCCAAGGCCATCAAGGATTGGGACGATCTGATCAAGCCCGGCGTGCAGGTGATCACGCCGAACCCGAAGACTTCGGGCGGCGCGCGCTGGAATTACCTGGCCGCGTGGGGCTTTGCGGAAAAGAAATTCGGCTCCGCTGACAAGGCGAAGAAATTCGTCGGTGATCTCTTCAAGAACGTGCCGGTGCTCGACACCGGCGCGCGCGGCTCGACGGTGACCTTCGTCGAGCGCGGCGTCGGTGACGTGCTGCTGGCGTGGGAGAACGAGGCGTTCCTGGCGCAGCGCGAATTCGGCAAGGACAAGTTCGAGATCGTAGCGCCGCCTTTGTCGATTCTTGCTGAGCCGCCGGTGGCGATCGTCGACAAGGTTGCCGATAAGAAGGGCACCCGCGCCGTCGCAGAGGCCTATCTGAAGTATTGGTATACCAAGGAAGGTCAGGAAATTGCCGCACGCAATTCCTATCGTCCGCGCGATTCGGAAATTGCGAAGGAGTATGAAAAATCCTTCGCCAAGGTCGAACTTTTCACGATCGACGACGTTTTTGGTGGTTGGACCAAGGCGCAGAAAGATCACTTCGGCGAAGGCGGCATTTTCGACCAGATTTACAAGAACTGATCTGGCGAACGGGCGGCCGGAGCGGAAGCAGGGGGATTTGTGAGCACAGCGGTCGCACGGCGGAGTACCCTGCCGGGGTTTGGTCTTACCATGGGCCTGACCCTGACATGGCTCTCCGTCATTATATTGATTCCCCTCGCTGGCCTCTTTCTGAGGACGCTTGAGCTTTCTCCGGGGCAATTCTGGGAAATCCTCACCAGCCGCCGCACCTTGAATGCGCTGAAGATTTCGTTCGGCCTCTCCTTTGCCGCGGCCTGCGTCAATCTGGTGATGGGCACCATCATCGTCTGGGCGCTGGTGCGGTATCGCTTTCCAGGCCGGCGGATATTCGACGCCATCGTCGACATTCCCTTTGCGCTGCCGACGGCCGTCGCCGGCGTGGCACTGACGCAATTGTTCGCGCAGAAGGGCTGGTTGGGCGCGCCGCTGGCCGAACTCGGCATCAAGGTGGCGTTCACGCCGATCGGCATTTTCGTGGCGATGGTCTTCATCGGCATCCCCTTCGTGGTGCGGACGGTGCAGCCGGTCCTGATCGATCTCGACCCTGAAATCGAGGAGGCGGCCGCGAGCCTCGGCGCCAACCGATGGCACACGGTGTTCAGGGTGATCCTGCCAAGTCTCACGCCGGCGCTATTGACCGGCTTTGCGCTGGCGTTCGCTCGCGCGGTCGGCGAGTACGGCTCGGTGATCTTCATCGCCGGCAACCTGCCCAACGTGTCGGAGATCGCGCCGCTCTTGATCGTCATCCGGCTTTCCGAATTCCGTTATGCCGATGCAACGGCAATTGCCGTCGTCATGCTGCTGGCTGCGTTCGTGATCATCTTCGCCGTCAATCGCCTGCAACGCTGGGCGCAAACCCGCGTTCCCGCGTACTGAGGGCCTGGAGATGTCGACTCAAACGAGCTTTGTGACGCCAGCGGCCCGGTTGCAGGCCTATAGCTCCACGGCAGATCTCGCCATTTCTCCGCCGTCCGCGCGCGAGGCGAGCACCCGTGCCCGCTCGGCTGTCGCCTCCAACAAGGATCTGCGGAGCGAGCCCGGGCCGATCCGCTTCATCATCATTGCGCTGGCGATTTCCTTCCTGACGATCTTCGTCGTGCTGCCGCTGGTGGTGGTTTTCGCATCGGCCTTTTCCAAGGGCATCAGCGCCTATTTCACCGCGCTGGCCGAGCCGGAGGCGCTTTCGGCGATCAGGCTGACGCTGCTGGTGGCGGCGATCTCGGTCGGGCTCAATCTGGTGTTCGGGGTGATCGCGGCCTGGGCGATCGCCAAGTTCGAATTTCCTGGCAAGACCTTCCTGATCACGCTGATCGATCTGCCGTTCTCGGTCAGCCCTGTCATTTCGGGTCTGGTCTTCGTGCTGTTGTTCGGCGCGCAGGGCTATTGGGGCACGTGGTTGCAAGCGCACAATGTCCAGATCCTGTTCGCCGTGCCCGGCATTGCGCTGGCGACGATCTTTGTGACGTTCCCGTTCGTCGCCCGCTCGCTCATTCCCTTGATGCAGGAGCAGGGCACGCAAGAGGAAGAGGCGGCGATCTCGCTCGGTGCGTCAGGTCTGCAGACCTTCTTCCGCGTCACTCTGCCCAATATCAAATGGGGCCTGCTGTATGGCGTACTGCTGTGCAACGCGCGCGCCATGGGCGAGTTTGGCGCGGTGTCGGTGGTCTCGGGCCATATCCGCGGCGAGACCAACACCATGCCGCTGCTGGTCGAGATCCTCTATAATGAATATCAATTCGTGGCGTCGTTTGCGATTGCTTCGCTGCTGGCGATGCTGGCCCTGATCACGCTGGTCGTGAAGACCGTGCTCGAACAGCGCCTGGACGAAGGACAACCTCCAAGGGACGAGCCAAGTGACCATTGAAGTCAAAAATATCGTCAAGAAGTTCGGCTCGTTTGCCGCGCTCGACAATGTCGATCTGAAGGTCGGCAAGGGCGAATTGCTGGCGCTGCTCGGCCCGTCCGGTTCAGGCAAGACCACGCTGTTGCGCATCATCGCTGGCCTCGACTGGCCGGATGCCGGCGAGGTCACGATCGACGGCGAGGATGCGCTGGGTCATGGCGCCAGCGAGCGCCATGTCGGCTTCGTATTCCAGCACTACGCGCTGTTCCGCCACATGACGGTGTTCGAGAACGTCGCCTTCGGCCTGCGCGTGCAGCCGCGCGCCGTGCGCAAGGACGAGGCCACGATCCGCGCCCGCGTCAAGGAATTGCTCGACCTCGTGCAGCTCGACTGGCTGGCCAACCGCTATCCGAGCCAGCTCTCCGGCGGCCAGCGTCAGCGCATTGCGCTGGCACGCGCGCTCGCGATCGAGCCGCGCATCCTCTTGCTCGACGAGCCCTTCGGCGCGCTCGATGCCAAGGTGCGCAAAGAGCTGCGGCAATGGCTGCGCTCCCTGCACAATGAGATTCACGTCACCTCGATCTTCGTCACCCATGATCAGGAAGAAGCGCTCGAAGTCGCCAACCGCGTGGTCGTGATGGACAAGGGCCGCATCGAGCAGATCGGCTCACCCGGCGAGGTCTATGACAACCCGGCCACCGCCTTCGTCCACGGCTTCATCGGCGAATCCATCGTGCTGCCGGTGGAGGTGACAGGCGGTTTGGTACGGCTCGGCGACCGGCCGCTCAACATCGCCGCCGATGGCGCGGCCTCCGGCGCCTCAAAACTGTTCGTCCGCCGCCATGACATGCAGATCGGCCCGGCCGGAACCGGCTCGCTGGAGGGCGCGGTGCGCCATGTCCGCTCATTCGGCCCGATCCAGCGGGCGGAGGTGGCGTTGACGGGCGGCGAGGGCAAGACAGTCATCGAGATCGACGCCCCCCGCGACCGGGAACTCCAGGCCGGCGAAATCATCGGCCTGCAGCCCCGCCGCTACCGGATCTTTGCCGCGCAGGATTGACGACGACGAAGTCGTCATTCCGGGATGGTGCGTTAGCACCAGACCTCAGGGGCGCAATTGCGCCCCGGGGAATCTCGAGATTCCGGGTTCGATGCTCCGCATCGCCCGGAATGACAATCCAATTAAGCCCCCCGTTCACCATTCAGCCACGGTTGGTATGCAACAACGGCCGTCCAACCTTGGGGGATTTCTTTCCGTGAAACGGGCGACCACCGCCATTATCGGGCTTTTGCTGCTTGCCGGCTGCTCGGCCGACGTCAAAATCCCGGATCAGCCGGCCATGTATCTTGATATGGCCCAACCCGGCGCCACGCTCGATCCGGTCGCTGCGGCGGTCATGATTTCGCAATACCGCCAGAATAACGGCCTCGGCGCCGTGGTGGTCGATCCCGAGCTGACCAAGCTCGCCGAGCGGCAGTCGCAGGCGATGGCGGCCCGCAACAAGATGGACCACAATGTGAAGGGGCCGCTGGAGAAACGGCTCGGGGCCTCCGGCTATCCGGCGACGCTTGCGGTCGAAAATGTCTCGGCCGGCTACCACACCCTGGCGGAGGCCTTCTCCGGCTGGCGCGACTCTCCGCCGCACAAGGCGAATATGCTCAAGAACGGTGTCACAAAATTGGGCATCGCGGCGAGTTATGCTCCCAACACCAAATACAAGGTGTTCTGGACGCTGATTCTCGCGTCGACCTGAGGCGCGATAAAGCAGGCGTGATCCTTGCTTGGAACCCGCCTGATTGACGCCGTCGCGAACTGCCGCCACGGTGCCGCGTCTTTGGCAGCCATCTGACGGTCATTATGGATCATTCCGATACCGCGCCGGCGACCACGCCCGCCAAGGCGCAGCGGGTGCTGGTGTTGCAAGGCGGCGGGGCGCTCGGCTCCTATCAGGCCGGCGCTTTTCAGGCGCTGTGCCGTTCGGGCTTCGAGCCGGAATGGATTGCGGGCATTTCGATCGGCGCCATCAATGCCGCCATCATCGCCGGCAACGGGCCCGAGACCCGCGTCGACCGCCTCAAGGAATTCTGGGAGATGGTGTCATCCCCGGTGCCGTGGAATCCGATTTCGAATGGCGACCGCGCGCGCTCGCTGTTCAACGAAACCTCAGCCGCTTTGATTGCGACCTTCGGAGTGCCCGGCTTCTTCACGCCGCGCATTCCGCCGGCGCCGTTGTGGCCGCCAGGCAGCCGGCAGTCGCAGAGCTATTACGACACAGCGCCGCTGAAGAAGACGCTGGAGCGGCTGGTCGACTTCGACCGCATCAACGATCTGAAGACGCGGCTCAGCGTCGGCGCGGTCGGCGTGAGCTCGGGCAATCTCAAATATTTCGACAATTTCGAATTCAGGAAGCTCGGCAAGAAGATCGGCCCGGAGCACATCATGGCCTCCGGCGCGCTGCCGCCCGGATTCCCTTCCGTCGAGATCGAGGGCGAGCACTATTGGGACGGCGGCATTGCCTCCAACACGCCGCTCGATCACGTGCTGGGTGAGGAAAGCAATCGCGATCTCCTGATCTTCCAGGTCGACCTGTTCAGCGCGCGCGGCGACTTGCCGACATCGCTCCTGGAAGCCGCCGAGCGCGAAAAGGACATCCGCTATTCCAGCCGCACCCGCATGACCACCGACAAGAACAAGCAGGTGCACAACGCGCGCAAGGCGCTGCGCGAGCTGCTCGGAAAGCTACCCGATGATCTCAAGAACGATCCGGCGGTGGCAGTCCTCTGCAACGCGGCCAAGGAAAACACCGTCACCGTGGTGCACCTGATCTACAAGAGCAAGAACTACGAATCCTCGTCGAAGGATTACGACTTTTCGCACGTCGCCATGATCGAGCACTGGAATGCGGGCGTCCGCGACGTTCATCTGTCGATGCGTCACAAGGATGTGCTCGAGCGCCCGCAATCCGGCCAGACCATGATGGCATACGATATGACGGGGGATGTTCCCAGGCCCCCCGGAAGCAAGCAGGAGTGAATGCAATGGGTACATTAAAGGGCAAGACGGCTGTCGTGACCGGCTCGACCAGCGGCATCGGACTGGCTTACGCGCGCGCTTTCGCCGCCGCAGGCGCCAATGTCGTCCTCAACGGCATGGGCGTGCCGGCCGATATCGAGCGTGAGCGCTCCGGCATCGAGACCGATTTCAAGGTCCGCGCCGTGCATTCGCCCGCCGACATGACCAAACCGGCCGAAATCGCCGAAATGATCGCGCTCGGCGAGAAGACCTTCGGCTCGGTCGATATCCTCGTCAACAATGCCGGCATTCAGTTCGTGTCGCCGATCGAGGAGTTTCCGCCCGAGAAGTGGGAAGCCATCATCGCCATCAACCTGTCGTCGGCGTTTTACGGCATCCGCGCCGCGGTGCCCGGCATGAAGAAACGCGGCTGGGGCCGCATCATCAACACGGCGTCCGCCCATTCGCTGGTCGCCTCGCCCTTCAAGTCGGCCTATGTCTCGGCCAAGCACGGCATCGCCGGCCTCACCAAGACGGTGGCGCTGGAGCTTGCGACCTTCAAGATTACCTGCAATTGCATCAGCCCTGGTTATGTCTGGACGCCGCTGGTCGAGAAGCAGATTCCCGAAACCATGAAGGCGCGCAACATGACCAAGGAGCAGGTCATCAACGACGTGCTCCTCGACGCGCAGCCGACCAAGGAATTCGTGACCTCGGAACAGGTCGCAGCGCTGGCGCTGTTCCTGTGCAGCGACGATGCCGCCCAGATCACCGGCGCCAACCTGTCGATCGACGGCGGCTGGACCGCGGAGTAGTGTCAAGGCTTCCGTCATTGCCGGGCTTGACCCGGCAATCCATCAAACGAAAGTCTTTACGAAGAAGATGGATGCCCGGGTCCCGGCTACGCCAAGGCTTCGCCGTGGCTTTCCGTGTTGGCGCGCCGAAGCTTCAGCGGAGGCGGCAAGCCCGGGCATGACCAAGAAGTGGCTCAGCCGTGCTTCCCGAAAGCCAGCACGTGCAATCCGAGCCGCCGGCGCACGATCCAGAACAACAGCACCGTTTCGAACGCCAGCGAGATCGAGGTCGCGGCTGCCGCGCCGTGGCCGCCGAAGCGCGGTACCAGGGCGACGCAGAGCACGACGTTCATGACAAAGGCCAGCGCATAGGCCAGCGCGCAGATGTGCTGATGGCCGAGCATGTTGAGCAACCGCTCGACCGGGCCGATGGCGGCGCGCACCAAAAGTCCAATCGCGGCAATGAACATGATGTCGTAGCCGACCACGAATTGCGGGCCGAACAGCCACAACAGCGGCTTACCGAATGCCAATAGCGCGATGGTCGCGGCCAGCGACGGCCAGAACGTCCACTGGATGGCGTGCGCCACATAGGCCGCCAGGCGCGCCTTATCGCCTTGCGCGTGATATTCGGCAAAGCGATGCGCCGTCGTTGCCGCCATCGCATAATGAATGAAGGAGACCAGCGCCAGCGTCTTCACCACGGCGAAGTAGATGCCGACTTCTTCCGAGGAGCGGAATTGCTGCAGCACCAGCACGTCGGTGTAGGACAGCAGCAGGTAAAAACTTTCGACCATCAGGATGGGCAGCGAGACGGCGAGCCAGCCGCGGAAATCATAGGCCCTGGCGCCAGGCTCGACATGGTTGCCGAGCTTGCGGTTCAGCACGATCATCTGGCCGATCATCGCAATCCATACCGCCGCGGCGCTCGCACACATCGCGGCGGTGGCGCCGAGATTGAAGCCGAGCACGACGGCGCCGGCGGTCAAGCCGATAATCAGCGATTGCCGCACGATGAATTGCGGCATCAGGCCGAGCTGCATCCAGTCGTGCGAACGGGCGATGCCGTCCTGGGTGTTGGCGACGACGAAGGCCGGCAGCGTCAGGCAGCCGACATAAAGCGGAACGATCGCGTTGGCGTCGATCCACGGCGACAATCCCTTCACCACGCCCGCCAGCAGCAGCGAGACGATCGAGGAAACGATGAACGTCATCCAGCGGCTGCCGGAGAGAAAGCCGCGCAGCAGGGCATGCTCGCCGCGGGTACGATATTCCGGAATGATCTTCTGGGCCGACGCCGAAATGCCGAAATCCATCATGCTGCCGAGCAGCAGCACCCAGGTCCAGACATAGACATAGACGCCGTAATCCGAGCCGCCCATCCAGCGCGCCAGCAGGATCTGCGAGAGATAGGCGAGTGCGGCGCTGAGCACGCGGATGATGAAGATCGTGCCGGCTAGCCGCTTCGTGACGGAGGCCTCATGCGTGCCGCCGAGCAGCGCGCGCAGGCGCGCGATCAGGCCGGCTGGCGGAGCGGTTGCGGATTGCGTATCCATCACGGCCACAAGGGTGCATCCCCGAAACGCGCCGCGAGGCGGCGGCGATGACCGGATGTATCAACCATTCGTTAAGATTCGGTTGGGTGGGGGCCGTAAGGACCGATACCGAACGCGGCTTTGCGCAACTGCAATTCGGCGTCCACCTGATCAGGCCCTGGAATTGCTGCCGTTTGATTGCCGACACCGCAAATGATGAAGCGATTAGGAACAAAACTGCCGGGCCGTCGCTTAATGCCGCGGAGCCATCGCCCGCCGTTCACAACGGCGCATGTCGCGGATAGCCAAAGGTCTTCGGATCCGCCGTTATTCATACAAGGCGCTCGCGCGGATAGCCAAAGGCGATGGCTGCCATCCGACCGCCCGCAAGATGGATGACCCAAGCGATCTGGTTCTGGCCTTGTTGGGATTGGCGGTGGCTGCCGTCATGCTGGTGGCCGGCGCGCTGTATCTCATCATGACGCCCGATCCCATACCGGCCCGCACGGCGCCGCCGGCCGTGCAGGCAGTATCGGCGGTTTCGTAACTTCGATAGAGCGTCGGTGCCTCTTGGTCCCCTGGGCTGGCGGGAACTTTTCTGATTTTCCGTAATTTTGAGCTTTGGCTGCATTGTGCGGCCGGGGAGGAAAGAATGAAACTGCTTATCACCGGTGTAACGGTTGCCGCGGCGCTGGCCATCAGCCCGGCTTCTGCGAAGACGATGGCTTGCACGAGCGAGAACATGGCCAAGCTCGTCACGTCCAGCAACGCTATGCCTGACACGCCTGGTAAGGCGGCGATGATGAAGGAGATGGGCGCGGCAAATGCCGCTATGGCGAAGGGCGATATGCGAGGTGCTTGCAAAAGCTATATGCGCGCCCAGCAGATAAGCGGGCAGAAAGGCTAGGGTGTTTATCACACAAAGGAGAGCCGGCGTGGCCGGTTCTCCTCGGATCGAAAGCACCCGCTGAACTGGCTTGGAAAAGCCTGCTGGCCCTCGGCGAGCAATGGTATCTTGCGCGCCGCTGATGGCACGGACGGCAGCGGAGGATGTGGCGAAGGCTGCGCCCGTATTGCCGTCGGACGTCAATTCAGATTCACGTTGAACTCGTAGGCCCGGTCGCCACCGACCAGCGTCAGCTTCAGCGCGGCGCCGTCCGGGCTGGCGCCGGGCGGCAGGCCGTCGAGTTCGAAGGCAAAGCGCTTGACGCCGGGCGGGCTGTTGCCGACGAGCTTTGGAACCGGCAGTGCCCAGTCGGGCGTCGGACCCTCGACGAACAGGCTGACCTCCTTGGCCTCGGGGGCGGTCACATCGACCAGCACGTTGTTCTTTCCCTCGCGCTTGACGTCGCGGATGGTCAGCGGAATGGGGTCACCGATATTGGCCGGCTTCGGCACCGTATTGAGCGCATCGGACAGGTTGCCGTCCTCGGTGCTTGCGACGCTGGAAAATGCGAGCTCGGCATTGGCATCGACGGGAATGCAGATCTTGTCGCAGACCGCGTAGCTGATGTGGGCCCGCAGCGTCACCGGCTTGTCGGCATTCTTGGCAACGATCCGCAACGGCAGCACGACCTGCTGCTTGTATCCCAGTGCGGTGCCGCCTGCGCCGTCGTCAAATTTCATCGGCGCCGGCCACAGCACGGTCACGGCTTCGACATTGTCGGATTTGGAGAAGTCGAAGCGCGGCGGCACACCGGAATCGCCGGGTGTTCGCCAATAGGTTTTCCATCCCGGCTGCAGCTGGATGGCGACGCCGCCGAGCAGCACCGTGCCGCTGCGCGAACCCGCCAGCAACCGCACCGCGGAATGCGCGTCGCGTTGCCATGGCGAAGCATCCTCGGCGCGAACCTCCGACGTCGCACACGCGACATATAACGCGGCGACGCCGAGTGCGGCGCGCAAGGGAACTATGACGCTCATGGCACGTCTTTACAGGCAAGTTTCGAGGCAAACCATTGAATTGCGTGTGATCGGTTGCCCGATGGTGTCGGAAGCTTGATTGACAGAAACCGTACCCGATATCAGGATATGAGCCAGCAAGAGAAAGGCCTTTGCGGATGAGCCCTGAAGGCAAGACACCGAAGCCTGTCCGCCGCAAATCTGCCGACTTTGGCGATCATTCGCCCGGCGACGGTTACCTGGACGGCCGGCTGCTGATTGCCATGCCGGTCATGGGCGATCCGCGCTTCGAGCGCTCCGTCATCTACATGTGTGCGCATTCCTCGGAAGGGGCGATGGGCATCATCGTCAACCGTCCGGCCGGCAGCATCGACTTTCCCGGCCTCCTGGTGCAGCTCGACATCATCGAAAGAGCCGACCAGATCAAGCTGCCGGAAAACGCCGAGACCATGCAGGTGCTGAAAGGCGGGCCGGTCGATACCGGACGCGGCTTCGTGCTGCATTCGAGCGATTTCTTCATCAAGGACGCGACGCTGAACATCGACGACGGCATCTGCCTGACCGCGACGGTGGACATTCTCAAGGCAATCGCCAAGGGCACCGGGCCGAAGCACGCCATCCTGGCGCTGGGCTATGCCGGCTGGGCGCCGGGCCAGCTCGAGAACGAGATCCAGCACAATGGCTGGCTGCATTGCGACGCCGATCCGGATCTGATCTTCGGCGACGATGTCGAAGAAAAATACCAGCGCGCGCTGCGCAAGATCGGCATCGACCCCGGCATGCTGTCGAACGAAGCCGGGCACGCCTGATTTCGTCATTGCCGGCTTGACCCGGCAATCCATCCAAAAAGATGCTTTTGCGGAGGTGATGGATGCGCGGGTCAAGCCCGCGCATGACAGTCTGCGCGCGTCGATAGACCTACTCCGCCGCCTGCTGCTGCACCGTCGGTTCGGTGCCGGCAACGGTCGCCCGGCGCATGTCGCGCGGCTGCGACTGGTCGTAGCGGCGCACGCGGTGCATGGTCTGGCGGTTGTCCCACATCACGAGGTCATGCACGGTCCATTTGTGGACGTAGACGAATTCCGGCTGCGTGGCGTGCTCGGTCAGGTCGCGCAGCAAAAGCCGCGCCTCCGGCATGCTCATGCCCAGAATCGCGCCCGCATGCGATGACAGATACAGCGACTTGCGGCGGTGCACCGGGTGCGTCCGCACCAGCCGCTGCAGCACCGGCTTGAACATCTCTTTCTCTTCGTCGCTATAATCCAGGAAGCCGAGCGAGCCGCGCGAATACATCAGCGAGTGCTCGCAGATCAGGTCCTCGATCTCGGCCTTGGTCTCGTCGTCGAGCGCGTCATAGGCCGCGCGCATGTCGGCGAATTCGGTATTGCCGCCCTTGGGGTTCACCACCCGCGCCGACAAAAGCGAAAACTTCGCCGGGATCGGGCGGAACGAGCTGTCGGAATGCCACAGGCAGTTTCCGAGATTGAACAGATGGGTGCGGCTGTCGCGCGGCAGCGGCTTGCCGTCCTTGCCGAGATTGGAAACGTCGTTCAGCCCCGTGGTCAGCCGGTAGTCTTCCTTCTTGGTGATGGTGCCGCCGCGCGCTTTCTCGCGCTCGCCGAAATTCAGCGCAAAGGCCAGTTGCTGTTCGTCCGTGATGTCCTGGTTGCGGAACAGCAGTACGGCATATTTGTCCATGCCGGCTTCGATGTCGGCCGCCTCCTGCGGCGTCAGGGGGTTGCGTAGATCAACGCCCGAAACCTCGCCGAAAAAATGCGGATGAAGCTGCCGGATCGTGACCGTCATGGCGTTTTCTCCAGGATCAGGCGGGCGGTTTGTCCCGCTCTGTTTGTGAGAAAAGTTACTCGCCGACGTGTCCAAGTCAACGCTGCGGGTGCATGCCCGCTACGCATTCCGCGCCATCAACCCGCCGTCGACCGGGATCACCGCGCCGGTCAGGAACGAGGCGGCCGGCAGGCACAGGCTGAGCGTCATGTGTGCCACTTCCTCAGGATCGCCGTAGCGGCCCAGCGCGGTGCGGCGCTTGGCGTAGATCGTCTTGTGCTCTTCGGAAATCCGCTCGGTGATCGCGGTGCGGATCGGACCCGGGCAGATGCAGTTGACGGTGATGCCCTCGCGGCCGAGCTCGACGGCGAGCGAGCGGGTGAGGCTGGTGACGCCGCCTTTCGCGGCGGAGTAGGGGCTGTGCAGTGCGGTGGCGCCGAGTGCCTCGGTCGATGCGATATTGACGATGCGCGGACATTTCGACCGGCGCAGATGCGGCAGCGCGGCCCGGATGATCCGCGGATGCGCGGTCAGCATCACGGCCAGCGCCCTGTCCCAGGCTGCTTCATAACCGTCGTCGTCGATCGCCACGCGAACGGAGATGCCGGCATTGTTGATGACGATATCGAGCGAGCCGAAATGGGCGGCAACGTCGTTGACCACCTTGGCGATATCGCCGGGATTGGCGACATCCAGTGCCCACGCTTTCGCCGCACCGCCCTTTGCCGCGATCTCGCCGGCGACGGCCTGCGTCGACTCGGCATTGATATCGGTGACGGCGACATTGGCGCCTTCGGCCGCGAACACCAGCGCGGTGGCGCGGCCCATGCCGCTGGCGGCGCCGGTGACGAGAACGGTCAATCCTTTGACCGAGCGGCTGAGCTGTTTGAAATCTGACATGATGCGATCCGGACAGAGATGCAAGGCGCGTTGCAGGATTGACAAGGCTGGCACCGATCCGCAGACAGGTCAAACCAAGCCGAGCGAGCTGAGAACGTGACCACTATTGGCGGTCTGCAGATCCGTCGGCGCCTCAAGCAAAACGGGCGGTATTGCGACCAGACTCCTATGGTCGAATTCCTCGACGAAGGTTCGAAATAGAACACACAACAAGAAGGATCGCAGGGATGAACGAACTCGATTTCAGTGGCAAGCAGGTGCTCGTGATCGGCGGCTCCAGCGGTATCGGTAACGGCATCGCGCAGGCGTTCCGAGCCAAGGGCGCGCGCGTCGCCGTCTGCGGCACGCGTCAAAGCGCCACCGACTATTCGCCCGACGAAGGCTCGCATCTCGAAGGGCTCGATTATTTTCGGCTCGATGTCAGTGATGCGCAGGCCGTTGAATCCTTCCAACCGTCCTTTGCGCAACTCGATGTACTCGTTCTCGCGCAAGGCGCGGTGATCTACCGGCGCGGCGAATTCGAGATGGACGGTTTTCGCAAGGTGCTGGAGGTCAATTTGATGAGCCTGATGGCATGTGCGACCAAATTTCAGACGATGCTGAGCGCGAGCAAAGGCTCGCTCATCATCGTTAGCTCCACCGCTGCCTATCACTCCACCATGGGAAATCCGGCCTATAACGCCTCGAAGACCGGTGCGGTGGGGCTGACGCGCACGCTCGGCGAGGCATGGGCCGAGAACGGCATCCGCGTCAACGGCATCGCGCCGGGACTGGTCGACACCAAGATGACCAAGGCGACGACATCAAATCCGAAGCGCCTCGAAGGCGCGCTGGAGCGGATCCCGCTGAAGCGGCTCGGCACGCCGGCCGACATGGCCGGCGCCGCGCTGTTCCTGGCCTCGCCGCTTGCGTCCTACATCATCGGCCAGACCATCGTGGTCGATGGCGGGCTGATCTTGTGAGCCCGGTGCGGTGACCAAGGGCGTTTCGAACGGGCAGGAACCCGACCGGGTCTCGCTGGTTACATCCTCTGAAAACAGGAGTAACCGCGATGGACAAGGATCGGATTGCCGGCTCGGCCAAGGATTTTGCGGGTAAGGTTGAAAGCACGGTCGGCGACATGGCCGGCGACGCCAAGACGCAGGCCGAAGGCCGCGCACGGGAGGCGGCCGGTACAGTGCAAAATCTGTACGGTCAGGCCAAGGATGCCGCCCGCGACGCTACTGATGCTGCCGTCAATTATGCCAAGGATGCTTATGAAAACAGCGGCGACACCGTTCGCAGCGGTCAGAAGGCAGTGGCGAAAACCGTGCAGGAAAATCCACTCGGCGCGCTCTTGGTCGCAGGCGGGATTGGATTTGCGCTGGCGCTGTTGATGACGCGCCCGCCACGCCGTCCGCCGTCACGCTGGCGCTACTACGGCTGAGCGCTCGTTTAGCCAACCGTTCGTCATTGCCCGGTACGCAGTTCGCGCATCCTCTAAGGATGCGCGTTGGCGCAGGCCCGGAAATCCCCACTCACGATGTGAATATGTTTGCTGGGCGAGTCGCTGTGCGACGCCCCGGCATGACGTAGATTATCGCGTGAAATTGCCAGGTGGGACTTCGGCCGATCGTCCGACACTACCCGGCGGGCGCGGCGCACCGGGGGGAGCAAACGGTCCACGCGGCGGCGCGGCTGTGGGGGGCGGCTCGGGCTGGCGCGGTGCGGCGCCGAAGCCGCCGAAGAAATCGCGCAGCGACGGCCCGTTGTTTTGCGCCGGCCGAATCTGCATCGGTGGCGGGGGCGGCGGTCTCCTCTGCTGCAGCGTTTGCTGCGGCGGCGGAAGCAAGAGCTGCTTCTGTCCGGGCACTGCCGCCACGGTTCCGCCCGGCGAGGCGGCCGCTACCGGCGTATCGCCTTTGGCCTGCTCGCGGCCGATTTCCCGGCGGGGCCAGGCGTAATCGTCCGCACGGCCGGCCGGCGCGGCCAACGCTTCACCCTTCACCAGCGTGCGCGCCGCGAGCGCATCGACCGCCGCCGGACGCGAGCCGGGGCCACCCAGCAACTGATCGGTGCCGACGGAGGAGGCGACGAGCGGCATAACCGGTCCGGCCAACGGACGCGGCGCGGGCTGGCCGGGCGCGACACTGGCCTCCGGCGTTGTCGGCTCGATCGGCACCGCGATCGGTCCGGAGCGCGCGGCAAGCAGGCGCGTCACCTCGCGCTCGACATAGTGCGCGAGTTTGCGTGCGCCGGGCCTGGTGAAGAAGACGCCGTCGGCTGTACGGAGCTGGCGGATCTGGCCTTCGAAGTCGGGACCCTTTTGCAGGAAGCGGCCCGCTTCATCGACAAAGCCGTCCCAGATATCGACATAGGTGATGCCGGCCTTGCCGGCGCCGTCGCGATAGAGCGCATCGAGGAACAGCATGTCGGCCGTTCCCTTTGGTCCGCGGATCGCAGGCAGGCCGACCCACAGCACCGGCACACCCTTGGACTTCAGCACGCCGATCAGTTCTTCGATTTTCTTGGCGTAGAGTTCGACCCAGCGCTCGTCGCGAAACTCGTAGACCCCGCCGCCCGAGCGCGCGCTCTTCTCGGGGCCTGTTTGCGGCGTGTCGTTGTCGGCGTCATCCGGCGACAATTCGGCGTCGACCGGCTTTTCTTCGCGTTTTGCGGTGTCGGTCGAGCCTTCCGGCTTCGGCTTCGCGTCCGCCGGCTTGGCGTCCGGCTTGCCGCGCGCGTCCTTCTTCTCTTCCTTCTTGTCGGTCTTCTTCTCAGGAACCGCCTCGCGGATCGCCACGCGGTCATTGAGGCCGAGCATGACGACGATGGCGTCGGGCTTTTCGGTCGCGAGGATGGCCTTCGCGGCGGCGGCCCAATCGGCGGGCTCTCCGCGCGGCTGATACTTGATCAGGCCGGAGACGGTCTTGTGCTTGCGGATCACGCCCATGTCGGGCTGTTCGGAATAGGCGTCTTCCAGGCCATAGCCGAGCCAGTCCGCCATGGCGTCGCCCAGCACCAGCACGTTACGTTCAGGCACCGTGTCGCGCTTGGCGGGTGCGGGCGCGCGGGAGAAATCCTGGCGCGGCGCCTGGGGCTGCTGCTGCTGTTGAAATGGCGCAAAGAAATCGCCGCCGAACCAGCCGCCGCCACGCTGCGGCGCTTGTCGCTGCGGCGGCCCGCCAAAGCCGCCGAAATTGAAAAACTGCGCGGAAGCCGGTCCCACGATCCCGACCAGCATCGCGATCACAACCGCCAGCACGGCCAGAGGACCGGTATCGGTGAACACGCGCAAGAAGGACTTTGGCTTTCGCATCCGGCTCGGTCGCAAAATGGATCGTGAAGGGTCAAATATAGTAGCGGAATCGGGCCGCAAGCGGGCAGATTTTCCTCATAAACCGGGGTTCCGGCCCAATCGTCAAGGCTCTCGCAAATCGTGGCTTTCAGGGTTACTTTCGACCCCTGAATGCGGGTTTAACGGCTCCGAAGGCGCTCCAGCACGTCGGAAGAGGCAAATCCGTCCGCCGGTGCCCCAATAGAAGCCTGGAAGCTGCGCAGCGCCTCCCGCGTCTGGCCGCCGAACTGGCCGTCCGGCGTGCCCTTGTAGAAGCCGCGCTGGGCCAACAATTGCTGCAGTTCCAGCCGCTCCGCCCGCGACAGCACCCGTTCCTGCCGCGGCCAGGGCTGCACGAACGGCGGTCCGCCGCGCAGGCGGTCGGCGAAATGGCCGATCGCGAGCGCATAGGCCTCTGCCGGGTTGTATTTCATGATCACCCGGAAATTCTGCAGCATCAGGAAACCCGGCCCCTGCGTGCCGGCAGGTGCCAGCAGATAGGCCTTTTCGGCTGAATCGGGGAACGGCTTGCCGTCGGCCCGGACCAGGCCCTGCTGCTGCCACTGCGCAATCGACGTCGCCTTGGATTTGTCGGCGAGCATGAAGTTGAAACCTTGCGGCAGCACCACCTCATAGCCCCAGCTCCGGCCGGTCTGCCAGCCGTCCTTCTTGAGGTTGTTGGCGGTCGACGCAATCAAATCGGCGGCGTTGTCGACGACGTCGCGGCGGCCGTCGCCGTCGGCGTCGACGGCATAGCGCTTGAATGCTGTCGGCATGAACTGCGTCGGCCCGAATGCGCCGGCCCAGGAGCCGCGCATCTGTTCGGGACGCAGATCGCCGCGGTTGAGGATCTCGAGCGCGGTCAAGAATTCGTCCTTGAAATAGGCCTGGCGACGGCCGATGCAGGCGAGCGTTGCCGTCGAATTCACCACGTTGCGGTCGCCCATCTGCGTCGAGTAGTTGGATTCGATGCCCCAGATCGATGCGATCGCGTAGCGGTCGACGCCGTAGGCTTTCTCCACCGCATCGAATTGCGGCTTGTACTTCGCGAGGATCTCGCGGCCCTTGGCGAGGCGGTTGTCGTTCACGAGGATATCGAGATAGTCCCAGATCGCCTTGGTGAATTCGGGCTGCGAATCCATCAGGTCCATGATGCGCAGATCGGGCTCGAGGCCTGCGGTGAAGCGCTGGAAATTTTCCTGGCTGATGTTGCGCCGTGCGGCATCAGGCCACATCGAGGCGACGCAGTTTGGAAAGTTCGCAGCCGCCTCGCGGATCGCGCTCGCGGTCATCAGGGGATGACCGGATGCACCGTCCTCGCCGCTCCAGGGCGGCGGAGCGCCGTTCGGGCCGGGCGCGGCCTGCGGCGCGGGGCTGGCCTTCGGGCCCGGGAAGATGTTGCCCAAAAAGTTCGAAATCCCGTCGCCGCCGGGTGATTGGGCGTAGGACGGGCTGACGAAAGCTGGCTGGTGGGAACACAACAGCGTGGCCGCGATTAGGATCGCGCCGGCTCGATTGCTCATCGGTCGTTCAGCTAAGCCCATGCAATGTCCGTCCGTCGTTTCTCACCCCGGTTCTAAAGGCCCTGCCACGGTTTCCAATAGCTTAACAATGGGCATTTTGTTGTCGCGCCGCCCGCGCGCAAGGGGAGGCGAATGGCCACCATACATCCGCCTTTGTTCAGGGGTGCAAACCGGCTATCAACGTGCAATCAAAGGACTTTCCTTATTGCCAAATTTCTCACTATCAAGGCTCCCGATATCCCATGAAAATCCGTAAAGCCGTTTTCCCGGTCGCCGGTCTCGGCACCCGCGTCCTTCCCGCCACCAAGGCGATGCCGAAGGAAATGCTGACCATCGTCGACAAGCCGCTGATCCAGTATGTCGTCGACGAGGCCAAGGAGGCCGGCATCGAGCATTTCGTCTTCGTCACCGGGCGCAACAAGGGCGTGATTGAGGATCATTTCGACCGGATGTTCGAGCTCGACACCACGCTCGCCGCCCGTGGCAAAAAGGCCGAACAGGATATTTTGGCGCGCGACCAGCCCGAAGCCGGCGCCATGAGCTTCACCCGCCAGCAGGCGCCGCTCGGTCTCGGCCACGCAGTCTGGTGCGCGCGCGACATCGTCGGCGATGAGCCGTTCGCGGTGGTGCTGCCGGACGAACTGGTGCTGAACAGCCCGGGTTGCCTGAAGCAGATGATCGAGGCAGCAAGCAAGCTCGGGGCTAAGTCCAATCTGCTCGCGGTGGAAGCGGTGCCCGACGATCTCACCCACCAATACGGCATCTGCGGTGTCGGCAAGCGTCTCGCCAAGAACATGTTCGAGGTCGACGGCATGGTGGAGAAGCCGCCGAAAGGCACCGCGCCGTCAAACCTTTCGATCACCGGGCGCTACATCCTGCAGCCGGAAATCTTCAAGATTCTCGAGACGCAGGAGCGCGGCGCGGGCAATGAGATCCAGCTCACCGATGCGATGAAGACTCTCGCCAAGACGCAACAATTCTACGGTGTGGAATTCGAGGGCGAGCGGCACGATTGCGGCTCCAAGTCAGGCTTCCTCCGCGCCAACATCGCCTACGGCATGGCGCGCGCCGATCTGCGTGACGGCCTGCGCGCCGAGATGAAGAAGTATCTGGAGAAGTGAGGGGGGAGCTGCGGCGGCCTATCGCATTATTGCGATGAGCGATAGCGGCGACTTGTCCGCCCTCGCTCGAAGAGCGAAGGCGGAAGTAATCCATCGTTCCGCATACGCCGAAGCATGGATTGCTTCTTCGCTCGCAATGACGACCACGTGGTGATGCGCCTTAAGCCACCAGCGCGAGCTGCGGGATCGCGGCGACCACTGACTGATTGCGGCCGTTGGCCTTGGCGGCGTAGAGCGCCTTGTCGGCCGCTTCGATCAGATTGGTCCAGTCGATCGCCGCCGTGGGCGTCACGCTCGCCACCCCGATACTGACCGTCGTGACGGGATCTTCCGACCATTGCACGACTTTCGCGCGGATGGTCTCGGCCACAGTGAACGCTTCGATCACCGAAAGGCCCGGCAAGAGTACCGCGAATTCCTCGCCGCCGTAGCGCGCCGGACAATCGCCGGCCCGCCGCACCGAGTCTGAAATACAGATCGCAATGCCGACCAGCACCTGATCGCCGGCCTGATGGCCGAACGTATCGTTGTAGGCCTTGAAATGGTCGGCATCGATCATCAGCACCGCGACCGGGGTCTGGTTGCGCGACGCCCGCCGCCATTCCGCGTCGATCTCGATATCGAACTTGCGCCGGTTCTTCAGTCCCGTAAGCGCGTCTGTGGTGGCCAGCTCTTCCAGCTTGTCCTCGGCTTCGGCGCGGCGGCCGATCTCGCGCGCGAGAAACAGCGCGGTGCCGACCACGAACAGGATCAGCACCAGCATGATCGCGCCGATCCGGATCACTTCCCGGTGCCAAAGGTTGAGGATGGTCGAGAGCGGCTTTCCGACCACGACAAAGAACAGACTAGTGCTGCCGCTTCGAACGTAGAGCCGCGGCGTCGGATCGACCGGTCCGACGCCGGCATAGGCCGCGCCTTGCTTCAGATTGTCCGCGCGCCAGCTCGGCCGCTCGGCCAGATTCTTCCCGATGACTTCAATGTCGAACGGTGTCCGCATGATGATGGTTCGGTCGCGGCGCAGCACGGTGATCGTATCGCCGGGATTGAGAGTCAGCCGGCCGAACAGTTCATGGAAATAGCTGAACCGGATCGAGCCCACCACGACGCCCATGAAGCCGCCGTCGGAATCGTTGATGCGCCGGCTGAGCACGACCGAATAGGCGCTGCGACGCAGCATCGGGCGGCTCATGTAAAGGCCGATATCGGGATTGGCGCGATGAACCTGGAAATAGTCCTCGTCGCTGCGATTCTCCGGCGCCGGATCGAGGCTTGCCGCATCGTGTGTCAGGTTGCCTTGCGCGTCGAACGCCTGGATCACGCCGAAATGTTTGGCGGTGGCGGCATGATCGAACAGGATCAGGTGCTGGATCTCCTTGGTGACGCCGTTGATCTCCGGCATCACGAGGTTGCTGGCGACGGCGCGCAGCGACAGGTCGTAAAGTTCGATATTCCGGCTGATGTCGGCATCGATGCCGGCGGCGAGATTTTCCAGGGTCTGGCGTGCGAGTTCTTCCTCACCGCGGCGCATGTCGAGCATGACGCTGGTGCAGATCGCGGAGAAGCCGATCACGGTCGCGATCGATGAGGCGATCAGGAGCTTGGTCGACAGCCGCCAGCGTCGGCGGCCGGAGACTTTTCCGAACCAGCCCTTTCCGGCCACGTCGCTTTGCCGTCCGAATAGCATCGTCTGTTCCTGGCCATCCGGTATGCGCTTGATAAATTGTTGCGGCCTTAAGCGGCGAGCGCGATATGATAGAGAGTTAACGGTTGGTTGCCCGCGCCGACGGTTTTATGCAAATCGCCATTGAGGACACGCGTGAACGTTTACGACCCGTTACGGGACTATCTGAAGGCGCAGACGCTTTCCGAATTCGTGCTGAGCTTCGAACAGATCGAGGAGATCATCGACGCGGCGCTGCCGCGCGCCGCCCAGCGCGCGTCATGGTGGGAAACCCTGCGCAGCCCGCAGGAGAAGATGCCGCAGCGCGAAGCCTGCCTGGAAGCCGGCTACATCGCGACCCGGCAGGCGGACGCGAAAAGCGTGAAGTTCAAGAAGATGCCCCGCGACAGACGAGCACAGGGCAAGAGCGGAGGTCCGGAGTGACGGTGCGCTAGACGCGCCGAGGGTGCGGGATTTCGATCTCCGATCCGTGGGACCCTCGCGGCGTTGCTGCTTCAAGCAGCATCAGCGATCAGCGGCTTGATCTTTTCCAGTTGCTTGCCGAGTTCGCGCTCAGCCGTCTGCACGTCATAGGCGTTCTGCAGGTTAAGCCAAAGCAGGGCTGACGTATTGAGCGCCTTGGACAGCCTGAGCGCTGTATCCGCCGTGATGTTGGTGGTCTCGCTCGCAATGCGCTCGATCCTGGTGCGGGGGACGCCGCATGCCTTTGCCAGCGCGCCTGGCGAGAGTCCGAGCGGCTTCAAGAACTCTTCCCGGAGAACTTCTCCGGGGTGCATCGGTGCCAGTCTCTTTGCCATGTGCGACTTCTCCAAGTGGGCCTGCCCTACCGGCAGTCTCTGTTGGCTAGTGGTAGTCCGTAAATTCGACGTCTTTCGGTCCGTCCTTGGTCCAGACGAAGCAGATGCGGAACTGATCGTTCACGCGAATTGAGTGTTGTCCGTCCCTGTCACCCTTCAAGGCTTCCAGCCGATTGCCTGGAGGGGAGCGAAGGTCTTGCAGGGATATCGCCGCGTTCAGATACTGAAGTTTGCGGCGGGCGACTTTGAGCAGATCGGCCGGGAAGCCCTTTGTTGCTTCGCCTTCGAAGGCTGAACGGGCCAAGTCGTCCTTGAAGCTCTTGATCACAGTCCATACGTATCACGTACTGATACAATCCGCAAGGACTTTGTATCGTGCGACGATACGCGCTTCAGGAGGCTCGCGCCGGGATCAGCTCGCCGCCTCGAGCCGTTCTTCCGTCAGCAGCCGCATCGCGGCATCGGCGTCCATCGGTTCGCCGAAGGCGAATCCCTGCGCGTATTCGCAGCCGAGCTGATAGAGCTCGACCGCATCCGAGTCCGTCTCCGCGCCTTCCGCCACCACGTCCATGCCGAGATCGTGGGCGAGCGCGATGATCGATTTGAGGATCACCGGCCGCGTGCCGCGGCTGGTGGTGCGGACGAAGGACTGGTCGATCTTGATGGTGTCGAACGGGAAGCGCTGCAGATAGGCCAGCGAGGAATGGCCGGTGCCGAAATCGTCCAGCGACAGGCCAGTGCCGAGTTCGCGGATCCGCGTCAGCATCTGCGCCGCGTGCTCCGGATTCTCCATCACCAGCGATTCCGTCAACTCCAGTTTCAGCGTGCCGCGCGCCACCGACGAGCGCGACAGCACGGTGCGGATATCGTGGATCAGATCGTGGCGCAGCAACTGCCGCGAGGAGACGTTGACGGAGGCGAAGATCGGCTCGCGCGAGCGCATCGCACGCTGCCACACCGAGAGCTGCCGCGCAGTCTGGTCCAGCACGAACATGCCGAGATCGACGATCAGGCCGATTTCCTCGGCGATCGTGATGAACTCGGAAGGCGACATCCGACCGAGCTTGGGATGGTCCCAGCGCGCCAGGGCCTCGAAGCCGGCGATCGAGCGGTCTTCGAGCCGCACGATCGGCTGGTAGAGGATGGTGATTTCCTGCCGCTCGATGGCGCGGCGCAGCTCGCTTTCCAGCGTCAGGCGGTCGGTCTTGCGGGCGCGCATCGCCGGCTTGTAGACGTCGATGCGGTCGCCGCCGATGCGCTTGGAATGATACATCGCAAGCTCGGCGTCCTTGATGATCTCCTCGGTTAGCTGCGTCTGCGGGTCCGACAGCGCGAGCCCGATGGATGCGGTCAGGAAGATCTCGCGGTCGTTGAAGGCGATCGGCGCGCGGATGGTCTTGCGGATGGTCTCGGCGAAGGCGGTGATCCGCGCCGGATCCTGCTCGGACATCAGGATCAGGCCGAACTGGTCGCCGGCCAGCCGCGCCAGCGTGTCCTGTGGCTTGAGAATGCGCGTCAGCCGCCGCGCCAGCGTCAGCAGGATGGAATCGCCGACCGCGATGCCGACGGAATCGTTGACCTGCTTGAAGCGGTCGAGGTCGATCACCATCAGCGTCGGCCGCAGCGTCGGCATGCTCTTGACGAAATTGGCGACCGCGCCGAGGCGATCCATGAACAATTGGCGGTTGGGCAGGCCGGTGAGATTGTCATGCACGGAGTCATGAAGCATCCGCTCTTCGGCGTTCTTGATCTCGGTGACGTCCGTGAGCGTGCCGACCACGCGCGAGACCTCGCCGTCGGAGCCGACCACCGGGCGCGCCTTCAGCGCGAACCACATGAAGTGGCCGTCGGGGGTGCGCAGGCGGAAATCCTGCACCAGCCGGCCGCGGCGCTGGTCGAGCACGCTGTCGAGCGCGGCGCGGAAGCGATCCTGGTCGAGCGGGTGCAGCACTTCGAGCCATTTCGCGGCCGGGCCTTCCAGCGTGCCGCGCTTCAGCCCGAGCAGGCTTTCTGTCTCAGGACTCGTGAACACCTTGTCGGCGGAAACGTCCCAGTCCCAGATCAGGTCGCCCGAGCCTGTCAGCGCCAGTGCGCGGCGCTCGACGTCGGAG
This sequence comes from Bradyrhizobium sp. CCBAU 051011, assembly GCF_009930815.1. Classification (NCBI taxonomy): domain Bacteria; kingdom Pseudomonadati; phylum Pseudomonadota; class Alphaproteobacteria; order Hyphomicrobiales; family Nitrobacteraceae; genus Bradyrhizobium; species Bradyrhizobium sp. CCBAU 051011. The sequence continues at coordinate 1,237,957 of NZ_CP022222.1, read as the reverse complement.
ACGATGCCGGTGGTGGCACCGCCGCCGGCGAAGGCGTGCTGCATGACCGTAAATCCGATCAGCATCACGATCAGCACGAGGCCGCCGAGCAGCGCGGGCCCTACGATGTCGTTGGTGACGCTGCCCGCCACCGTCATGCCGGCGGCGATCACCCAGACCACCAGCAGGAACCAGGTCGGGATCAGCAGCACCGCGCGGTCGAATCCATGCGTCGAGAGATAGACGATCAGCGCAAAGCCGGCGAAGGCGATCAAGACCAGCGAGATGCGTGCAATACCCGAGGCGACGGCAGGATCGAACAGCGCCAGCGCCACCAGTGATCCCAGGAAGGCGAGCCAGCCAACGGTGATGTGGGAATACCGCACATGCCAGCGGCTCAGATTGAGATAGGCGAACAGGAACACCAGCAGCGTCGCTGCCAGGATCGCTTCGCCCGCCGCGCGCCAGACGCGCTCGGCGTTGTTCGACATGTCGAGCACCTTGCCCCAGAAGCCGAAATCGACGCCGATATAGACCAGCACCGCCCAGGCGAGCGCTGCCGCAGCGGGGAACATGATGCTGCCCTTGACCACGAACAGAATGGTGAGCACGAGGGCCAGGAGGCCGGAGATGCCGATCACGATGCCCTGGTAGAGCGTGAACGAATTGACCTTGTCCTTGTAGGCGTCGGGTTCCCACAGATAGAGCTGCGGCAGCTTGTCGGTGCGTAGTTCCGCGACGAATGTGACGACGGCGCCGGGATCGAGCGTGATGCGGAAGATGTCGGCGGTCGCGCTTTCCTGACGCTCGGGGCGATCGCCGACCGATGGCGTAATGGTCGCAACGCGCGACAGGCCGAGGTCGGGCCACAATAGGCCGGACGACACGATGCGATAATGCGGGGCGACGATCAGGCGGTCGAGCTGGTCGTCGGTGTTGTTGGCAAGCGCGAACACCACCCAGTTCTGTCCGCCCTCGCGGGCGCGGACCTCGATGCGGCGGACGATGCCGTCAGTTCCCGGCGCCGTCGAAACCTGGATGCGGTCGGTCTCGCTGCGCTGATGATCGAGCACCGCAGTGAGATCGATGGCAGGCGCGTCGCTGCGGACGCTGACCGCGTCAATGGCATGCGCCGAAGGCGCCGCCGCAACAATCATGAGGCCCAGCGCAAGCAGCGCCAGGCACCTGATCAGACGCAATGTCAGTACTCCGCGACCAACGATTCTCCCGGCCCAGCGAACGGGTCGGCGTAGCCGCGATAAATGACATGAAAGCGAAGCAAATCAAAGGGTTTCCACCCACGCTTCGCTCTCGATCCGTTAAACCGCCAACACAATTTTGCCAATATGTGCGGAGGTCTCCATGCGCCGGTGCGCATCAGCTGCTTTTTCCAGCGGGAATGAGCTGTCCATCAGCGGTTTTACGCGTCCTTCGCGCAATAGTGGCATGACCTTGGCCTCAATTGCGGCGACCATCGCCGCCTTATCCGCATTAGTACGGGGGCGCAGCGTGGAGCCAGTGTGGGTCAGCCGCTTCACCATGACCTTGGCAATGTTGACGCTAACCTTGGGGCCGTTGAGCGTTGCAATTTGCACGATACGGCCATCGACCGCGGCCGCGTCATAGTTGCGATCGACATAGTCGCCCGCGACCATGTCGAGGATCAAGTTGGCGCCGACATTGTTGGTCTCTGCCTTGACCACGGCGACGAAGTCCTCGGTCTTGTAATTGATGGCGCGGTCGGCGCCGAGCTTGAGGCAGGCGTCGATCTTGTCCTGCGAGCCGACGGTGACGATCACCTTCGAGCCGAACGCCTTGGCAAGCTGGATCGCCATGGTGCCGATGCCGGACGAGCCGCCGTGGACCAGAAGCGTTTCGCCCGGCTTCAGCGCACCGCGCTCGAACACATTGTGCCAGACGGTCATCAGCGTTTCCGGAATCGCGCCGGCTTCCTCGATCGAGAGCGAGGAGGGCACCGCCATCGCCTGCGCATCCTGCGCGATGCAATATTGGGCATAGCCGCCGCCTGCCACCAGCGACATCACCTTGTCGCCGAGCTTGTGTTTGGTCGCGCCTTCGCCGAGCGCGACCACTTCGCCGGCAATCTCGAGGCCGGGCAGGTCGCTGGCGCCGGGCGGGGGCGGGTAGGCGCCGGAGCGCTGCGCCACGTCCGGCCGGTTGACGCCGGCCGCCATCACCTTGACCAGGATCTCACCCGGGCCAGGCTTCGGAACGCTGCGGGTTTCCGGCAACAGCACTTCGGGACCACCGGGCTTGCTGATGCCGATGACGGTCATTTGCGCGGGCAGCTTTTCCATGATTTGTCCTTGCGAAAGGCTGAGAATAAGGCGGCCCCTGATTAGCCAGCCCGGCTGCGGCTGGCAACCGCTTGGGGAACCGCGCTGAGCAAGGAGAAACGCATGGCGATCGAGGATGACGACAAGCCGCGGAAAAAAATCACCCACGAGATCGGTCAGGATCTTTCGCTGCTATCGGTAGAGGAATTGACCGATCGCATCGCGCTGATGAATTCGGAGATCGCGCGGCTGCAAGAGGCCGTCACCAAGAAGCGCGCGTCGAAGGATGCAGCGAACAACTTCTTCAAGTCGTAGGATTAGAACGCGATCTCGTTCCGAGCCGTCCCTGGTGCGCAATTGCGCACGGGAGCAGGGACCCATACGCCACAGCCTCATCCTGCGGCAGGCCACTGGCCGACCTTCGTCAGCGTGTAACCCGTATGGAGCGCAGCGCAATCCGGGAACGCTCGATCCGGTTGCCCCGGCCCCGGATTTCGCTGCGCTCGATCCGGGCTGCACGAAGGTCAATCAAAAACTCGGCCATTGGCCGACATGGCAAATAATCTCTAAAGAAAATCGCTCGTTTACGAAGGATTAAGCTTTCTCGATTATGACTGGCATTGTCCTCGTTTGGACACCGAGTGGCTCCTGTCCACTCTGTTTGACGCCTCCCTGTTATCAACTTCAAAAGCCGCCGGAAACGGCGGCTCTTTTTTGTGCGCAGCGCGGCTATTTTGTGCCCCCATACGCTGGAAACCATAAATCCGGTTGTCGCTGGACTCTCGATCTCGCCCGAGCAATGATTTGTTCATCATAAGCCGGTGGGTTCACAGCCGGCGGGGCAAATAGTGGCGTGAGGGCGTTAACCATGGCGGATCGTTCGCAAAGCGAACCCGCGCTCGTGTTGTTCAGCGAGCGGCTGACAAATTCGGCGGCTTTCGGAACTCTGTTCCGGGAAGGCATGGATCTGGTCGAGGAAACCGCCGCCTATCTCGACGGCGAGGGCCGCACCGACGCCAAGGCGCTCGAACGTTCCGTCAGCCTTACTTACGCAACCGAGAGCATGCGCCTCACCACCCGCCTGATGCAGCTCGCGTCCTGGCTGCTGCTGCATCGCGCGGTCAAGGAAGGCGAGATGACGCTGACCCAGGCCAACCGCGAAAAGACCAAGGTCAAGCTCACGGCCGCCGATCCCGGACCCGAGGACATGATCGCAAAGCTGCCGCAGCCATTGCAGGATCTGATTGCACGCTCGATGAGCCTGCAGGCGCGGGTCCGCCGCCTCGACACCACGATCCACGCGCCATCGGCCGAACGTGCGCCGATCGGCAATCCGCTGGTGCCGCAGCTCAACCGCCTGAAGGCGGCGTTCGAGCAGTAAGTTCTCGAAAATCCCAACCGTCATTCCGGGGCGATGCGTAGCATCGAACTATGGTGCGCAATTGCGCACCTGAGAATCTCGAGATTCCCCGATGCGCAATTGCGCATCTGAGGTCTGGTCCTTCGGACCATCCCGGAATGACGACGGTGAAAAGCAAACAAAAAACGCCCCGGGAAACCGGGGCGTTTTTGCATGCCTGGGCGGGAGTGGAGGGGGTCCGAAAACCCTCAATCCTTCTTCAGAAAACCCGAAAACTTCTTCTGGAAGCGCGACACTCGGCCGCCGCGGTCGAGGATCTGCTGGGATCCGCCGGTCCAGGCCGGGTGCGACTTGGGGTCGATATCGAGGTTCAGCTTGTCGCCTTCCTTGCCCCAGGTGGAGCGGGTCTGGTACTCGGTCCCGTCGGTCATCACGACCGTAATCGTATGATAATTCGGGTGAATTTCGGCTTTCATGGCATATCCTTCGGCGCGCCGGCGCCCGTCTCAATTGGCAATAGGTACGGGATTTGGGCGGCTCTATAACGTAAGGCGGCCGCCAAAACAAGCTACGTATCCTTCCTGATTGGGAATCTCCCGGATTTGCCAGCGGGGACGGCGGGGCCTATCTGGGGGCGGGCAAAACGGTCGGATTTCATGAGCGCAGCGGAACAGCTTGAAGACGTCAAAACCGCGCCCCCACAGCGCGACGCCCTGCTCGAGGAAGAGGCCTTCATCGAGGCCCAGCTGACGCAGTCGCCGGCCAAGACGAGCGCCAAGCTCCGTCCGCTGCTGGCGCTGGCGCCTTACGTCGCGCGCTATCGCGGACGCGCGGCTCTCGCCTTCATCTCGCTGACGATTGCAGCGATCACCACGCTGGTGGTGCCGATCGCGGTTCGACGCATGATCGATTTCGGCTTCAGCCCCGAAGGCATCGCCCTGATCAACAGCTATTTCAGCGTCATGATCGCCATTGTCGCGGTGCTGGCTGCGGCAAGCGCGTCGCGCTACTACCTCGTCATGACAATCGGCGAGCGCATCGTCGCCGATATCAGGCGCGACGTGTTCGCGCATCTGGTCTCGCTGTCGCCGGCATTCTTTGATTCCGCGCGCTCGGGCGAACTCGTGTCGCGGCTGACGGCCGATACCACCCAGATCAAATCCGCGGTCGGCGCGTCGGTGTCGATCGCGCTGCGCAACATGATGCTGTTCATCGGCGCCGTCGCCATGATGGTGATCACGAGCCCGAAATTGTCGGGTTTCGTGCTGCTGGCGATCCCGCTGATCGTGATTCCGCTGGTTGCCTTCGGGCGCTGGGTGCGGCGGCTGTCGCGCAACGCCCAGGATACGCTGGCGGACGCCAGCGCCTACGCGTCCGAACTGGTCGGCGCGATCAGGACCGTGCAGGCCTATACCAGCGAGCGGATGGCGACGACCCGCTTCGGCGGCGAGGTCGAGCAGGCCTATGAGGCGGCGCGCAACTCGACGCGCGCGCGCGCGGTGCTGACGCTGATCATCATCTTCATCGTGTTCTCCAGCGTGGTCGCGATCCTCTGGGTCGGCTCGCATGACGTGCTGACCGGCCAGATCACGCCGGGCCGGCTCGGCCAGTTCGTGCTGTACGCGGCGTTTGCCGCTACCGGCCTCGGCCAACTCAGCGAAGTCTGGGGTGAAGTCTCGGCCGCCTCCGGCGCCGCCGAGCGGCTGTTCGAGATCCTGCGGGTCAAATCGCAGATCACGGCGCCGCCGCAGCCGGTCGCGCTGCCGGTGCCGGCGCGCGGCGATGTCGGATTCGAGAACGTCAGCTTCGCCTATCCGGCCCGGCCGGACGTGCTGGCGATCGACAACGTCTCGCTTTCGGTCAGGGCCGGCGAAAAGGTCGCGATCGTAGGTCCCTCGGGGGCGGGCAAGAGCACGCTGTTTCACCTGCTGCTGCGCTTCTACGATCCCGCGCGCGGCACGATTTCGCTCGATGGCGTGCCGGTCAAATCGGCCGATCCGGTCGACGTGCGCTCTCGGATTGCGCTGGTGCCGCAGGACTCGGTCGTGTTCGCGGCCAGCGCGCGCGAAAACATCCGCTTCGGCCGTCCGGATGCGAGCGATGCCGAAGTCGAGCGCGCCGCCGACCTCGCGCACGCCACCGAATTCCTGCGCCGCCTGCCCGGCGGCTTCGAGGCTCAGCTTGGCGAGCGCGGCGTGACGCTGTCCGGCGGCCAGCGCCAGCGCATCGCGATCGCCCGCGCCATCCTGCGCGACGCGCCGCTATTGCTGCTTGACGAGGCAACCTCCGCGCTCGATGCCGAAAGCGAAACGCTGGTGCAGACCGCGCTGGAAGAACTGATGCGCCATCGCACCACGCTCGTGATCGCCCATCGCCTCGCGACCGTCTTGTCCTGCGACCGCATCATGGTGATGGACCAGGGCCGGATCGTCGAACAGGGCACGCACGCCGAGCTGGTTGCAGCAAACGGACTTTACGCGCGATTGGCGCGGCTGCAATTCGAGGGCGTGTAGCCGATTTGGCGGGAACTCAAACCGTCGTCCTGTTGTTGCAACGCTGTGCTTTTGTCCGGTCCATTCAACAGGAGATGATTATGCCCTTTCGCCGCGGTGGTTTTGCCCTGACGCCTCCCTCGGTTGTTATCTTCCTGATTTCGTTCATTCTCGCGGTTTGCGCGCTGCTCGTGCGCTACGCCCATGTCTCGATACCCATCATCACCCCATCGCGCGCGTTTGACGTGCTGGCGATCGCCTATGTCGTGTTGACCGCGGGGGTGCTCATTCGCGGCGTCTAGCTGTGTGGCCTGGCGTCCTCGCGGCATTTTGGCGAGAGCGCCGGTACGTTCGGCCACGGCCAATTTTTCCAACCGCCATCCGCGCTGACGCAGGCGGCAGTCGAGGCAGGCGGTGCGTCGGAACGCGCGGCGCCAGCCGCGAATTGACGATCCACGTAGACGGTCGACAGCAACCCGGCGACGATCACGACCAGGAACGTCGCAGAACCCTTGGCAAATTCGGCCAGCGTCATCGGATCGCCTCCGCAGGGCTTGAGCCTGTAACCGCCCAAGCGGCTAAAGGATCCAGCCCGTCAGGGCCGTGACCGACGTCACGGTCGCCATGCCATTTTCAGTACTGGCCTTCCCGACGTCGGATTCACGTCCTCGCCGGCATGTTGAAAGCCGTTGCGCTCGTAAAAGCGGATGGCCCGACCGTTGTCCTTGTTGACCAGCAGTGTCACGCCATTGGGCGACAGCCGCTTGGCTTCATCGACCAATGCCGTCGCAAGCGTCGAGCCCCAGCGATCAGGGCTGATTACGAGCTGATCGAGATAACCTCGTCCGTCGATGGTCACAAAACCGATCAGGGCTTGTGCCTGTTCGGCGACGACGATCTGGGCGTTCGCTACCAGTTCATTGCGCCAGCGCTCGCGCCACCACGGCACGCGCGCGGTGAAATCGATCGAAGGGTAGGCGTGTTGCCACGTTAACCGCCACAATTCGATCGCTGTGTCTTCGTCCTCGACGCGATAGGGACGAAGCGTGAAATCTGCAGCCACTACCGTTCCGTCAGCTTCAGCTCGATGCGGCGATTGCGCTTGTAGGCGTCCTCGTTGGGGGCCGAATCCAGCGGCTGGAATTCGGCGAAACCGGCGGCGACCAACCGCTGCGCGGGCACGCCGAGCGAGACCAGATATTGCACCACGGAGATGGCGCGGGCCGACGACAATTCCCAGTTCGACTTGAACAGCGGCGAATTGATCGGCCGCATGTCGGTGTGGCCGTCGACCCGCAGCACCCAGCCGATTTCAGTCGGAATCTGCTTGTCCAGATCGATCAGCGCCGTCGCAAGTTTATCCAGCTCGGCACGGCCCTCGGGCAGCAGCAATGCCTGACCGGTGTCAAAGAATACTTCCGACTGAAAGACAAAACGGTCGCCGACGATGCGGATGTCGGGGCGATTGCCCAGGATGGCGCGCAGGCGGCCGAAGAATTCCGAACGGTAGCGCGACAATTCCTGCACGCGCTGCGCCAGCGCGACGTTCAGCCGCTGGCCGAGATCGGCGATCCGTCCTTGCGATTCCTTGTCGCGCTTCTCGGAGGCTTCCAATGCTTCCTCGAGCGCGGCGAGCTGGCGGCGCAGCGCGCTGATCTGCTGGTTCAACACCTCGATCTGAGCGAGTGCGCGCGAGGAGACGGTTTTTTCGGATTCGAGCGCCTTGTTGAGCTCGCTGGCGCGGCCCTGGGCGTCGCCGCCGGCGCCGGCCAGCCCCTCGTAAAGTCCCTTGACGCGGTCGCGTTCGCCTTCCGCGGCGGCAAGGCCGGCGCGCAGTTGCGAGACCTGGTCATCGAGCGCGATCTTGCCGAGCTTTTCCAGCGACAAGAGGTCGTTGAGCTGCGCGATCTTGGCGTTGAGCTGCTCCAGCGCCTTGTCCTTGCCGGTGACTTCCTGCGACAGGAAGAACTGCACCACCAGGAACACCGACAGCAGGAACACGATCGACAGCACCAGCGTCGACAGCGCGTCGACGAATCCCGGCCAGTAGTTGAAACCGGATTCATTGCGGCGGGCACGGGCGAGGGCCATTTATTGTCTCCGATATCGTGTCCCGGACGCGGTGCGGCGTGAAACACCGCGCCGCAGCGCCGGGACCTACTCGCAGTTGGTCCCGGCTTTACCGCATCACTGGTGTGCTGCGTCGCGTCCGGGACATCCACTTCAGCTCTTCTCGGGCTGCTTGGCGATCCGCTCCAACAGCTTCTTGATCTCGCGGTTCTGCTCGCCCTGGCCGTCGGCCCATTCGCGGATCATCTGCTGCTCGGTGCGCATATGCGCGACCAGACCCTGAATGGCTTCCGCGAGATTGGCCATCGCCGCCGTGGTGCTGCGGCTGCCGCCGCTTTCTTCCACCACCGCGCGGATGCGCTCCATCGCATGCTGTATTTCACCGCCCATACCGGACCCATCGCCATATTCGCGCACGGTGGAGGCGAGCCAGTCCTCGAGGTCGGTATAGAAGCGGTTCTGCGCCTGGCTCGACTGCAGGTCGAGAAAGCCGAGGATCAGGGAGCCGGCAAGGCCGAACAGCGAGGACGAGAACGAGATGCCCATGCCGCCGAGCGGCGCCGCCAGCCCGTCCTTCAGGGTATCGAACAGGGCGCCGGAATCGCCGCCGACCTTCAAGCCTTCGATCACCTTGCCGACGGAGCCGACGGTTTCGATCAGGCCCCAGAAGGTGCCGAGCAGGCCGAGAAACACCAGCAAGCCCGTCATGTAGCGGGAGATGTCGCGGGCTTCGTCCAGCCGCGTCGCGATCGAATCCAGCAGGTGCCGCATGGTCTGCTGCGAAATCGTCATCCGCCCCGAGCGCTCGCCGCCAAGGATCGCCGCCATCGGCGCCAGAAGCTTCGGACGCCGGTCGATCGCGAGGCCGGGGTCGGCGATGCGGAAATTGTTGACCCAGGCTACTTCCGGATAGAGCCGGATGACCTGCCGGAACGACAGGATGATGCCGATCAGGAGCACCCCGCCGATCAGGGCGTTGAGGCCAGGATTGGCAAAGAACGCCGCGATGATCTGCTTGTAGAGCACGATCGTGATCAGCGTGCACAGCACCAGGAACACCAGCATCCGCACCAAAAAGATCCGGGGCGAGGACAGTTTGCTCAGTTCGATCTCCATTTCGGAGCGGGAGGAGTGGCCTGAGGGCATTTGCGGGGTGTCATCCATTACCAAAGCCGGACTGGCGGCCAATATGGCACAGCGGGCCGGAGAAAAAAGCTGGAAGCCGAGATTTCGGGCAGATGATGGCGGAACCTCTTCCTAAAACCAGGCTTTGACATCAGCGTATTTTGGAACTGCTCGATGTCCAACCGGGATTTTTCATGACGGGCTTATATCTCGAGGCGCTGGTGACGATTGCTGCATTGCTTTCGGCACCGGGCGCCTGGGTGGGGGCAACAACGAACCGGCAACCCCGGCCGAGTCGGCTGCCCGCCCGCTGCCCGGCCATGGCGCCGTTGCGACTGCCAGTTGCGAATCGGCCGGTTCTTCCCGCGGCCATCGCCAGCCTGATTCCAGTCCGGAGGGTCGCGTCAGCACAAAAGTGAGACCTGTTTTCGAAAGGATCGTGCCAAAGCGGAGGGAGTGGTCATGAGCTTCGTCTCCACCATCATGGTTACCGCCGAGCGGGTGCCGCTGCCTGATGCCATTATCCGGGCCGCGATCCAGCGGCTGTGCTCACGCACCGCCACCAGGCTCGCCACCGGAAATGCGGAAAGCGACGCCTGGCTGGCCGACGAAATGGCGGCGCGTGCGATCACCGAATACGTCGACGGGGCCGACGCCCAGCGTTACGAGGTGCCGGCTGCGTTCTTCGCCCATGTGCTCGGCCCTAACCGGAAATATTCCTGCTGCTTCTACAAGGAGGCGGCGTCGACATTACAGGAAGCCGAGGAAGAGGCGTTGCGCCAGACGGTGGAGCATGCCGATCTCGCCGATGGGCAGTCGATCCTCGAACTAGGCTGCAGCTGGGGGGCGCTGTCGCTGTGGATGGCGCGGCAGTTCCCGCATTCCCAGGTTACGGCGGTTTCCAACTCGGATGCGCAGCGCGAATATATCGAGGGCGAAGCCGCAAAGCGCGGCCTGTCCAATCTGCGCGTCATCACTTCGAACGTGAACCTGTTTGCGCCGGAAGCGCGGTATGACCGCATCCTCGCGATCGAGATGTTCGAGTGCATGATGAACTGGCGCGAATTGATGGTCCGGCTGCGCGCATGGCTGAAGCCCGACGGCCGCTTCTTCCTGCACATCTTCACCCACCGCTCCGGCGCCTATCTGTTCGATCGCGCCGACGGCGAGGACTGGATCGCGCAGCATTTCTTTACCGGCGGCGTGATGCCGAGCCATCATCTGATCCGGCAATATGCAGACGTCTTCGGGGTCGAGAAGGAATGGCGCTGGAGCGGCGTGCATTATCAGCGCACCGCGCACGATTGGCTGGCAAACTTCGATTCCCGTCGCGACGAGCTCGAGCGCGTGCTTCGCAAGGTCTATGGCGGCGAGTCCGCGCTATGGATGCGGCGCTGGCGCTGGTTCCTGCTCGCCACAGCGGGCCTGTTCGGCTACGCCGACGGCAGCGAGTGGGGCGTCAGCCATTATCGGATGAACGCGGCCGATTAGGCCGCGATTAACCGAATCATGCTGCATGGCTCACGCTTCGGCATCTGGTGCAATCGCCTGCAACCAAACGACATGTTCCCGGTTCTCCCCATATCGGTCCAAGCGAATGCTGTATGGAGCCTGCCTCACAATCCAGTGACTCCGGGAAAATCGACGATAATTCAGCGCGATAGCGTTGTGTGACATTGGGCCGCCACGTCAGCGTATTGCATCGCAATAGGCTGTCCTTATCCTATCTTCCATCAACCGTGAGTTCCAATACCTCCCACTACACGTCGCGAATACTCAATTCGCGCTTTCAACCTGAACTGGGGCAATGCTTTCAATGTCCGGACTTCGAACGCAATCGGCATGCATCGTTTTGATGTTGACTGCGATGGCGCCGCTATTGGCTGGCTGTAAGGAGCCGACCGCCGTCGCGGCCCCGGTACCTGTCGCTGAGCCTGAAGTGGGAACCTTTACCGTGCGCCCGCAGTCGCGGGCTATCATCCGCGAATTGCCTGGACGGATCGCGCCGACCCGCGTTTCCGAAGTGCGTGCGCGCGTCTCGGGCATCGTCGTCGAGCGGCTGTTCCAGCAGGGCACCGAGGTCAAGGCCGGCGATCCGCTCTATCGCATCGATCCCAAGCCGTTCGAAGTCGAATTGCAGGCGAGCGAGGCGGCGCTCGACAAGGCTGTGGCAGCGCTCGACCTCGCCGCACAGCACGCGAAGCGAATTGCCACGCTGACGAGCCAGCGCGCTGCGCCCGAGGCCGAGAATGAGAAGGCCGTCGCGGCCCAGCGTCAGGCGGAGGCCGAGGTCGGCAGCCGCCGGGCCGAAGTCGCGCGTGCCAAGCTCAATCTCGACTATGCGACGATCCGCGCGCCGATCAGCGGTGTCGTCGGCGCGGCACTGGTGAGCGAAGGCGCGCTGGTGGTGCAGAACGAGACCACCAGTCTCGCCACGATCCAGCAACTCGATCCGATCTACGCCGACTTCACCCAATCAGTCTCGGAGATGAACAAGCTGCGCCGCGCGCTCGAAAGCGGCGATCTCGACCGCATCGCGCCCGACGTGGCCAAGGTCCGCCTCGTGCTCGACGACGGAACCGTTTATCCGATCGCCGGCAAACTGCTGTTTTCCGACGCCAAGGTGGATGCCTATACCGGGCAGGTCACGCTGCGCGGACAGTTCCCGAATCCAAATCGCGAATTGCTGCCGGGCATGTATGTCCGCGTGCTGATCGAGCAGGGTATCGATTCCGACGCCATCGCCGTGCCGCAACAGGCGATCCAGCGCGATGCCGGCGGCGGCAGCGAAGTCTTCGTGGTCAAGGATGACGGCCGCGTGGCGACGCAGGCGGTCCGCACCGGCCCGGCACAGGACGGCGTCTGGCTGATCAGCGAGGGCCTGAAGGAGGGAGACCGCGTCGTCGTCGACGGGTTCCAGAAGTTCGTGCCAGGCGACAAGGTCAAGGCGAAGTCGTGGATCGATGCGGATGCCTCGGTTGGTGCGGTATCGGGCTCACTGGCGACGCACACGTCGCGTTGAGATCGATAGATGCCTAGCTTCTTCATTGACAGGCCAATCTTCGCCTGGGTCGTTGCGCTTTTCATCTGTCTGGTTGGCGCGATCTCGATTCCGCTGCTGGCGGTAGCGCAATATCCGATCATCGCGCCGCCCTCGATCTCGATCTCGACCAGCTATCCCGGCGCGTCGCCTGAAAACCTCTACAATAGCGTCACCCGCCTGATCGAGGAGGAGCTCAATGGCGCCTCCGGCATTCTCAATTTCGAATCCACCTCCGACTCGCTGGGGCAGGTCGAAATCATCGCCAACTTCGTGCCCGGCACGGAGACCGGCGCCGCCTCGGTCGAAGTGCAGAACCGTCTCAAGCGCGTCGAGGCGCGGCTGCCGCGCGCGGTGATCCAGCAGGGCATCCTGGTCGAGGAAGCTTCCTCCGCCGTGCTGCAGATCATCACGCTGAACTCGACTGACGGTTCGCTCGACGAAATCGGCCTCGGCGATTTCATGATCCGCAACGTGCTCGGCGAGATCAGGCGCATTCCCGGCGTCGGCCGCGCCACGCTCTATTCCACCGAACGTTCGCTGCGGATCTGGGTCGATCCCGCCAAACTCGTTGGCTACGGCCTCACCGCCGACGACGTCAACAAGGCGATCACCGCGCAGAACGCCCAGGTCGCCTCCGGCAGCGTCGGCGCCGAGCCGAGCACGCCGGAACAGAAGATTTCCGCCCTGGTGCTGGTCAAGGGCCAGCTTTCGTCGCCCGATGAATTCGGCGCGATCACGCTGCGCGCCAATCCGGACGGATCGACGGTGCGGCTGCGCGACGTCGCGCGCATCGAGATCGGCGGGCTCAGCTACCAGTTCAACACGCGGCTCAACGGCAAGCCGACCGCGGGCCTCTCGGTGCTGCTGTCGCCGACCGGCAATGCGCTCGCCACCGCCAGCGCCGTCGAAGCCAAGATGAAGGAACTGTCGAAGTTCTTTCCGGCCAATATCGGCTACGAAATCCCCTACAACATCACGCCCGTCGTCAAGGCCTCGATCAACAAGGTGCTGATGACGCTGATCGAAGCGGTGGTGCTGGTCTTCATCGTGATGTTCCTGTTCCTGCAGAACATCCGCTACACCATCATCCCGACCATCGTCGTGCCGGTGGCGCTGCTCGGCACCTGTGCAATGCTAATGGCAGCCGGCTATTCCATCAACATGCTGACCATGTTCGGCATGGTGCTGGCGGTCGGCATCCTCGTCGACGACGCCATCGTCGTGGTCGAGAACGTCGAGCGCATCATGGCGGAGGAGGGCCTGCCGCCGAAGGAGGCCACCCGCAAGGCGATGTCGCAGATCACGAGCGCCATCATCGGCATCACGCTGGTGCTGATGGCCGTGTTCGTGCCGATGGCGTTCTTTCCGGGGTCGGTCGGCATCATCTACCGCCAGTTCTCGGTCACCATGGTTTCGGCGATCGCCTTCTCGGCGCTGATGGCGCTGTCGCTGACGCCGGCTTTGTGCGCGACACTCTTGAAACCGGTCGAAGCCGGCCACGGCCATGCGCGCACGGGCGTGTTCGGCTGGTTCAACCGCGTGCTGGAGAGCAGCCGCGGCGGCTATACGCGTACCGTGAAGGGTTCGCTGAAGCGCACCGGGCGCCTGATGCTGATTTACGCCGTGCTGCTGATCGGGCTCGGCTGGGCCTTCGTCCGGCTGCCCGGCGGCTTCCTGCCCGTCGACGACCAGGGCTTTATCACCACCGACGTGCAGACGCCGTCGGACTCCTCCTATGCCCGCACCGAGGCGGCGGTCGAGCAGGTCGAAAAATACCTGCGCGAGCGCGCTGGCGTCGAGGACGTCACCTTCCTCACCGGCTTCAGTTTCCTCGGCCAGGGCATGAACACCGCGCAGGCCTTCATCACGCTGAAGGACTGGTCGGAACGGGGCAAAAGGGATTCCGCTGCCGCCATCGTCGCCGACATCAACCGCGATCTCTTGTCGATCCGCGACGCCAAGATTTCGGCGTTGCAGCCGCCGCCGATCGACAATCTCGGCAATTCCTCGGGCTTCTCGTTCCGCCTGCAGGACCGCGGGCAGAAGGGCTATCCGGCGCTGGTCGCCGCCGCCGATCGCCTGATCGCCGAAGCCAATGCCAGCCGGGTGCTGCAGAAGGTCTATGTCGAGGGTCTGCCGCCGGCGCCGCAGGTCAATCTGATGATTGACCGCGAAAAGGCCGGCGCGTTCGGCGTCACTTTCGAGGACATCAACCAGACCATCTCGACCAATCTCGGCTCGAACTACATCAACGACTTCCCGAACCGTGGGCGCATGCAGCGCGTCATCGTGCAGGCCGACCGCGCCAGCCGCATGAACGCCGACGACATTCTCAATTACAACGTCAAGAACAGCCGCGGCCAGTTGGTGCCGTTCTCAGCCTTCGCCACCGTGCAGTGGTCGAAGGGGCCGACCCAGATCGCGGGCTTCAACTATTATCCCGCCGTGCGCATCTCCGGCGAAGCCAAGCCCGGCTTCACGTCCGGCGACGCCCTCGCGGAGATGGAGCGGCTCGCGGGCAAGCTGCCGCGCGGCTTCGGTTTCGAATGGACTGGGCAATCATTGCAGGAAAAGCTGTCGGGCTCGCAGGCGCCGTTCCTGCTTGGCCTGTCGGTGCTGGTGGTGTTCCTGCTGCTCGCCGCCCTTTACGAAAGCTGGACCATTCCGCTCGCCGTGCTGCTGACGGTGCCGCTCGGCATCTGCGGCGCGGTGATTGCAGCCACGATGCGCGGCCTGCCGAACGACGTCTATTTCACCGTCGGCCTGATCACCATCATTGGCCTCGCGGCCAAGGACGCCATCCTCATTATCGAATTCGCCAAGGATCTGCGCGCGCAGGGCAAGCCGTTGATCGAGGCGACAATCGAAGCCTGTTCGCTACGCTTCCGCCCGATCCTGATGACCGGCCTCGCCTTCGTCTGCGGCGTCTTGCCGATGGCGATCGCCACCGGCGCCGGCGGCGCCAGCCAGCAGGCGCTCGGCACCAGCGTCATGGGCGGCATGATCGCGGTGGTGATCCTGGCGCTATTGATGGTGCCGGTGTTCTTCGTCAGCGTGCAGCGCGTGCTCGCGGGGGATCGGGAGAAGGTGGAGGAGGGGGCCGTGGCCGAGCCGTATGGACCGCCGGCGCCGGTGAAGTCATAGACGCTGTCATGCTCCGTGACCCTGCGACGCAGCGCTTCGCCGGGACTTGCGGCCTCGGGCCGTCGAGAAGCCTTGGCGCAGGCGGTGGCCGATGCATCCAGTCCATGAACCCATAAAGTTGCCGGGCTGACGCCGCGCCAGAGTCCGCCATGCCCCCGATAGCCGACGTGGCGCTGCATAGCAGCGAAACGACGCTATGTGCCAACAGCAGACATCGGCCGTGAGCAGATGCGATAGCTAACGCCTCGGCGTCCTTCCGCGGATGCGGTCGAAGCCCTGCTTGATCGCGGCGAAGCGCCTGTCGATCGTGGCTTCGTGCTCGGTGTCGGTGAAGATGTAGGGCCAGTCATTTTCGATTGCCTCGCGAACCAGTTCGCCGACATAGAGCGGATCGATGCCAAATTTGTTGATCCGCTCCTGGAGTGCCTTGATAATATCGGCGATCGGTCCTTCCGTCGGCGGACTGCCGATCTTCTCGACGATCCGCTGCGGCACGTTGCGACGAAAATTAAAGATATGAGTGCGGACAACGCCCGGACACAGGACGGATACCCCGATTTTCCGCGGCGCGAGCACCGGCCGCAGTCCTTCGGACAGAGCCACCACTCCATATTTGGTCACATCATACTGCGGACTTCCTCCAGCGATCAGCCCGAAGACGGACGCCGTGGAAACAACTTGCCCTCCTTCGCCGTGCGCCTCGATCAGCGGACCGAATATCTCGATGCCCCAAATCACCGACATCAGATTGACGTCGAGAACCCAATTCCAACCCGCATCTGTCCAATGACCATAACCCCGGCCGCCGGCGACCCCCGCATTGTTGACCAGAATATGGACTTTTCCGTAGCGCGACACGGTGGCATCCGCTGCGGCGTGGAGGTCTGCTTTAAGCGATACATCCGCTCTCACGCCGTCAACGTCGGCGTTGGTAAGTTTCAATTTCGCTACCGCCGTTGCTAACGCCTCTTCCTCGATGTCGCATAACATGACCTTCACTCCCGCCTGCGACAGCGCCGTGGCGATCCCTAACCCGATGCCTGATGCTGCTCCGGTGATGAAGGCTGTCCGTCCGGTAAGGTCTTGCATGTGCGTATTTCCGTTGCTTTTGCAATTGGCCTTGGCAGATACCTATCTGGGTTCGCTGAGTTTATAGTACTTAAGCTTACAGGTGCGCCCGCCATGTCCGGTTTGGGTCTTGGCTGTGTGAAAACGCGAAGACGCTCAATCGCGATAGAAGAAGTTATTCGTCCAAAACCGTTTTAGTCGCTCAACGCGCAAGCGGATTCAACTCGGAGATCGAACTGAAGAATATCATTCTTCGTCGCGTTTCGATTTTTGAGTTTTTACACAGCCAGGGTCATTAGCGTCGGTTTGGCCGGACCACGGCGACTTCCGGTCTACCCCGGTGAACGGACATTCTTGGGATACAGCCGGGCATGTCTCAAAAGTGCCAGAAGCGGACATCAACAGGACGATGCCGAAGTCACGGTAGCTTGTGGGCGGCCATAGTCCGATGCACTTTTTTTGCATTGCGTTGAGCGCAGCGCTTCAATCCCAATCCATCCAAATGACGCCAAGAAACCAGCCACCGAAGAAAGCGGCACTAAGCCCCGTGAGATTGATTGTCACGTAGATAACAAGTTTGTCTTGAACAAAATGAAGTACGATCCACCCCAACAGCCCGCAAATTAGCCCGCAGCCTGCCGGCCAAATCGCACGCCGCCGAACTGCGCGCCGCTGGGCCGGGCCAAGCAGCTCAAAGTTCCGTGATAGATTCATGGATCGACGAAGCGATACCACTGCACTCAAGACCGCCACGATCAGAAAGGCAGTTAAGTACACCAGACATTATCCTTAGTGCCAACCATTACCATCTTAAAACGTCGTAGGCGGACCATCGCATAAATCGATTGCCTCAACCTTAACGAGCTAAACAGCTTTCTCGGAGCGCTATTGAAAACGCGTCAACGAAAACTCCGGGCAATGACAAAGTCCGCTTCGGGTCAATCGCTACGCGAGCGACCCAGCGGCAAGTCCGGCTATTTTCGGCTATGCCCCCAAAGCGGAAGTAATTCAGAGCATTAGCGGCTTCGCTAGAGGCCGGTGCGGATTGATGGCGCTACCCTGGACGTCATTCAAGCTTCGAAACCGGAGCCTCGAATCATGCGCTACGAAATTCAGCGAACATGAGTGGACCGCCATTAAGCCGATGCTGCCGAACAAGCCGCGCGGCGTTCGGCGAGTAGATGACCGCCGCGTGCTCGATGGCATCGTTTGGGTCCTGCATTCAGGCGCGCCATCGCGCGAGCCGCCAGCGACCTATGGTCCCCGCACGATTTGTTAGCATCGCTTCGTTCGGTGAATGATGGACTTATCTCGCTGATTTGCCCGACGTGTCAAATGTCTACTTCGGCAATCGACGAGTGCCGGCTACTGTGCATGGGGTTGTTTTCAATATTTTGGCTGGGAGCATTTTGGCTGGGAGCGCTAAGGCTCCTCCGTGTCCTTCCGCCGCCTCCGGAAGGCTGCATCACCCCGATCGCGGATGATGCGACGGCGCGTCGCTTGGAAACGTCGCCCTACTTCTCCAGCGGCTTCAGTATTTTCACCAGTTCCCCGTGCACGAACTCGTTGCCGCAGATCACGTGCCCGGTCTTCAGCGGATCGTCGTTGCCCTCGATGCCCGAGATCGTCCCGCCGGCTTCCCGCACCATGATCTGCCCGGCTGCGATGTCCCAGGGCTGCAGGTTACGTTCCCAGTAGCCGTCAAGGCGACCGGCGGCGACGAAGGCGAGGTCGAGGGAGGCGGCGCCGAAGCGGCGGAAGCCGGCGACCTTGTTTTGCAGCGCGGCCATTTCCTTCAGCGCCAGTCCATGGTCGCCGCGGCCGATATGCGGCAGGCCGCAGGCGACGACGCATTCGTCGAGCTGGCGGCGGCCGGCGACGCGCAGGCGCTGGTCGTTGAGGAACGCGCCCTTGCCGCGCTCGGCGATGTAGAGCTCGTCATTGGCGGGGTTGTAGATCACGCCGGCGATGATGGTGTCTTCGCGCCGCAAGCCGATCGAGATCGCGAATTGCGGGATGCCGTGCAGGAAGTTGGTGGTGCCGTCGAGCGGGTCGACGATCCAGGTGTGGGTCTTGTCGGCGCCCTCGCGCGTGCCGCCTTCCTCGCCGATGAAGCCATAGCCCGGCCGCGCCTTGGCGAGGTCCTCGTACAGCATTTCCTCGGCGCGCTTGTCGGCCTTGCTGACGAAGTTCGCCGGCCCCTTCAGTGACACCTGCAGATGCTCGATCTCACCGAGATCGCGCTTGAGGCTGCGGCCGGCGCGGCGCGCGGCTTTCACCATGACGTTGATAACGGCTGAATAGAGCATGATGCGGGCTTGTGGTGTGAGGGAACGGCCCAATGCCGTCAGGGGTTAGGGACTGGGTGCCCTGCAGACGTGCCGCCGTCAAGGCGTCATTTGCCGGTGGTGCCGGTCCATTTCTTCGCCGCCTCCTGAACCTTGGCGCGATCCTCGGGGCTGAGCTCCGAGAGCCGCTCGTCCAGCTCGGGGTCGCCCTTGCCGGCGGTCTTGGCGACAAGGTGCCACTTCAGGCCTTCGATCTTGTCCATCGGCGCCCCCTGTCCGCTGATCAGCACGCGCGCGAGGCGGTTTTGTGCGATCGGCGAGTTCTGTCGCGCCGCCTTGCGCAGCAGCGCGACCGCCGCGGGCTGGTTCCTGGGCGTGCCGGTGCCGTTATAGAGTGCAATCGCGTATTCGACCTCGGCGTCGACATTGTCGGCGAGCGCAGCCGCCTGCAGCAGCCGCACCGCCTTGTCGAGGTCCTTCGGCACGCCGGTGCCTTCCTTGTAGAAGGTCGCGAGCGCGTATTGCGCCTCCGGGTTGCCTGCGTCGGCGGCGCCGCGCAGCAGTTCGGCGGCGCGCCGCACGTCCTGCGGCAGCGTGTTGCCGTCGAGATAGAGCAGCGCCAGATTGTAGGCCGCCTTCGCGTTGCCGAGCTTGGCGGAGGAAGCCAAGAGCTTCACCGCCTGATCGCGATTGGTGTTACCGCCGCGGCCGGACAGCCGCATCATGGCGAGCGCGAACATGGCCTCCCGGTCGCCGGCATCTGCCGCACGCTGGTACCAATCGGCGGCCTTGGCATAATCGCGCTTGACGCCGAGCCCGTTGGCATAGAGCTCGCCCAGCATCGTCATCGCCTTCGGGTCACCGTTGTATTGCGCGCGCGTCGTCGCGAGATCGAACGCGGTCTTGTAGAGGCCGCGCTGATAGGCGCCATAGACGAGGTCGGCGTTCGGATCCTCGAAGGCGGCCGTCGGTGAAGGGAAGGGCGTCGGCGTGGCCGCCGGTTTGGGTGCTGCCGCCGGCTTCGGCGACGCCGTAGGCTGCTTCGCGGCCGGCGGCGCCTTTGGCTTGGGCGGCGCTTCCTTTTTTGCCGCCGGCGGGCTTGCGGCCGGTGGCTGCGCCGCAGGCGGCGTCAGCGAGACCTGCGCGGAGGCGCCGGCCATCGTTATCGAGAGGCAGGCAAGCAGCAATATGGGACGCAGCAGTTTCATATCCGGTGTTATCCGTGCCCGGCCTGATCGGCGCCGGGTTTGGCCTTTCCGAACGTTGCTTCGTATCCTTCCGCGATCGCCTGCGCGGCATCGATCAGCGCAGCCTTGGCGCCGCGCGGGTCGGCCCAGATGAAATCGCCGGCGAGCACGAAGTCCGCCCCGGCTGCTGCAAATTCGAAAGCCTCCTCGCGCGAGGTGGCAAAGCCGACGCAGGGCGGTTCGAACAATTCGTCCCACCATTGCAGGCGCTCGGCAATTGCTTCCGTCGAGGGTCGCTGGCCCCTGGCATCGGGCTCGCCGAACAGCACGTAATCGGCGCCCGCTTCGCCCGCGGCCATCGAATCGTGCCGCGTGGCAAGGCCGCCGACGCCGGCAATGCGATCCGGCTTCAGGGTTGGCCAGGCATCTTCCAGCGTGGCAAGTCCGTTCAGATGCGCGCCGTCGGCGCCGGCGCGCGCCACCAGTTCGACATGGCCGTCGAGCAGGAGCGCTGCGCCGGCATTCTGGATTGCCGGCGCCAGCGTTTTCACGCGGGAAGTCATGGTCTTTTGATCGGTCTGCTTCAGTCGCAGCAGCACCGCCGCGACGTCAGCCACGGCCAGCAGCTCGGTGAGCTGACTTGCGAGCTCAGACGGATCGTCCACTTCAGGCGTCGCGAGATAGAGGCGCGGCGCCGGGCGCGGCGGAAGAGGTTTGGTAGCCAAGTCTAGGCGACCTTCTTTTCCAGGCCGGTTTCCCACTCGCCCTTGCTCGCCAGCGCATTCATTCGCGCACGGTGCGTGAACGCGCGCTGGCCTGCGGCGACGTTCTCGGCCTTGCCGGACCACGCCTTTTGCGGCGCCGCCTGCAGCGCGCGGCCATACGAGAAGGTCAGCCGCCACGGCAGGCCGCCGATCCGGTTCATGGCATCCAGATGCGCGGTCGCTTCCTCGTCGGATTGTCCACCGGAAAGGAAGGCGATGCCCGGCACGGCGGCGGGAACGCAGCTCTTCAACAGGCGAACGGTCTTCTCCGCGACTTCATCGACGGGAGCTTGCTTCGCGCACTTCTTGCCTGAGATGGCCATGTTGGGCTTCAGCACCATGCCTTCGAGCTCGACGCGCTGAACCCGCAATTCCTGGAACGTTTTGTTCAGCACGCGCTGGGTCACGTCATAGCAACGATCGATATCGTGATCGCCGTCCATCAGCACTTCCGGCTCGACGATCGGAACGATCTGCGCCGCCTGGCACAGCGCGGCGTAGCGCGCCAGCGCATGCGCGTTGACGCTGATCGCGGTCATCGTCGGAATGCCGCTGCCGATATCGATCACCGCGCGCCATTTGGCAAAGCGCGCGCCGCGCTCGTAATATTTCTTCAGGCGCTCGGCGAGCTTGTCGAGACCGACGGTGACCAGTTCGCCCGGGCACTGCGGCAGCGCCTGCGTCCCTTCGTCAACTTTGATGCCGGGGATCGCGCCGGACTGCTCGATCAGCTTAACCAGCGGCGTGCCGTCCTTGGCATTCTGCCAGATGGTCTCGTCGTAGAGGATCACACCCGAGACATACTTGCTCATCGCCTCGGTGGAGCGGAACAGCATCTCGCGATAGTCGCGGCGGTTCTCCTCTGTCGATTCGACCTTGATGGCGTCGAAACGCTTCTTGATCGTCCCTGAGGATTCGTCGGCGGCGAGAATGCCCTTGCCTGGGGTGACCATGGCGAGGGCAACCTTGTTGAGGTCAGCAAGATTCATGGGAACGTTCTCCGGAAACATCATGCCCTTGCTGGCCAAAATAGGCGGTTCTCGGGCAATTGCCTAGAAAACGTTCGTCGCACCTTGGGTGTTTGCTGGGCGCGCGGGTGCCGCTTCAGGCGACCTCGTCAGGCGACCTTTTCAGGCGATCTTGGGGTCGAGCTCACCCTTGGTGTAGCGCTTGGCCATTTCGGCCGTCGTCAGCACCTTCTTGATCTTGCTGGCCTGCCCCGCGGTATTGAACTCCTGCAGCCGCTGCTTGCACAGCTTGGCCATGGCTTCCATCGCGGGCTTCAGATATTTGCGCGGATCGAACTCTTCCGGATTGTCCTTCAGCACCTTGCGGATCTGCCCGGTCATCGCCATCCGGTTGTCGGTGTCGATGTTGATCTTGCGCACGCCGTTCTTGATGCCGCGCTGGATTTCGGACACCGGCACGCCCCAGGTCGGCTTCATCTTGCCGCCATTGGCGTTGATGATCTCCTGCAGATCCTGCGGCACCGAGGACGAGCCGTGCATCACCAGATGCGTGTTCGGCAGTTTGCGATGGATCTCCTCGATCACGTTCATGGCGAGGATGTCGCCATCCGGCTTGCGGGTGAACTTGTAGGCGCCGTGCGAGGTGCCCATCGCAATCGCCAGCGCGTCGACCTTGGTCTCTTTCACGAACTTCACGGCTTCGTCGGGATTGGTCAGGAGCTGGTCGTGCGACAGCTTGCCTTCGGCGCCGTGGCCGTCTTCCTTGTCGCCCATGCCGGTTTCGAGCGAGCCGAGCACGCCGAGTTCGCCTTCCACCGAGATGCCGCCGAGATGGGCCATGTCGGTGACGGTCTTGGTCACGCCGACATTGTAGTCCCAGTCGCCGGGAGTCTTGCCGTCGGCTTTCAGTGAACCGTCCATCATGACAGAAGTGAAGCCGGCCTGGATTGCGGTCATGCAGGTCGCGGGCTCGTTGCCGTGGTCGAGATGCACGCAGACTGGAATCTGCGGATAGATTTCGGTGACGGCGTCCATCATGTGCTTGAGCATCACGTCATTGGCGTAGGAGCGCGCGCCGCGCGAAGCCTGGATGATGACGGGCGCATCGAGCGAGGAGGCGGCCTCCATGATGGCCAGCGCCTGCTCCATGTTGTTGATGTTGAACGCCGGCACACCGTAATCGTGCTCTGCCGCGTGATCGAGCAGTTGACGCAAGGTAATGCGAGCCATTCAAATTCTCCTGTATTTGCCGCGCCTGTGGCGCCCCATCAAGTCTGGATTTAACGCTGTTTCAGCACTTCCACGCCGGGCAACGGTTTCCCTTCCATCCATTCGAGAAACGCGCCGCCGGCCGTCGAAACATAGGAAAAATCGTCGGCCACACCGGCCTGGTTCAGCGCCGCGACGGTGTCGCCGCCGCCGGCGACCGAAATCAATTTCTTGGCCTTGGTCCGCTCTGCGGCGTGCTTCGCCGCTACCATGGTGCCACGGTCGAACGGCGTCATTTCGAACGCGCCGAGCGGGCCGTTCCAGACCAATGTCTTGGCGTCATCGATCGCGGCGTGAATGCGCGCGGTCGATTGCGGGCCGACATCGAGGATCATGCCGTCGGCCGGAATGGCGTCGAGGCCATAGGCATGCGAGGGCGAGTTGGCCGCGAAGTGATAGGCGACCACGGCATCAACGGGGAGGATGATGGCGCAGTTCGCGGCCTCGGCCTTTTCCATTATGCGCAGCGCGGTTGCCGCGAGATCTTTCTCCGCCAGCGACTTGCCGACGCTGACGCCCTGCGCGTGCAGGAAGGTGTTGGCCATGCCGCCGCCGATCACCAGTGCATCGACTTTGGTCACGAGGTTTTCGAGCAGATCGATCTTGGTCGAGACCTTGGCACCGCCGATGACCGCGATGACCGGCTTGGTCGGCGCTTCCAGCGCCTTGCCGAGCGCGTCGAGCTCGGCCTGCATGGTGCGGCCGGCATAGGCCGGCAGCTTGTGGCCGAGGCCTTCGGTGGAAGCGTGCGCACGGTGCGCGGCCGAGAATGCGTCGTTGACCCAGATGTCACCGAGCTTGGCGAGTTCGGCGACGAACGCCGGATCGTTCTTCTCTTCCTCTTTGTGGAAGCGGGTGTTCTCCAGGCAGAGGATGTCGCCGTCCTTCATGGCGGCGATGGCCTTGGCTGCGGCCTCGCCGATGCAGTCGTCGGCAAACGCAACCGGCTTCCTGATGACCTCGCCCAGCGCCGTCGCGACGGGCTTGAGCGAATCCTTGGCATCGCGCCCCTTCGGGCGGCCGAAATGGGCGAGCAGGATGACCTTGCCGCCCTTGTCGGAAATTTCGGTGATGGTCGGCGCGACGCGCTCGAGCCTTGTCGCGTCGGTGACGCGGCCGTTCTCCATGGGCACGTTGAGGTCGACGCGCAGCAGCACGCGCTTGCCCTTCACGTCGACGTCATCGAGGGTGCGGAATGATTTTGTCATGGGCGGGCTCGGACTCTCGGCGGTCATTTCGGGGCGATGCGAAGCATCGAACCCGGAATCTCGAGATTCCGGGTCTGGTCCTTCGGACCACCCCGGAATGACGGAACAAGAATGCCCGGCACAAGGCCGGGCATGACGACATCTAGAATCTTACAGCAGCTTCCCCATCGCAACGGCCGTGTCGGCCATGCGGTTGGAGAAACCCCATTCGTTGTCGTACCAGGACATCACGCGCACCAGCGTGCCGTTCTGCACCTTGGTCTGGTCCTCGTGGAACGTGGACGAGTGGGGATCGTGGTTGAAGTCGATCGAGACGTTCGGAGCAGTAGTGTAGCCGAGGATGCCCTTGAGCTGCTGCTCGGACGCGCGCTTCATCGCCGCGTTGATTTCCTTGGCATCGGTGGCGCGCTTGGCCACGATCTTGAGGTCGACCACCGAGACGTTCGGGGTCGGCACGCGGATCGCGACGCCGTCAAGCTTGCCCTTCAGCTCGGGGAGCACGAGGCCAATCGCTTTCGCCGCGCCGGTCGAGGTCGGGATCATCGACATCGCCGCGGCGCGGCCGCGATAGAGGTCCTTGTGCAGAGTATCGAGCGTCGGCTGGTCGCCGGTGTAGGCGTGGATCGTGGTCATGAATCCCGTCTCGATGCCGACGGTGTCGTTCAAGACCTTGGCGACCGGCGCCAGGCAGTTGGTGGTGCAGGAGCCGTTGGAGACGACCAGATGATCCTTGGTCAGGGTGTCATGATTGACGCCGAACACGATGGTCGCGTCGGCATTGTCGGCGGGCGCCGAGACCAGCACGCGCTTGGCGCCGGCGGTCAGGTGCGCGGAGGCCTTGTCCTTGGCGGTGAAAATGCCGGTGCATTCCAGCGCGATGTCGACGCCCAGCGCCTTCCACGGCAGCTTCGACGGATCGCGCTCGGCGGAAACCTTGATCTTGCCATTGCCGAGGCTGAGCGAGTCGCCGTCGACGGTCACCGTGCCGGGGAAGCGGCCATGCACGGAGTCGAAGCGCAGCAGGTGGGCGTTGGTCTCGACCGGGCCGAGATCGTTGATCCCGACCACTTCGATATCCTTGCGGCCAGATTCCGCAATCGCCCGCAACACGTTGCGGCCAATGCGGCCAAATCCGTTGATCGCGACGCGGATTGCCATGCTGGTCTCTCCTCTAATAGCCGGTGCCGGCCCCGCGGAGTCGTTCCACGGAGGGGCTTACGGCGGAACGCCCGGTTCTGCCGGGCGGGAACGGTCAAGATGGGGGTCTAGGTAGTCCTTTTTCCCCAAGAGCTCAACCGTCAGCCCAGGCCCTTCACGGCAGCGTTAACGACGGCCTCGGCGGTAATTCCGAAGTGCTTGAAAAGGTCCTTGGCTGGCGCGCTGGCGCCGAAACCGTGCATGCCCACGAATTCACCATCGTGGCCGATGATGGCATCCCAGCCCCACCGTACCGCGGCCTCAATGGCGACCTTGACCGGTGCATTGCCGATGATGGCTTGCTGGCGGTCCGCCGGCTGCGCCAGCAACAGCTCCAGCGAGGGCACCGAGACCACCCGCGACGGGATGCCGCGTTCAGCCAGTTGCTTCTGGGCGGCCACGGCGACCTCGACCTCGGAGCCCGAGGCGAACAGCGACACCTTGGCCTCACCCTGGGCTGCGACCAGTTCATAGGCGCCATGCGCGCAAGGGTTATCGTTCGGCGCGTTGGTGCGCAGTTGCGGCAGGTTCTGGCGGGTCAGCGCCAGCACCGTCGGACCGTCGACACGGTTCAGCGCGAGCTCCCAGCACTCGGCGACCTCGACGGCGTCGCAGGGGCGGAACACGCGCATGTTGGGAATGGCGCGAAGTGCTGCGAGATGCTCCACCGGCTGGTGCGTCGGTCCATCCTCGCCGAGCCCGATGGAATCATGGGTCATCACATAGACGACGCCCGCGCCCATCAGCGCGGCAAGCCGCATCGCGGGCCGCGCATAGTCCGTGAACACCAGGAAGGTCGCGCCGTTCGGCGCGAAGCCGCCATGCAGGAAGATGCCGTTCATCGCCGCGGCCATGCCGTGCTCGCGGATGCCGTAATGGATGAAGCGGCCCTTCGGCGTCTTGGCCGAGAACGCGACAGCCGATTTCGCCTTGTTGTTGTTGGAGCCGGTGAGGTCGGCGGAGCCGGCGAGGAATTCCATCGGCATCGCGGCCGCAATTGCCTCGATCGCGGATTCGGAGGACTTCCGCGTGGCGACATTCTGCGGCGATTCCAGCAATGCCTTCTTGTGCGCGCGCAGCGCCTTCGACAGCGCGGCCGGCCGCTCGTGCCGCATCCGCCGCTCAAACTCGGCGCGCTTGCGGGGACCGAGCTCGGCGAAAACGCTTTCCCATTCCTGGCGCGCGGCAGCGCCACGGCTGCCGGCCTCACGCCATGCCTTCAGCACATCGTCAGGTACCGAGAAGGCTTCCAGCGAGATGCCGAGCTTTTCCTTGGCGCCCTTGAGCTCGTCGGCGCCGAGCGCCTCGCCGTGGGCCTTCGCCGTGCCGGCCCGCGTCGGCGCGCCATAGCCGATGGTGGTCTTGCAGGCGATCAACGACGGCTTGTTGGATTTCTGCGCGCGGGTGATCGCGGCGGCAATCGCCTTCGGATCATGGCCGTCGATCAATTCCGCCGCCCAGCCGGCGGACTTGAAGCGCTTCACCTGATCGACCGAATCGGCGAGCGAGGTCGGGCCGTCGATCGAGATGCCGTTATCGTCATACAGCACGATCATCTTGTTCAGCTTCCAGTGCCCGGCCAGCGCGATCGCTTCCTGCGACACGCCTTCCATCAGGTCGCCGTCGGAGGCGAGCACGTAGGTGTGATGGCCGACCACCTTCTTGCCGAACTCGGCGGCGAGCATCTTTTCCGCCAGCGCCATGCCTACCGCGGTGGCGATGCCCTGGCCGAGCGGGCCGGTGGTGGTCTCGACGCCGCTGGTCTCGAAGTTCTCAGGATGGCCCGGCGTCTTGGAGCCGAGCTGGCGGAAATTCCTGATCTGGTCGAGCGTCATGTCCTTGTTGCCGGTGAGGTACAGCAGGGCATAGAGCAGCATCGAGCCGTGTCCGGCCGAGAGCACGAAGCGGTCGCGGTCCGGCCAGTTCGGATCAGTTGCATCGAATTTGAGGAACTGTGTGAACAGCACGGTCGCGATGTCGGCAGCGCCCATCGGCAAGCCGGGATGGCCGGATTTCGCCTTTTCGACGGCATCCATGGCAAGCCCGCGAATCGCATTGGCCATACGGGTGTGATCGACTTGCGTCATGATGAAAATCCGCCTGAAATGAGGTGCTTGGTTAGGGGTACGTACCGGGCGAAGGCCGGAATACGGGCGTGCTTAGGGGAAAGTGCGGGCTGGATAGCACCTCAATCCCCCCGAGTCCAAGGCGGGGAAACGCCCTTCCGGTCCAAAAAGTTGCTTAGCAGTGCATAGCTTCGCGTCGGCGTTGCGCTCGGCTCGCTTGCCACGTAAATTTCGGGCTCTAACCGCTTGCCGAACCGCGGATTTTGCTGCCGTCCGGCGGGCTCACGCGAAGGTGCGCGCTGTCTCTCATGAGCGATCGTCACACTAACGGTATCGGCAATGCCGAGCCGGTCCAAGTCGACATCGATGTCGCCACTCGGCGCCTGATGCTGGCACTCGACGCGCTCGAGGCTGCGGCCGAGCGGCGGCGCGATGCCGACCGCGACGAGAACGAACTGGCGAGCCGGATCCAGGCGCTCGGCGCCGATCGCTCGCGTCTTGCCGACGAACTCGACGGCTCGCTGGTGAAGACGCGCAGGCTGGAGCGGGCCAATCGCGAGATATCAGAAAAACTCGATGCCGCGATCGGCACCATCCGCGCGGTGCTCGACGCCGGAGAGGATGAATGAGCCACATCAACGTCACCATCAACGGCCGGCAGTACCGCATGGCCTGCGAGGAAGGGCAGGAAGTGCGGCTCCTCAAACTCGCCGAGAGCCTGGAATCGCGGGTCGGAGAGTTGCGCGGCAAGTTCGGCGAGATCGGCGATGCGCGGCTGACGGTGATGGCCGCGCTGACGGTGTGCGACGAACTGGTCGATGCCAACGCGCGCATTCGCGCGCTGGAGGGCGAACTCGAAACCCTGCGCAACGTTCGCACGGCCGCCGCCGACCGCGCCAAGGCCACCCAAGTGGCCGTCGCCAACGCCCTCAACGCCGCCGCCGACCGCATCGAAAAGACCACGCAGGTGATCAACCGCACCATCGGCAACGGCGTCGCAATCGGGTGAAATGCGCCATTAGCGCTCGTTCTTTACCCTCCCCTGGAGGGGTCGAGACGAGCGAAGCTCGCTCTTGGGGTCGCCGCGTAGCGGCGGGGTGGGGTGACAGTCTATCGTCGTCGATGGTGTCTGAGGCGAAGGGCCTCTGCTTCACGCGCCCCATATACCTCCACGTAAATCTTCTCCATCACTGCATTGAGATCCGCACTCACATCCGAATTCCAGAAGCGGATGACACGATAGCCTTCCTGCTCCAGCCAAGCTTGCCTTTCGCTGTCGCGCTCGGCGGTTGCGTCATCGTCGTGATGTCCGCCATCGAGCTCGATGATCAGACGCTTCGCTGGACAGAAAAAGTCCACAACATACTGACCGATCGGCGCCTGCCGACGGAAATGCGTACCTTCTATCGGCAGCTCTTTCAGGGCCCGCCAGAGAATGCGTTCGTGCGGCGTCGTATTGGCGCGCAGCTTCTTTGCTGCTGCGCGGCGGATAGCCGTTGAAATCATGTCGATCTCGCTCGCGGATAGATCACCCCACCCCGCTCGCATCGACGATGCTGCGCATCGCCGAGTGCGAACGACCCTCCCCCTCCAGGGGAGGGTGAAGTGGAGCGCAATCTAAGGATGAGCACAAGTGTCGCGCGTTACCGCTGGCGGTTTCCGCCCACAACCCTTACATTGGTTCTTGCGAAGCTGCGTCGTGCGTCAGGAGCCATATATCCCCGGGGCCTTATCGATCCTTTAGGGAACTGTCCCTGGCCGGGTCCGTGGATCCGGACATATGGTGCCCACCTACTTTCGTAGGGAACTCCGGGATCGAGTGCTTCAACGGCGATCGCGGCTTCGCACTCTTGTTTGTTCTTGCTCGTGACTTTGTCCTACCCGCGCACGTCCCGTCATACCCCGCGCATGCGGGGTATCGAGTACGCCGCGGCGTCTCGGTTGAATCACTGAAGTCTCTGGAATACTGGATCACCCGCATTCGCGGGTGATGACGGCGAAGAGCAGCATGGCATGACGACAACCCTCTCCAAAGCCGACCTCCGCACGACAGCGCTCGCCAAGCGCGACGCATTGAGCGACGAGCAGCGCGCCGCTGCAGCGCAGGCGATCGCCAAGCGCGGCCTGCCATTTGGAATCGAGCCGGGCCTCGTTGTGTCAGGATATTCGCCGATCCGCAGCGAGATCGATCCGGCGCCCCTGATGCGCAAGCTCGCCGGGCAGGGCGCAAAGCTCGCGTTGCCGGCCGTGCTGTCGCGCGGAAAATCGCTGGCGTTCCGCGCGTGGTCGCCCGACGATCGCCTGATGCTGGGCCCGCTCGGCATCCTCGAACCATCGCCTGCGGCCGAAGAACTGATTCCCGACATCATGCTGGTGCCGCTGGCGGCGTTCGACCGCGAGGGTCACCGCATCGGCTATGGTGCAGGACATTACGACTTCACGCTGGCGCATTTGCGAAAAGCCAAGGCGATCACGGCGATCGGCGCCGCCTTTTCCGTGCAGGAAATAAAAACCGTTCCCGCGCTGCCGCACGACGTGGCGCTGGATTATGTGCTAACGGAAAAGAAAGTGTTCGATTTCCGGAGCTGAACTTTGCGTATTCTTTTCGTAGGCGACGTGGTCGGTCGCGCTGGCCGTACCGCAATCGCGGAACATCTTCCCGGCATGATCAGGGACTGGGCGCTCGATCTTGTCGTCGTCAATGGCGAGAATTCCGCCGGCGGGTTCGGCATCACCGAGACGATCTATCAGGAACTGCTCGATGCCGGCGCGGATGCCATCACGCTCGGCAATCACGCCTGGGATCAGCGCGAGGCGCTGGTGTTCATCGAGCGTGCGCCAAAACTGATCCGCCCCGCAAACTTTCCCAAGGGCACGCCGGGCCGCGGTGCGGCGCTGGTCGATACCAAGAACGGCAAGCGTGCGCTCATCGTCAACGCCATCGGCCGCGTCTTCATGACGCCGTTCGACGATCCGTTTCAGGTCCTCAACCGCGAACTCGAGGCCTGTCCGCTCGGCGAGGCGGCGGACGCGATCGTGATCGATTTCCATGGCGAGGCGACTAGCGAGAAGCAGGGCATCGGCTATTTCTGCGACGGCCGCGCCAGCCTCGTCGTCGGCACCCATACCCATGTGCCGACCGCGGATCACCAGATTCTCACCGGCGGTACCGCCTACATGACCGACGCGGGCATGACCGGCGACTATGACTCTGTCATCGGCATGCAGAAGGAGGAGCCGCTGCGGCGCTTCACGACGGGCATTCCGTCAGCCCGCTTCGAACCGGCGGCCGGTGTTGCGACACTCAGTGGCGTTGCAGTCGAGACCGATGATGCCACCGGCCTCGCGCTGCGCGTTGCGCCGGTGCGGGCCGGCGGCAGGCTCGAGCCGGCAGTGCCGGGATTCTGGAGCTGACAAGTCCTCTCAATTGAACTGAATCACCTTGTCCAGCGTGATCGGCAGGTCGCGCACCCGCTTTCCCGTTGCATGGTTGACCGCGTTGGCGATCGCCGCCGCGACGCCGACGATGCCGATCTCGCCGAGGCCCTTGATGCCGAGCGGGTTGACCATCTCGTCCGGTTCGTCGACGAAGATGACCTTGATGTCGTGGATGTCGGCATTCACTGGCACATGGTATTCGGCGATATTGGCGTTCATCACCCGTCCGAAGCGATGGTCGTAGAGTGTTTCTTCGTGCAGCGCCATGCCGATGCCCCAGACCACGCCGCCCATGACCTGGCTGTGGGCCGTCTTGGGGTTGAGGATGCGGCCCGCGGCGACGGCTTTGACCACGCGAGTCACGCGGATGATGCCGATCTCTTCGTCGACCTTGACCTCGGCGAAGATCGCCGAGTGCACATTGCGCGCGTGAGACTTGTCTTCGGAAGGCTGGTTGGTTTCCTCGCGCGTGATGCGCTCGGCCTTGCCTGATTGCATCGCGCTTGCGATCGAGACCGCGCGGCTTGCATCCCGCTTGCTGACGATCTTGCCGTCGATCAGCGCAACGTCGTCTACGCCGGCGCCCGACAGCGGTGAATCCGTCGTCGTCTTTGCAAGCTCCAGCAAGTCGCCGCGAACCGCGCGGGCGGTATTCGCGATGGCGTTGCACACGGATGATGCGATCCACGAGCCGCCTTCCACCGGACACTGCGGCAGGGTGGAATCGCCGAGCTTGACGCTGATATTGTCGATCGGCAGGCCGAGCATGTCGGCCGCCACCTGCGCCATGATCGTGTAGGTTCCGGTGCCGATATCGGAGGCGGCGGTCGCCACTTCGGCGTGGCCGTTCGCCGTCAGCACGATGCGGACCGTGGCCGGCACCTGCAGCGCTTCCCATACACCGGATGCCATGCCCCAGCCGACCAGTTCGCTGCCGTCGCGCATCGAGCGCGGCTCGGCGTTGCGCTTGTTCCAGCCAAACACCTCCGCGCCCTGCGCGTAGCACTCGCGAAGTTGCTTGCTGGTATAGGGAAGGTCCTCGCCCTGATGGCGGTCGGAATAGCATTGCAGCCGTAGCTGCACCGGATCGGTCTTGAGCGCGATGGCAAGTTCGTCCATCGCGCATTCCAGCGCATAGACGCCGGTCGCAGCGCCCGGCGCCCGCATGTCGCAGGACGTCGGCAGATCGAGCTTGACGAGTTTGTGCTCGAATTTCGCGTTGGGACTCTTGTAGAGCAGATTGCCCCAGCCGGTGTCGTTGCGCGCAAATTCCTCGAACTGCGAGGTCACGGCGATGGCTTCATGTTGCATTGAGTCGAGTGTGCCGCTGCTGCTCGCGCCAAGCGCCAGCCGTTCGATGCTCGCCGGCCGGTAGCCGAGCGCATACATCTGCGCCCTCGTCACCATGACGCGGACGGGGCGCTTGAGCGCGGTAGCTCCCAGCACGGCCAGCACGACCTGATATTGCGGACGCAAGCCCGCGCCGAAACCGCCACCCATATAGGGCGACATGACACGAACCGCATTGGGCTGCAGCTTGAAAACCTTGCAAAGATACTGCTGGACATTCTGCACGCCTTGCGTCTTGTCGTAGACGGTGAGCTGGCCGTTCTCCCAGATCGCGGTCGAGGCAAACAACTCCATCGGATTGTGGTGCTCGGTCGGAATGGTGTATTCGGCCGCGTGGCGGACGGCGGCGGACGCAAATGCCTTTTCGGCATCGCCGCGCGGCTTCTCCGGCGTGTCGATGGCATACGCCCTGGTGCGCTCTGCGTGCAGGTCGGTGACGTGCGGCTCCTTCTGGTATTCGATCCTCACCTGCGAGGCGGCGACGCGCGCTGTTTCCCAATCTTCCGCCAGCACCAGCGCGACCGGCTGTCCGGTGAACTGGATCCTGTCGTCGTAGAGCGGGCGGTAGGGCGAACCCTTCTCGGGCGCGACCTCGTCCTTGTAGGCGTCATCCTTGTCGGCCATTGGCGGTCGATTGTGGTGGGTGAGCACGTCGATCACGCCCGCAATGCCCAGCGCGCCGCTGGTGTCGATGCGCACGATCCGCCCCTTCGGGATGACCGACTCGACGACATAGCCGTGGACGAGACCGGGAACGTTGAACTCGCCGGCATATTTGGCTTCGCCGGTAACCTTGGCCCGGCCGTCGACACGGGACGTCGCTGTTCCGATGTAGCTTGCCATTGCATTCACCGTATTTTCTTGTCGGAGATCGACTGCGGCGTGCCTCGCGCAGCCTGATCAAGCGTCCGCACGATGGCGCGCCGCGCCAGGCCGATCTTGAAGTCGTTGTGTCCGAAACCCCTGGCGCCGCGCAGCAGGATGTCTGCGGCGTTCGCAAATGTGCTGGCATCAGCGCGCTGGCCACGCAGAACGACTTCGGCCGCCGAACTGCGCCATGGTTTGTGCGCCACGCCCCCGAGCGCTAGGCGCGCCTCCTTGATCGTGTCGCCGTCAAGCTCGAGCGCTGCCGCCACCGATACCAGCGCGAACGCATAGGACAGGCGATCGCGGATCTTCAGGTAGGAGTAGTTCGTGCTGAAACCTTTTGCCGGCAGTTCGATTGCCGTGATGATCTCGTCGGGCTCCAGATTGGTGTCGATCTGCGGTGTGTTGTCGGGCAGGCGGTGGAAATCCGCGAATGCAATGGTGCGCGCTCCGGCCGGACCTGTGACATGCACGATCGCTTCCAGAACGGCGAGCGCTACACACATGTCGGAGGGATGGGTGGCGATGCAGGATTCGCTCGTACCGAGGATTGCATTGATGCGGTTGATGCCGTCGATTGCCGAACAGCCGCTGCCCGGTTCGCGCTTGTTGCATGGCGTCGTCGCGTCATAGAAATAGAAGCAGCGCGTCCGCTGCACGAGATTGCCGCCGGTCGACGCCATGTTGCGCAACTGCTGCGACGCACCAGCCAGAATTGACCGTGACAGTAGCGGATAGCGCGCTTCGATCAGCGGATGGTAGGCGAGGTCGGTGTTTGGGACCAGCGCCCCGATCAGAACGCCGCCGGTCGCGGTCTCCTCCACGTTCCTGAGCGGCAGGCGTGAGATGTCGATCAGCCGGGTAGGCGTCGCGACATCGTACTTGATCAGGTCGATCAGGTTGGTGCCGCCCGCGACGAATTTGGCGGATGGGTCTGCGGCGATCTGCTTGATGGCGTCGGCGATGTCGCTGGCGCGCGTGTATTGAAACGGGGTCATGATCGCTCCATCGCCTGCTGAATCGCCGCCACGATGTTCGGATAGGCGCCGCAGCGGCAGATGTTGCCGCTCATCAGTTCGCGGATCTCGTCGGCCGTCCTGGCCTTGCCCTCGGCGATCAGGCCGGCGGCCGAGCAGATCTGCCCCGACGTGCAATAGCCACATTGAAACGCGTCGTGATCGATGAAGGCCTGTTGCAGCGGGTGCAGTTCACCGTTGCGTGCAAGGCCCTCGACGGTGGTCACCTCGGCGCCTTCCTTCATCACCACCAGCGTCAGGCAGGAATTGATCCGCCGCCCGTCGACCAGCACGGTGCAGGCGCCGCACTGGCCGTGATCGCAGCCCTTCTTGGTGCCGGTCAGGTCGAGACGGTCGCGCAGCGCATCCAGCAGCGTCGTCCACGGCGCGACTGAAAGCTTTACCTCTGCGCCATTGACAGTCAGTGTGATCGGGATTTTCTCCAGCGCGGCGGTGATCGTCGCTTTGGACTCCGCTGTCCCAGAATGCGTCATTTTCGTCTCCGCCTGCTTCGGTGCTAGGGGATGTCATATCCGCGCGTCAGTACGATGACTTTCACCGGCCTGTTTGTCGTGCGCAAAAGCGATGGATGTGATATGCTGATTTTGCGGATCGGGCACACGCCACGATACGCGTCTGCAACGGCGAAGAGATTGGATGGCCCTACAGAAACGCCGTCGCGCTGCGCTTTCTGCAGGCGGCCTGCGACTATTCGCGCGAAGCGACGCGTGCGGTTAGATGAAATGTGCGATTACAGCCTGTAGGCCATGGCGTCGCCCCAGTGACGGCGCCCGCATGTCGAGGCCAGGACACACAACCGATTATGAGTTAGTTCTGCCGAAAACCCATCCGGAAGGCGCCCCAGTGGCGGCCGCGGATGAAGATCGGTGACGACAGGTCTTTCATCAACACGAAATTGCCGCCGCCCATGTCGCGCCGGTAGGTCTGCAGCAGAAACGGTTTTGTGTTCGCCGCCACCTTCTTCACCGCGCGGTCGTTGAACAGGCGGCGGTTGCGGCAATTGGCGTTGTTCCAGACCGGATCGGGGCCCTGCGGCAGGCGGTAGTTCGGATTGTGGGTCGGCAGATAGCCGCCTTTGGCCCAGGCGACGCAGAACACGATGCGCGGATCGGATTTCTGGATGGGATCCTGGATCTCGGGCAGCACGCGGTCGGTGAAGTCGACGTAATTGGTGAGATACTGCTTGGGATCGGTGCCGGATATCTCGCGGTACTTCTCGTCCATGAACTGGTCGAGCGTGATCTCGCCGCGGTCGATCGCGGCCTCGAACTCGGTCGAGATGCGCTTGGCGGTGTCGACGACGACGCGGATCAGCGGTGCATCCGAGGTCTCGACGCCGCTGTCGGCGATCAGCGCGATCAACCCTTCGGAGGTCTCGAGCAGCTTTGCCACCCGGTCGTCCGCGTGCTTGAGATCGCGCGAGGACAGGTCGACGCCCTTGGCGAGTTCGCTGAGCTCGGTGATCACAGTGTCGCAATGGCCGAGATTGGACGTCGCGGCCCTGGCGACGCCGTCGATCTCCTGGCCTACGGACGCGATACCCTGGTGCACGCGCGCGATGATACCGCTGATCTCTTGTGCGCCTTCACCGGCGCTCTTGGCGCGGAGCGAGGCGTCGCTGCTCTCGCCGATCAGGCTGCCGATCTGGCCGTCGAGATCGCGCATAGTGTCGGAAATCTGCTGCGTGGCCTGGCGAGTCCCCTCGGCCAGGTTCTTCACTTCGCTCGCGACCACGGCAAAGCCGCGGCCGGCGGTTCCGGCGCGCGCTGCCTCGATCGTGGCATTGAGCGCCAAGAGGTTCGTCTGCTTCGCAATCGCCTCGATCGAGCCGGAAACTTTTGCAACCTGCGACAGCGCCGAGCCGACGGCGCTAAGCCGGGCCTCGATGCGGCCGACCGCTTCGACGAGTTCGGCGATGTGCTGGACGGCCGCATCCACCGCACTGCGCGACTGAACGATCTCTACGACGGCTGCGGACGTGGTCGATTGCACTGCCTGCGATGCGTTGGCGATGTCGCGGTTGGCCGAGACCATCGTCTCGGCCGTCTCCTGCAGGTGGTGGAACCGCTCCGACTGGTTCGCGACGCGGCTCGCGACCTCCTGGACGTTGCCGGCGATATCGGCAAGTTCCACGCCGAGCCCGCCGATGCGGTCGGCAAGCTGGTCAATGAGCCGTTCGGCCAGTGTCTGGTTGGATTGCGTGTCCAGGACTGCACGCTGCACAACGGACATCAGAGCTTTCTCCAGTCGGAGCCGATGATCGGCCCACCGCAGTGATCGCATTCCAATTCCAAGTTTAGAATGTGATTCGCGCCTTGGAGTCTTGCCTGAGAGCGCACTAGAGCCGAGAGCGCACTAGAGCCGGTAGGCCGTGCGGAACCCGCCCCAGTGGCGGCCGTGAACGCGGATCGGCACGTCGATCTCGCGCATCATCACCGTGTTACCGTTGCCCATGTCGCGGGCGTAGCTCTGGATCAGATAGGCGCGCTGGTTGCGCCCGGCGGCAAGTCCCGCGGGATCGTTGAAGATGCGGCGGTTGCGGCAGTTGGCGGTGTTCCACGTGACGTCGCCCGGCCGCTGCGGATGCGAATAGATCTTGTTGTGCACGGGCAGATAGCCGTTGGTGTCGATCATGGCGCAGAACGCCATTCGCGAATCCTTGGCGAGGAACGCTTCCTGGAACGGCGGCAGCGCGCGGTCGGCCCAGTCCAGAATCCTGGTGCGATATTGCACCGGGTTGCTGCCTGCGATCTCGACATAGTTGGTGTCGAACATGTCTTCCATCGAGATGGCGCCGCTGTTGACGCCGTTCTCGAAAATCTTCTTCAGCGCCGCGCCGGCTTCCATCGCGCGGGTAACCGCCTCGGTGTTGTCGTCCTGGATCGAAAACAGCTTGTCTTCGATCTTCTCGGTCAGCGCGGCATTGGTCCGCTCGAACCGTGCCTGCGTGCCGGCCTTCGAGCGCTCACTGACGCGAATGCGGCAGGCGCCGACATCCTGCAGCGTCGCATCGAAACTCTGGCCCTGCGCCAGCCTGTCGGCATCGGGCCCGCTGATCAGGATGCCATCCATCGAAATCTCGTAGACCGGCGCCGATATCACGCCGCGTGGCGTCTGGATTTCGATCTTGAGGCTGCAAGGCAGCTTTTGCGGCTCGCGGCGCTCGGTGTGTCCGCCCTGACGCAGCAGCACGGCGCAGCGCGATTTGAGCTTCTGCGCGAACGCAGTAACGGCCCGTCCAGCCTTGGCGACGCTTTCGCCATGGGCCTCGGCTTCCTTGGTCGCGTTGTCGATTTCGCCGGCGCTGTCGCCGACCGAGGCGATGAAGGAGGAGGCGGAGGCTGCATTGTCGGCCATCTCGCCGGTGGTGGCGTTCTGTTCGGCGACCGCGCCGTTGACGTTCTCGAACACCGGGCGGATCGCCTCGATCGACTGCGTGATGCGATGCACGGCATCGACCGAGCCCGCAGCGTCGCGCTGCAGCGCCTCGATCTTCTTGGTGATTTCTTCCGTGGCGTTCTGGGTCTGCACCGCGAGTGCCTTTACCTCGGTGGCAACTACGGCGAAACCGCGTCCGGCCTCGCCGGCGCGCGCGGCCTCGATGGTGGAATTGAGCGCCAGCAGCGTGGTCTGCCGCGCGATCTGGGCAATCAGGTTGACGACGTTGCCGATCGCCGCCGATGATTCCCTGAGGCGATCGACGTTAACGCTGGCTTCGCGGGCGGCCTCGCTGGCCTGATCGGCGAGCTTGCCGGCGTCGCGCACCTGGGATCCGATTCCCTGCGCCGACTGGGTGAACTTGTCGGCGGCGTGCGAAAAGGTCGTCGCCGTGCCCTGTGCGGCGCTGGTGCGGTCGGTCAGGGCATTGGTGCGCTGGCGGATGGTCGAGAGGGTCGCAGCCGTCGCCTCGGCGCCGCCGGCGACCGAATTGGCCGCGCGCTCGAGCTGGCGGATCATCGCGCCGAGTTCGAGCTCCAGCAGTTCGAGGATCGCCTTGGCCGAATCGCCATCGCCGGAGGTGGTTTCCGCCGGGGTCGAAGCCGTCTGGGCCTTGGGCTGGACGGCAGGTGCGACCGGTCCCGGGGCCTGCTTTTTGAACAATCCGAAGGCCATGACGTCTCTTAACAGTTGAGGATCGGTGCAAAATCCTCTCATCCGAGCATGAAGTCATGGTTAACAACTGCCTGATATTTCGTCGCACGGCAGTACTGCCATACCCGAAGGGGCCGTAAACCTTTGATTTCGGCCGATTCTGGGCCTATAAGGCCGCGCTTCAACCCCCGCATCCCCTGGACGAATCCAAGAGACCTCGCATGGCCGGCCATTCCCAATTCAAGAACATCATGCACCGCAAGGGCCGGCAGGATGCCCAGAAGTCAAAACTGTTCGGCAAGCTGGCGCGCGAAATCACGGTCGCGGCCAAGCTCGGGACCCCCGACCCGGCTATGAACCCGCGGCTGCGCGCGGCCGTGATCGCGGCGCGCCAGGAGAACATGCCGAAGGACAATATCGAGCGCGCCATCAAGAAGGCGACTGGCGGCGAGAGCGAGAGCTATGACGAAATCCGCTACGAGGGCTATGGCCCCGGCGGAGTCGCCGTGATCGTCGAGGCGCTGACCGATAACCGCAACCGCGCCGCTTCCGACATCCGCTCCTACTTCACCAAGTCCGGCGGCAATCTCGGCGAAACCGGCTCGGTCGCCTTCATGTTCGATCGCACCGGCATCATCGAATATGACGCCAGCGTCGCCTCCGACGACGCCATGCTGGAAGCCGCGATCGAAGCCGGCGCCGATGACGTCGCATCCAGCGAAAGCGGCCACGAGATCTACGCCTCGCAGGAAACCTTTCGCGAGGTGGCAAAAGCGCTGGAAGCCAAGTTCGGCGAAGCCCGCAAGGCGGCGCTGACCTGGAAGCCGCAGAACACGGTGTCGGTTGATGATGAGACCGGCGAGAAGCTGTTGAAGCTGATGGACCTCCTCAACGAGCACGACGACGTCCAGAACGTCTACGCCAATTTCGAGATCTCCGACGCCCTCGTCGCCAAGATGGGCGGGTAGGTTCGTCCCTTGCGCCTCCACACTCCGCTGTCGTCGCCCGGCCTTGAGACCGGGCGATCCAGTATTCCAGAGGCGGCGACGTTATGCCGAGAAGCCACGGCATACTGGATCCCGCTTTCGCGGGGATGACGAGCGGAGCGCGGGGCAGGCCCCACGGGCAGGGGATTTCCGTTCTCTTTATGTTTCGTTCACCCGGCTCTGGCGTTATCACTACGCCATGACATCCCCACCGATTCGCCACCCCGTCCGGATCATCGGTATCGACCCCGGCCTGCGCCGCACCGGCTGGGGCGTGATCGAGACCGAGGGCAACCGCCTGGTCTTCATCGGCTGCGGCTCGGTCGAGCCGCCGGACGATCTGCCGCTGGCCAGCCGCCTGCTCGCGATCCATGAGGGGCTCGCCACAGTCCTCGGCGATTTCCGCCCCGCCGAGGCCGCGGTCGAACAGACCTTCGTCAACAAGGACGGCGTCGCGACGCTGAAACTCGGGCAGGCCCGCGGCGTCGCCATGCTGGCGCCCGCGATGCTCGGTATTGCCGTTGCGGAATATGCGCCCAATCAGGTGAAGAAGACCGTGGTCGGCGCCGGACACGCCGACAAGAACCAGATCGCCGTGATGCTGAAAATTTTGCTGCCGAAGGCCGAACCGAAATCCGCCGACGCTGCGGACGCGCTGGCGATTGCGATCACGCACGCGCATCACCGCCAGGGCGCGGCGCTGCGGCTGAAGGTGGCGAGCCTATGATCGGTCGATACATCTCCAACCCGTCATGCCCGGCCTTGTGCCGGGCATCCACGTCTTTTGTCGTCGATGCAGGAGACGTGGATGGCCGGGACAAGCCCGGCCATGACGAAATCTCCATCGTCTGCGGGTCACCAGCATGATCGGCAAGCTCAAGGGCCTGATCGATTCCTACGGCGAGGATTTTGTCATCCTCGATGTCGGCGGCGTCGGCTATCAGGTGCATTGCTCCTCGCGCACGCTGCAGGCGTTGCCGTCGCCCGGCGAGGCCGCGGTACTGTCGATCGAGACGTACGTTCGCGAAGATCAAATAAAGCTGTTCGGTTTTCGCACCGACACCGAGCGCGAATGGTTTCGCCTGCTGCAGACCGTGCAGGGCGTCGGCGCCAAGGTCGCGCTTGCCGTGCTTGGCACCTTGCCGCCGTCCGAACTCGCCAATGCGATTGCGCTGCGCGACAAGGCTGCGGTGTCGCGCACGCCGGGCGTCGGCCCGAAAGTCGCCGAGCGCATCGTGTCCGAGTTGAAGGACAAGGCGCCCGCGTTTGCCAATGTCGACCCGGCCGTGGTGCATCTCGCCGGCGCCATCGACAACGACCGCGCGCCGCGCCCGGTCACCGATGCGATCTCGGCGCTGGTCAATCTCGGCTACGGCCAGCCGCAGGCGGCCGCCGCCATTGCCGCCGCCTCGCGCAGTGCGGGCGAGAATGCCGAGACCGCGCAGCTTATCCGGCTGGGCCTGAAGGAATTGGCGAAATGAGCGTTGAGGCCGTAGATGGGGTAACGGGCCCCGGTCCACCCTCCAGGCAAGCCGCGCTTGCTACGGCGGTGTTGGGTGGCGCGCTTCGCGCGACCTGCCTGGAAGGCGGGCGGTCGTCCCTCACATTGATGGTGTTACGGAGTCAGAGGGATGAGCCTCGCTCCAAGCATCAAGGAGAGACGACCATGGAGCATTATGCCGGAATCGACGTGTCATTGGAATGCTCGAGCGTGTGCGTTGTCGACGCCAATGGCAAGATCGTGCGCGAGGCCAAGGTGGCGAGCGAGCCGCAAGCCCTAATCGCCTGGTTCGGTTCGCTGGGCTTCGGCCTGGAGCGGATCGGGCTGGAGGCCGGACCATTGTCGCAATGGCTGTTTGCGGCCATGAAGATAGCCGGCCTTGCCGTGGAACTGCTGGAGACGCGGCACGTGCGGAAGGCGTTCGAGGCGATGCCGGTCAAGTCGGATCGCAACGATGCCCGCGGCATCGCGCAACTGATGCGGCTGGGCTGGTTCCGGCCAGTGCATTGCAAATCGATGAGTGCGCAAGAGACCCGATCGCTGCTGACGGCGCGCAAGCTGGTGCAATCGAAGCTTCACGACGTGGAGAACAGTCTGCGCGGGATCCTGCGCGGTTTTGGCCTGAAGGTTGGCAAGACGACCGGGCAGACGTTCGCGGGACGGATCGAGGAGCTCGTGGCGGGCCACCCGCACCTGCAAACGATCGCCAAGGCGCTGCTAGCGGTGCGAACAGTGCTGCGGGCCGAGTTCGCAGCCTTCGAGAAGCAGATCCGCAGGATGGTGCGATCCGACATGCAAGCACGGCTGCTGACGTCAGTCCCGGCGGTCGGCCCAATCGTGGCGCTAACCTATGCCAGCGCGATCGACGATCCAGCCCGGTTCAAATCGTCGAAGCAGGCAGGAGCCCATTTCGGGTTGACCCCGAAGAAGCATCAATCCGGCGAGACCGACTACACCGGCCGGATCAGCAAGATCGGTGATGCTTCGGTGCGCACGGTGCTTTACGAAGCCGCCAACGTCATGCTGACCAAGCCGGTCAAAGGCTGTTCGCAATTGAAGAGCTGGGCCATGCGGATCAAACGGCGCGCCGGCACGAACAAAGCCAAAGTGGCGCTGGCGCGCCGGCTCGCGGTGATCATGCATCGCATGCTCGCCGACGGAACACCCTTTAACGCCGCTGCTGCCGCAGCCTAACAGGAGAGACACAACAGTTTTCGGGCGGGTCACAACACCAGGCCTTCTCGAAGCGAAGTCCCTTCGCCGGGACGATGGATCAGGTCAGGCCGTTGCCCACCAGGTCGCCCTCGTGAGCACGCACAACGTAGATTGGTCGACCTATCCTCTTCCAACCCCATCAGGTGGCGGCCCTGCGCCGACCCCGTACAGAAGCGAGACCCCGGCGGGCGGACAACGCAAAGGGATTGACTAATCGAGGCCCGTTACAGAAGGGTGGGCAAAGCGAAGCGTGCCCACCATTTAATGTATTAACCGGATGGTGGGCACGGCGCGAGACCTGCCTTTGCCAGCCCACGATCTACGATCGCCACTGACCTACCAAGGAATGCATTTCCGCCATGTTGAGCGAAAAAGACAAAGAACTGATCGCCGCCGCGACTGACGCGATCAGCCGGCGTTATCGCAACGACTGGCAGGAGGTCGGCGCTGCGCTGCGCACCCGCGACGGCCGCATCGTCACCGGCGTGAATATCGACGCCTATATCGGCCGCATCGCCGTCTGCGCCGAAGCAATTGCCATCGGCCGCGCCATCACCGAAACCGGCGATCGCGGCATCGAGACCATCGTCGCCGTGCGCCATCCCAAGCCGGATGAGCGCGGCAATATCGCCGTTGTATCGCCCTGCGGCATCTGCCGCGAGCTGATCCACGATTACGACACCAAGGCGCAGGTCATCGTTCCCGACAATGGCCGCGAGCCGAAGGTCGTCACTATCGACGAGCTTCTGCCCAACAAGTACCGCAGGGGCAACGAGTGAACACCCCCTCCCGCATCGTCACGCCCGAGCGCCGTTCCGACGACGTCGGCGACACCGCGCTGCGCCCGCAACTGCTGTCGGAGTTCGTCGGCCAGGCGCAGGCGCGAAAAAATCTCTCGATCTTCATCGAGGCGGCGCGCAAGCGGGGCGAGGCGCTGGATCACGTGCTGTTCGTCGGCCCTCCCGGACTTGGCAAGACCACGCTGGCGCAAATCGTCGCGCGCGAACTCGGCGTCGGCTTTCGCGCCACCTCGGGTCCCGTGATCGCCAAGGCCGGCGATCTCGCGGCGCTGCTCACCAATCTCGAAGAGCGCGATGTTCTGTTCATCGACGAAATCCATCGCCTCAGCCCGGCGGTCGAGGAAGTGCTCTATCCCGCAATGGAGGATTTTCAACTCGACCTCATCATCGGCGAGGGGCCGGCGTCGCGTTCGGTCAAGATTGAGTTGGCGAAATTCACGCTCGTTGGCGCCACCACGCGCGCGGGGCTGTTGACCAATCCGCTGCGCGACCGTTTCGGCATTCCGATCCGGCTGAATTTCTACACCGAGGAAGAGCTGGAGAAGATCGTCAGCCGCGGCGCCCGCGTGCTCAACATCGGCATGACGGCCGACGGCGCCAACGAGATCGCACGCCGTGCCCGCGGCACGCCGCGCATCGCGGGGCGCCTGCTTCGCCGCGTGCGCGATTTTGCTTCCGCAGCGGATGCAAGCTCCGTCGACCGCGCCATCGCGGACCACGCGCTGAGCGCACTGGAAGTCGATGCCGCAGGCCTGGACGCCATGGACCGGCGCTATCTCACGACGATCGCAATGAACTACGGCGGCGGCCCGGTCGGCGTCGAAACCATGGCGGCGGCGCTGTCGGAACCGCGCGACGCGATCGAGGACATCATCGAGCCGTATCTCATCCAGTGCGGCTATCTGCAGCGCACCCCGCGCGGTCGGCTGCTCACCTCGCACGCCTTCCGCCACCTCGGCCTCGCGGAACCCGCGCGCGATCCTGCGCAGTTCGGCCTGTTCGGCAACGGCGACAGCGACGATTGAGCCCTTCGAACCCGATCATTCCAGAGATGCACTAAGG
Source organism: Bradyrhizobium sp. CCBAU 051011 (assembly GCF_009930815.1). Classification (NCBI taxonomy): domain Bacteria; kingdom Pseudomonadati; phylum Pseudomonadota; class Alphaproteobacteria; order Hyphomicrobiales; family Nitrobacteraceae; genus Bradyrhizobium; species Bradyrhizobium sp. CCBAU 051011. Next base: position 1,194,084 of record NZ_CP022222.1, on the reverse strand, counting down.
GCAAAACGTCTAGCGCTGAGCGCCTAGCTTTGCTCGCCCTGGAGTGCAGATACCGATGGCTTCGACCGAAGACGCTGACATGATGGCCCTGATCACGGCGGCGCCGGAACTGGCGACGCCCGACGATACCGAGACCTTCCTCGATGCCATGCCGATGCCGGAACTGGCCTCGATGTGGGGCGCGTTGCAGCGCCTGAGCCGTCGCGACCAGACCGGCGCCGCCTGGGCGGCGATCCTCTATTTCGACCATCTGCCGCACAAGTGGCCGGACCGCGCGTTCGACCTCGCGCTCGAAGTGCTGCGATCCGAGAAAGACAAGCCGACCATCATGCAGCTCAACGACAAGTTCATGCTGTCGCTGCTCTATGCGCATGGCGACGCCGCGATCGAGCGGATCGAGGCCGAGGCGAAACAGAATGCCGCACTGCGCTGGCTGCTCGGCGGAATTCACTTCGGTCCCGATGAGCCGCTCAAGCGCCGCATCGAGGCGATTGCCGACAGCAAGGGCTGGCGCGCCGACGATCGCGCGCGCCGCACGCCAAAACGCCCGCTCGATTGTGAGGCGATGTCGGTGGCCGAACTGGCGCACGCCTGGGTCGAGCAATGTTCGAAATCCGAGCGCGACCGCGACAACAATTTCTTTGCCATGATGGACTACGAGCGTGATCTCCGGGAGGAGTACCCCGATAAGGCTATCGACTTGATCGTCGAGATCCTGAAGATCGAGGCCAATCCGGTGTTGCTGTCGCTGCTAGCGGCAGGTCCGCTCGAGGACGTCATCAGCATGGAGACCATCGACCGCATCGAGCGCGAGGCTGCCGCCAACAAGCGCTTCCACGATTTGCTCGGCGGCGTCTGGTATTATCGCGCGCCGGAGGAACTGAAGGCGCGGCTGGATGCTCTGGTAGGGCAGAACCGCTGGTGAGAAGTTGCTGGAGCTCTGCTGGCGTTCTGCACAAACGGACCGCAATTCGGGCTCAATCCGCCACCATGTTGGCGGTGCATCACGATTGGATCACATGTTAACACGCCGTCATTTTCTAAAGGGCATGGGTGGATTGGGCGCGCTGGGCGTCTCCACCACCGCTTATGGATTCAGCGCGCCGGTCGTCCGACTTCGCGTCACCAGGTACAACGTCTCGCCGCCGCAATGGCCGGCCGGGCTCAAGCTCAAGATCGCTGCCATCGCCGACCTCCATGCCTGCGATCCCTGGATGTCGGTCGATCACATCCGCGACATCGTCGAACGCACCAATGCGCTCAAACCTGACATCGTCGTCATGCTCGGCGACTATGTGACCGGACATCGCAAGGTGACGCGCATCATCCCCGATGCCGAATGGGCGGCGGTGCTGGCGGGATTGAAGGCGCCGCTCGGCGTGCATGCGGTGCTCGGCAATCACGACTGGTGGGAAGACAAGACCGTGCAGCGCGAGGGGCAGGGGCTGCCGAGCGCGGGCCGCGCGCTCGAAGCCGTCGGCATTCCCGTTTACGAAAACGACGCCAAGAAGCTCAGCAAGAATGGCCACTCGTTCTGGCTGGCAGGTCTCGGCGACCAGCTCGCTTACATGCCGGCGCGCCGCTTCCGGCCGCTCAAGCGCATCGGCGTCGATGATCTCGGCGCGACGCTGGCGAAGGTCACCGACGATGCGCCCGTGGTTCTGATGGCGCACGAGCCCGACATCGCCCGGCGCGTGCCCTCGCGCGTCGCGCTGCAGCTCTCCGGCCATACCCATGGCGGCCAGGTGCGGATGCTCGGCTGGTCGCCGATCTCACCGTCCGGACAGCAGCTCGCCTATGGCCACATCAAGATGAACTGCGACGTCGTCGTCTCCGGCGGCCTCGGCTGCAGCATCATGCCGTTCCGCCTTGGCGTGCCGCCGGAGATCGTGCTGGTGACGCTGGGTGCGGCAAGGCCGGCGGTGGCATAGCCGCCAGCGCTTGCGCACCTGCTGGATTTGCGCAAAACCAGTGCTTTCCAGCGCGTCAGGAACCGCAAGTGACATTACCCATTCTCGACGGCGAGATCCGCGATGGCCGCCATCACATGCAGGTCCGTGTCTATTACGAGGACACCGATTTTTCCGGCATCGTCTATCACGCCAATTACCTGCGCTTCATGGAGCGCGGGCGCACCAACCATCTGCGGTTGATGGGCGCTTCCCAGCACGCGCTGTTCGAACAGGCGCAGGAGGAAACACCGGGCTTTGCCTTCGTGGTGCGCTCGATGGAGCTCGATTTTCTGCGCCCCGCGCGGATGGACGATGTGCTCGACGTCGTGACGTGGCCGGTCGCGGTGAAGGGCGCCTCGATCACGCTGGCGCAGGAGGTGCGGCGCGCCGACGAGGTGCTGGTCAAGGCCGAGGTGCGCGTCGCCTTCATCAGCGAGGGGCGAGCGAAGCCGATCCCGAGATCGCTGCGGCTGTTGATGAAGGCGGATCTGGCGGAATAAGTGGAATAATCTGCGGATTGACTCTCTGTACCGATCGGTACAATCTCCGCATCGCCAATCCGGAGAAATTGTCATGTCGCGTCCGCCGCTGCCGCCCTTCACCCGTGAAACCGCCGCGCAAAAGGCGCGCATGGCCGAGGACGCCTGGAACTCGCGCGATCCGGTACGGGTGTCGCTGGCCTATACCGAGGACAGCCGCTGGCGCAATCGCTCCGAGTTCTTCCAGGGCCGCGAGGCCATCGTCGAATTCCTCACCCGCAAATGGGCCAGGGAGCACGACTATCGCCTGATCAAGGACCTCTGGGCGTTCGACCAGAACCGCATCGCGGTGCGCTTCCAGTATGAATGGCACGACGATGCCGGGCAGTGGCATCGCTCCTATGGCAACGAGCAGTGGGAGTTCGACGAGCACGGATTGATGCGACGGCGCGAGGCCAGCATCAACGACATCACCATCAAGGAGAGCGAGCGTCGCTTCCACTGGCCGGCCCCGGGCCCCCGGCCCGCCGATGTCGCGGGATTGAGCGAGACCCCGCTATGACCGGATGTTGAAGAAGGGCGTCGAGCGCACAGAGGTGCTGCGCGCGCTCGGCGAGGTATTTCGCGCCCACGGCTATGAAGGCGCCTCGCTGACGCTGATCACGGAGGCCACCGGGCTTGGCAAGGGCAGCCTTTATCACCTGTTTCCGGGCGGCAAGGAGCAGATGGCCGCTGAGGTGCTGGCCGAGATCGACGCCTGGTTCGAGCTCAATATCTTTGCGCCCCTGCGCGAAGCCGACGATCCCACGCGCGCGATCGCCGCGATGATTGCGGGCGTCGACCAGTATTTTCATTCCGGCGATCGCGTCTGCCTGGTCGGACTGGTGGCGCTCGGCTCGGCGCGCGATGCTTTTGCCGAGGCGGTCGATGGCTATTTTGCGCGCTGGCAGGTGGCGTTGGTATCGCTGTTGCGGCGGTCAGGATTGAGCAAGAGCCAGGCGCAGCGGCGCGCGGAAGATGCGCTGTTGACCATTCAGGGCGCGCTGGTGCTGGCGCGGGCGCGGGGGGACGCTTCGATATTTCGCCGGGCGTTGACGGAACTGACGAAGCGGCTGCTGGCACCGCCGGAGTGAGATCCGCAGCCCGGATGGAGCTTTCGCTCCATCCGGGCTGCGCTTTCTCGTAAACTACGCCTTACGCCGCCGCCTTGTGCCGCGCGAGTTCGGCCTTGTACAATTCGAACTCCTCGGCGGTCGCCTTCGCGATGCTTGGGCGGGCGCGCAGTCGTTCGTAATAGGCCTTCACGTTTGGCCATTTCGCCAGTTCGACCGGCGGCGTCGCCATCGTCCAGTTGATGATGGTGACGAGATAGGCGTCCGCCACGCTGAAGTGATCGAGCAGGAATTCACGGCCCTTCAGGTAGTTCTCGAGATAGTCGAGCCGCGACAGGTTCTTGGTGAGCGCATAGGTCTTCGCATCCTGCGGCGCCGTCTTGTCGAGCAGCGGCACAAACAGCGCCTTGTGCAGTTCGGTGCCGATGAAGCAGAGCCATTGATGCAGGCGGCTGCGCTCTTCAGCGGAGTTGGCCGAGATGCCGGCCGTTGGAAATCGATCGGCGACATATTGCAGGATCGCCGCGTTCTCCGTCAGCACCGTCCCGTCGTCGGTGCGCAGCGTCGGCACCAGCCCAAGCGGATTGACCGCGCGGAAATCCGAGCCGTCCTTCTGCACCACCTTGGTCTTGGGGTCGACCTCGAGATAGTTGGCCTCGGCGCCGGCTTCATACAGCGCGATCCTAGTCGCCAGCGAGCAGGCGAGCGGCGAGAAATAGAGATCCATAGTTGCCTCCTTGGCGGTTGATCAACCGCGCCGTCTGGGCCGGGTCGGTTGATTTTTATACCGTCCCGCATAATATAAATCCGGTCAAGGAATTTATTGCGAAATGGTACAAAAAAGAAGGCCCCCGGTTCCCCGGATCGATGCACCTGTCGCGCCCAAGCGCCGCGGCCGCCCGCGCGCCTACGAGCCGGACGTGGCGCTCGGCAAGGCGCTTGACCTGTTTCGCAAGGACGGCTTTGCGGCGACATCGCTGGACGATCTCTCCGCCGCCACCGGCATGAACCGGCCGAGCCTCTATGGCGCGTTCGGCGACAAGCGCGAACTCTTCATCAAGAGCTACCGGCGCTATCGCGAGGATGCGCGGGTCGCGATGGGAAACATTTTCAGGGATGAGCTGCCGATCCGCCGGCGCCTGGAGCGCATCTATGCGGTGGCGCTCGACATCTATTTGTCCGGCGAATCCGGCCCGCGCGGCTGCTTCACGGTGATGACCGCGGCTTCCGAGGCGGTGCACGATCCCGATATCCGCGCCATGGTGCTGGAAGGCTTTGCCGAACTCGACAAGGCTTTTGCCCGCTGTTTCCGGCTCGCCAAGGAGAAGGGCGAGCTACCGGAGAGCGCCGACGCGATCGTGCTGGCGCAACTTGCCTCCGCCACCATTCACACGATCGCGATCCGTGCCCGCGCCAGGACGCCGCGCAAGGAGCTCGAAGCGCTCGTCAACGGCGCGATCGGCGTGATGGTCGGGGCGGCGAAATAATCGGTCGTCCCTGCGTTGCTGTGCCCTGTCGGTTTCCGGTTTCCTCGCTCGTCTTCATGACGTGCTCCAAAAAGGAGGAACCTCGAAATGACCGAACCCGTCCAGATCGTCACCCCCCATCTCGTCGTTCGCGACGCGAACGCCGCGCTCGAGTTCTACAAGAAGGCGCTCGGCGCCACCGAAACCATGCGGATGCCGGCCGAGGACGGCAGGCGGCTGATGCATTCGGAGATCCGCGTCAACGGCGCGCGGATTTTCGTCATGGACGACTTTCCCGAGCATCGCGGCTCCCACGGCGTGGACGCGGTGTTTCCGCCCGACCAGATCAAAGGCACCTCGGTTACCATGCATCTCGAAGTCGAGAACTGCGATGCCGCCGTGAAGCGCGCGAAGGACGCCGGCGCCACCGTCACGCTGGAGCCGTGGGATTCATTCTGGGGCGACCGCTACGCCCGCATCATGGACCCGTTCGGCCATTCCTGGAGCTTTGCGCACAATCTTCCGGCGAAGGGGTAGGGGCTCCGTCATTGCGAGGAGCGCAAGCGACGAAGCAATCCATCCATCCGCACGTGTGGAGAGATGGATTGCTTCGCTTCGCTCGCAATGACGGAGATCAATACCCCCGTCCGCGATCCACCACATTCTCCAGTGCCCCGCCGGCCTCAAACCGTGCGATCTGCTGCGCGACATATTTTGATATCTCGTCTGGATCGGTGTCGGCGGCGTTGTGCGGGGTCAGTACCACTTTTGGGTGGGTCCAGAACCGGCTGTCGGCGGGCAACGGCTCGGTCGCGTAGACGTCGAGCGAGGCGCCACCGAGCGTGCCGTCGTCGAGGCATTGCAGGATGTCGGCCTCGTTCTGCAGGCCGCCGCGGCCGGCGTTGATCACGACCGGCGCGCCGAGCGGGCTGGTCCGGTTCAGTTTCCTGAAAACGTCGCGATTGAGAATGTGTCGCGTCTCCGGCGTCAGCGGCAGCAGGCAGACCAGGATGTCGGTTCGCCGCAGGAACGCGTCGAACTGTGCTTCGCCATGAAAGCAATCGATGCCGTCGATGGCCTTGGGGCTTCGGCTCCAGCCACAGACGCGGAAGCCGAGGCGCCGCAGCACGTCGGCGGCATCGGCGCCGAGCGTGCCAAGCCCCATGATGCCGACGGTAACAGCCCCCGCCGCCCATTGCGATTTCGGCGCCCAGCGTTTTTCGCGCTGCGACTCCCGCAAATAGAGTTCCTGTCGGTGATGCATCAACACATGCAGCACGACATATTCGGTCATCCGCGCGGTCAGGTCGGTGACGGCGACGCGCACCAGCGGCACGTCGGGCAATGAACGATCGGCCATCAGCGCATCGACGCCGGCGCCGAGATTGAAGATGACGCGCAGATTGGGAAAGGCGGCAAGCTCGCCCGGCTGTGGCTTCCACACCGCGGCGTAATGTACATCGGCCGGGTCGAACGACGTGCTCGGCAATTGCAGCACGGGCCGCCCCGCGCAAACTTCGTCGAACCGGTCCTTCCAGCGCTGTGGCGACCAGTTTTCAGTCCCGCCATGCACCAGCAGCGCGAGCGCACCCTTCGTCATTGCCATTCCTTTCGCCTCGCCATCCGGCGTGACCCGTCTCACATCGCGGATCGAACCGCTTCTCTAGCCTCCTTTGATCCAGCAAGGGAGGCTTCAGATGCGCAAATTGATGCCGTTCCGCGCCAATCATGGCTTGTCATGGTGATAGCGGCTGTCATTGCCGCAGTGGTAGCGGTCTCGCTGGCGCTTTCCTGGCGGAACAGCCGCAGCAGGGGCATCACCGGGATCGAAGCCTTCTGGAGAACGGCAAAGACCTTCCTTCTGGTTCTCGCCGTGTGCAGCCTTTGTTCCAAGGCGATCGTCCACACCTGCCGGCACTTCAATCCGCCGCCGCCTCCGATCATCGGTCCCTGAAACATCTCAAAATTTCTTCGACGCCCCTGTCGGCTCCGGGCATAATCGTTCGTCATCATGACAACGGAGATGCTTTGCCGCCATGCTTTACGCCATCCTTTGCTATCACGACGAAGACCATGTCGGTTCCTGGACCAAGGAACAGGACGCCGCGGTCATGACGAAGCTTGCGGTCGTACAGGAAAAACTCGCCAAGCAGGGCCGGCTCGGCCCGGTGGCGCGGCTATTGCCGACGACGGCGGCGACCACGCTGCGCAAGGACGATCCGCCGCTGGTACTCGACGGACCCTATGCCGAAACCAAGGAGCAGTTGCTCGGCTTCTATGTCGTCGACTGCAAGAATCTCGACGAGGCGGTCGAGGTAGCGCGGGATCTGGGCGCAGCCAATCCCGGTGGCGCTTATGAGATCCGCCCTGTCGGCGTGTTCAGGCCGGGGAGCGTGCAGCCATGACCGATACCGCCTGGATCGATGCCGCGCTGACTTCGGCTCGCCCCCAGGCGGTCGGTGCGTTGCTGCGTTACTTCCGCAATCTCGATACCGCCGAGGAAGCATTCCAGAACGCCTGCCTGCGGGCGCTGAGGAGCTGGCCGCAGAACGGCCCGCCGCGCGATCCCGCGGCGTGGCTGATCATGGTCGGGCGCAATGTCGCGATCGACGACATCAGGCGGAGCAAGAAGCAGGAGGCGCTGCCGGAGGACGAGGCGATCTCCGACCTCGACGACGCCGAGGAACAGCTTGCCGAGCGCCTCGACGGCTCGCACTACCGCGACGACATCCTGCGGCTGCTGTTCATCTGCTGCCATCCGGACCTGCCGGCGACGCAGCAGATTGCGCTCGCGTTGCGGATCGTCTCGGGGCTCACGGTCAAGCAGATCGCGCGCGCCTTCCTGGTCTCGGAAGCCGCCATGGAGCAGCGCATTACCCGGGCAAAGGCGCGCGTTGCCGATGCCGATGTGCCGTTCGAAACGCCGGGCGCGGTGGAGCGCTCCGAGCGCCTCACCTCTGTCGCCGCCATGATCTATTTGATCTTCAACGAGGGCTATTCGGCCTCAGGCGACACCGCTGAAATTCGCTCGCCGCTGTGCGAGGAAGCCATTCGCCTGGCGCGGCTCTTGCTGCGGCTGTTCCAGAGCGAGCCGGAGATCATGGGGCTCACGGCGCTGTTGTTGCTGCAGCATGCGCGCTCCGCGGCGCGGTTCGATGCCGACGGCGCGGTGATCCTGCTCGACGATCAGGACCGGTCGCTCTGGAACAAGCCGATGATCGCCGAGGGGCTGGCGCTGATCGACAAGGCGATGCGCCATCGCCGCAGCGGGCCGTACCAGGTGCAGGCCGCGATCGCGGCGCTGCATGCCCGCGCCGAAAAGCCTGAGGATACCGACTGGACCCAGATCGACCTGCTCTATGGCGCGCTGGAGATCATGCAGCCATCGCCGGTGGTGACGCTGAACCGTGCGGTTGCGGTGTCCAAGGTGAAAGGGCCGGAGGCCGCGCTCGACATGATCGAGCCCTTAGGCCAGCGCCTCTCGAACTATTTCCATTACTTCGGCGTGCGCGGTGCCTTCCTGATGCAGCTAGGCCGCAACGAGGAGGCCCGCACCGCCTTCGACCGCGCCATTGCGCTGGCGAACACGTCGGCCGAAGCCGCCCACATCCGCATGCACCTCGACCGCCTGCAGCGCGACAGCCAGCCCCGCGGCAAGAAGGCAGGGAAGTAGCCTCTTTCCTTCTCCCACAAGGGGTTTTGAAGCATGCCCACGACATCTATCGCCAGCACGACAGCGGATAGCGCCGACCATTCCAGGTGGTCCAGCCTGTGGCCTTATTGCCTGCGGGTTTAGCCAAATACCAATGATTGCCGTCGGCATGACGGAAGTTGAGCCCGCCTCGCGATCCCTCACGTGCGTCGGTCAGTCTCACCTCACGCGAGCCATTGTCGGAAAAACCGCCCAGCCATCGTAGCCTGTCGTTTCTGACGCAGTTCCGACCATTCTCGTCACACATGTTGACTCCGGCCTCTACTGGAGTCCACCTCATGCGGGCCGAACGGCCGTCGATATTGCACGACCACTTACCGCCCCACCAGCCAACGAGCATGCTGGCAGAGGCCGAATCGGAAACGGCAAAGCACAAGGCCAAGCCGCAGGGGATCACGAGCATCATTCGCTTCGCTGCCGTCATTGGCGATTTTGAACGGGCCATCGCTATTCTACCTCTATTGGACAACGGATGAAGATCACGCAAAGGTAGTATTGCTTCCTGCCTGCTCGCTTCTGATATGAAGCAGCTCACACCATCCAGAAGGGATGACTGAGGTCTTTCGTCGCGGTCCAGCGCGAAAAAAATGCAAGCCCCTGTCGGTTTCCGCCCGCCTCGCTCGTCTTGAATTCGAACCGCCATTCAAGACAACGGGGTCCATCATGACCATCATCACCGAGACTGCGCCCGTCTCCAATCCCGCACGCTGGGTTGGCCGCATCCTGTCCGGCCTCGTCATCCTGTTCCTGATGGTCGACGGCGCCATCAAGCTGGTGCCATGGCCGATCGTCACGGAAACCATGGACCGGATGGGGTACGGTTCGAGCGACGCGATGATGCGCGGCCTCGGCGCCATCACCATCGTCTGCACCTTGCTCTACGCCATTCCGCCGACCTCTATCCTCGGCGCGATCCTGCTCACCGGCTATCTCGGCGGCGCGATCGCCTCGCATGTCCGGATCGACAGCCCCTTGTTTACGCACACGCTGTTCGGGCTCTACCTCGGCCTGATGCTGTGGGGTGGGCTATGGCTGCGGGATCGCAATCTGCGTGGCCTGATCCCCTTCCGCCGCTGACGTGTTTTAACGAAAATTTTCCGCCATGGAGCCGAACATGCTCGAAGTCATTGCCATCATCGCCATCATACTTGCCGTCGCCGTCGCAGCCGTTCTCGCGATCGCCGCGACCAAACCGAGCACGCTCCGCGTAGAGCGCGCGATCCGCATCAAGGCGCCGCCGGAAACGATCTTCCCGCTGATCTCTGATTTTCATCAATGGCTGAAATGGTCGCCCTATGAAAACAAGGACCCCGCAATGAAGCGCAGCTATGAGGGCGCCGAGCGCGGCAAGGGCGCCGTCTACGCCTGGGACGGCGACAAGAATGTCGGCTCCGGCCGCATGGAGATCCTCGAAAGCACGGCGCCGTCGAAGATCGTCATCAAGCTCGATTTCTTTACTCCGTTCGAAGGCCACAACACCGCCGAGTTCACAATGCTGCCGCAGGGCGATGCCACTCATGTCACGTGGCTGATGTATGGACCGGCCAACTTCATGTCCAAGTTGATACAGGTGTTCATGAATCTGGACCGCATGATCGGCCGGGACTTCGAAGCCGGTCTCGCCAATCTGAAGACGCTCACCGAAAAATGAGCGCCGCTATCGTGCGGCGGACGCGGCGCAGCCTAGGCGATGCAACGCACCTCCGGTAACGGTACGCCGCAGACCGTGACCCACCGATGGACCCCCGGAACGGCAGCGCGCGCTAACGCACTGCGCAGCGTCCGGGGAACGTCACTGTCAAACCCAAGGAGCCAGCGATGCAGGTCAATCCCTATCTTTTCTTCAACGGCAATTGCGAGGAAGCGCTGAACTACTATCAAAAGGCGCTCGGCGCCCGGATCGAGGCGAAGATGCCCTACGGCGACGGCCCCGCCGAGATGCCGATCCCGGCGGACTGGAAAACCAAGATCATGCATGCCCGCGTCACCATCGACGGCGAGGTGCTGATGGCATCAGACGCGACGCCGGGCGATTACCATCAGCCGCAGGGTATTTCGGTGGCGCTCGCGGTCGAGGATCCCGCGGATGCCGAGCGCCGATTCAATGCGCTGGCCGAAGGCGGCACGGTGCGGATGCCGTTCGGCAAGACCTTCTTCTCCAACGGTTTTGGCATGTGCGTCGACAAGTTCGGCATTCCCTGGATGGTGAATTCCCCGAAGGAAGGGATGTAATTCGTAGGGTGCCGTAGGGTGGGTTAGGCGAAGCCGTAACCCACCGCCGGACCAGCCGCGCATCGAGACTTCGGTGGGTTACGCTTCGCTAACCCACCCTACAATCATCTGCACCTTGGATAGATCGCGGCGAGCTCGCGCCCGCGCAACAAGAGCAGCCGCGACGTCAATCCGCCGCGTCGGGCGATCCAGTCCCGTACCGGCGCCGGATAGGCTGCGTGCACCGCGCGCGAGGCTTCCGGTTCCGCATAGATGCGGCCGCGGCCGTCGATCGAGCGCGCGGCGTGAAATCCCAGCACCGCGCGGCGGGTCACGCAGATCCGCTCTTCCGGTATAGTCATCAGCACCAGTGTGCACGCCGACAGGCATGGCCCGTCGATCACCACCCGTTCGCCGGATTGGCGTACGCGATCGAACAGTTCGAGAAACGGCCCGACTTGGCCGCCGGGGCTGGCGAGAATGCGGATCTCGGCCCGCACCGGCAGGATCGCCGCAGGCAGCGCGGCGGCGACAACGATTAGCTTGATAACCGCCCTTTGCATCCGCAGCTCCCTCGGCAGCACTGCCCTCCCGGCAGTTACGCCGAGATATGTGGCAAGGTTTCGTCAAACATCCGCGCCGGAGACCCCGGCCTGCGCAAAGGTTGCCATCCCGGTGTGGCAGGCCAGCGCCGCGCGCGCCAGCAGGATCGCGACACCTGCGCCCGACGCTTCGCCGAGCCGCATGTTCAGATCGAGCAGCGGATCAAGCTTCAGTTCGCGCAGGAGCTCGCGGTGGCCGGATTCGGAGGAAACATGCCCGGCACGGCAATGATCGAGCGCGCTCGCCTCGAGACGCGTGAGCGGCAGTACTGCTGACGTTGCCACGAAGCCATCGAGCAGCACTGGAACCTTATGCTGACGGGCGGCGAGCACGGCGCCGGCGATCGCCGCGAGCTCGCGGCCGCCAAGGGCTGCTGCCACCGCCAGCGGGTCGCCGAGAATATCGCGATGGAAAGTCAGCGCCGTCTCGATCGCCGCGCGCTTGCGCGCCAGGCCGTCATCGTCGACGCCGGTGCCGCGGCCGGCCCAGCGCGCCGCGCCGCCGCCGAGCAGGGCCGCGCATAGCGTTGCCGCCGCCGTCGTATTCGCGATGCCCATTTCGCCGACCGCAAGCAGGTCGCAATCCCCGGGTACGGAGCGATAGCCGGCATCGACTGCGCTGAGAAATTCTCCTTCGTCCATCGCTGCAGCCTCGGTGAAATCGCGCGTCGGATGGTTGAGTTCGATCGGCACCACGCAAAGCTCGGCGGAAGCGGCCTTTGCGATCTGGTTGATCGCCGCGCCACCGGCTGAAAAATTCGCCACCATCTGCGCGGTGACGGCTGATGGATAGGCCGAGACGCCGCGCGCGGCGACGCCGTGATTGCCGGCGAAGACCGTGATGGTCACGCGCTCCAGCCGCGGCATCTCGCGACCCTGCCATTGCGCCAGCCAGATCGCGAGTTCTTCGAGGCGCCCGAGGCTTTCAGGCGGCTTTGTCAAATTCTGCTGCCGCCGCGCGGCGCTGTCAGCTAGCCGGTGGTCACCGCGCGGCAAGTCGCGACAGAAGGTGCGGATGTCGTCTAGACTGTCGAACTTCATGCGATTCTCGCCTCGGATGGGGCCGCACGCTAGAACGAATCTCCGGACATCTCCATGAATGAATGGTTCGACGACTTCAAAACCGCCGTCGCGTTCCTGACGCGATTGCCGATGCCGCATCCGGACGGCGCCATGCCGCCAAATTTCGTGCGCGCGCACCGGATGTTTCCTGTCGTTGGCGCGCTGATCGGCGCTGTGGTGGGATTGTTGTGTCTCGGCCTGCGATCCGTCGGCGTGCCCGATCTCGCGGCGGCTGCGCTGGCGCTCGGCGGCAGCGCGATCCTGACCGGCGCGCTGCACGAGGATGGCCTCGCCGACATTGCCGACGGATTCGGCGGCGGCCGCGACCGCGAATCGAGGCTGGAGATCATGCGCGACAGCCGGCTCGGCACCTACGGTGCCATGATTCTGCTGGTGAGCTTTGCCGCAAAATTGTCCGCGCTGGCGGCAATTCCGGACGGCCAGGTCGTGCCGGGTTTGATCGCCGCGCACGCACTAGGGCGCGGCATATTGCCCGCGATGTCCCTGCAGCTGCCCTATGCGCGCAAGGATGGGCTGGCCCGCAACGCCGGCCAACCCGATGCGGCGACGGCGGCAATCGCTGCCGGCCTTGCGCTGCTCATCGCGCTGTTGTCTCTGCCGTGGAGCAACGCGCTTCTTGCCGCGGTTGCGGCCGGCATCACCGCGTTTGCCGTGGCGTGGCTGGCGCTGCGGCAGATCGGCGGCCAGACCGGTGACGTATTGGGCGGCGCCGAGCAGGTCGCGGAAACCGCAATCCTGGTCCTGCTTGCAGCGAGATTGGCGCCTTGAGCACGGAAACAAATCTCTGGCTGATCCGCCATGCGCCGGTTGACGGACCGCGCGGCGTGATCCACGGCCCCGACGCGCCGGCCGATCTTGGCGATGCCACAGCCTTTGCGGCGCTGAAGGCACGCTTGCCGGCGAGTGCCTTGGCGGTGTGCAGTCCGGCCCGTCGCACGCGCGAGACCGCCGAAAAGCTCGGTCTCGATCCGGTCGATCAGCCGGCCTTTCGCGAACAGGACTTTGGCGCGTGGACCGGACAGCGTCACAGCGAACTCGAACGCGAACTCGGTTCGGCCTATCACGATTTCTGGAAATCGCCCGCCGGCAACCGGCCGCCCGGCGGCGAAAGTTTCATCGACCAGATCGATCGCGCGCGGGCAGGGCTTGCGCTGCTGCCCGCAGGCGAGGTGATCCTCGTCGTGCATTCAGGCACCATCCGGGCCGTGCTCGCCATCGCGCTCGATCTTAAGCCCGAGCAGGCGCTGCGCTTTGTGATCGATCCGCTGTCCCTGACCCGGGTCGACCGGCTCGATAACGGCTGGCGCGTGGTTGCGGTGAACAAGTAATGCCGCGCGAAATATCTTGCGCAATGGTTCAATGCCGCGGATGCGGGGAGAGGTCGGCGCGCTGCGCCGGGTAAGGGGAACAGGTCTTTCCACATTCACGAGTGCCGCAGGTGGAGGGCAGCCGATGCCCGGAACGAAAAGTACGGTCATTCGTTGACGCCCGATGATGGATCATCTTTTTCTCAGCACGATCTGCGCGGGCGTCTTGCTGCTCGTGACGGCGTTCGCCTTGGGACTGCCGGGTCTCAATTCGGATGTTCCGCCGGAAAAGCCCGTGCTGCTGCGCACGGTCTCGCGCTAAACAAAACTCCCTCCACGATTTGACAAAGATACTACGGAACTACCCGTTGCGCCGCTGACCGCGCAACGTCGGCAGGCCGATACCGGCGGCGTCGAAGCCGCCATCGACGGCGAGAATCTGCCCGGTGATGTAGCTCGAGCGCTCGCTGCACAGGAAGAAGATCGCCTCCGCCAGTTCCTCTTCGAGGCCGTAGCGGTTGAGGGGGATGGCGTCATGGTAGTCGGCGCGGATTTCCGGCGTATGCACCTGCTTTGCCATCGCGGTTTCGACCGGTCCCGGCGCCACGGCGTTGACGCGAATGCCGAGCGAAGCCAGTTCCACCGCGAGCTGCTTAGTCAGATGCGCAAGCCCGGCTTTGCTGGTGCCGTAGGCCGAGCGCAGGGTGGAAGCACGCACCGCCGAAATGGACGTGATGTTGACGATCGCGCCGCCGCCATGCTCGCGCATCAAGGGTGCCGCCGCCTTGGTGCATAGGAACGGACCGGTGAGGTTGACCGCCAGAATCCGGTTCCAGTCTTCATCGGACGTGTCGAGCAACGGCACGAACACCGCAATGCCGGCATTGTTGACCAGCGCGTCGAGCCGGCTGAACCGGCCGCTCACCGCTGCCATGGCCTTGGCCACCGCGCCTGCATCGGAGACGTCGCAATGCAGCGCCAGCGTATTGTCGGGGTCGGCGAGCGCGGCCACCACGCGGTCGAGCAACTCGCCCTCGATGTCGAGCAGCGCCACCTGCCAGCCCTCGGCGAGAAAGCGCTTTGCCGTCGCAAGCCCGATGCCGCGCGCGGCGCCGGTGACGAGAGCAGTTTTTTGCGGGGAGGGGGGCATGGACGGGTCCGTTGGCGAGAGAGATTTCCCGCTCCTATAGCGCAAGCGCTGATGCGTGTCGCGGCGCCAGCGATGCAGAATTCGGCATGCAAAAATCCGATACGGGCGGTCATCCCGTATCGGATCAAGCCGATGGCGATGTCTGAAACTTTAGCGCTGCGCGATCGCCTTTGCCTCCGCAGCGGCGCGTTGCATGCTGGAGGACATCTCGCTGGTCACCGTGCTCTGTTCCTCGACTGCGGCGGCGGTCGCGGTGACATATTCGCTGACGCCCTGGATCGCCTGCTTGATGCTGTCGAGCGCGCCGACGACGTCGCCGGAGATGCCATTGAGATTGCCGATCTCGTGCCCGATCTTGTCGGTCGCCTGCTTGGCCTGAGTGGCGAGGTTCTTGACCTCGGACGCCACCACGGCAAAGCCGCGGCCTGCTTCGCCGGCGCGCGCCGATTCGATCGTCGCGTTCAGCGCCAGCAGGTTGATCTGACCTGTGATGTTGCCGATCAGTTCCACGATGCCGCTCATCGCCTGCGCCGCCTCGTTCAGGCGCTTGGCCTGGGCGTCGGCCGCCTCGACCCGCTCGACCGCGGTCGATGCCGTCTCGCGCGACTTGGTCATGGCCTCCGAGATTTCCCGCACCGAGGTGTTCAATTCCTCCGCGCCCGCGGCGACCGATTCCATCATGCCGCGCACGCGCTCATTGCCCATCCGAACCAGCACCTGCGCGGTGGTGTCGGTGGCGTATTTCACCACCTTGAACGGCTTGCCGTTGAGATCGAGGATCGGATTGTAGGACGCCTGGATCCAGATTTCCTTGCCGTTCTTGCCGATCCGCTTGTATTCGGCGGCCTGGTATTCGCCGCGGTTGAGCGCCGCCCAGAATTCGCGGTAGGCCGCGCTGTCGCGCTCGGCCTGGTCGACGAACATGCTGTGGTGCCGGCCGCGGATTTCGTCCAGCGAGTAGCCGACGGTCTTGAGGAAGTTCTGGTTGGCGCCGATGATGCTGCCGTCCATGTTGAATTCGATCACCGCCTGCGACTTGCCGATGGCGGCGATCTGGCCGGCGAGATCGGCGGTCGCAAGCTTCTGGCTGGTGACGTCGGTGGCGAACTTCACCACCCGGAACGGCTTGCCCTTCTCGTCGAGCACGGGATTGTAGGAGGCGAGGATCCAGACTTCGCGGCCGCCCTTGCCGATCCGCTTGTATTCGGCCGACTGGTGTTCGCCGCGGTTAAGGCTCGCCCAGAACTGCCGGTAGGCCGCGCTGTCGCGCTCCGCCTGCGCGACGAACATGCTGTGATGCTTGCCCTGGATTTCGGCGAGCGTGTAGCCCATCGCCTTCAGGAAGTTTTCGTTGGCGGTGACGATGGTGCCGTCCATCTCGAACGCGATGACCGCCTGTGCACGGCTGATCGCGGCGATCTGGCCGGAGTCCTCCATGCTCTTGATCTTGCGCTCGGTGATGTCGGTGGCGAACTTCACGACCTTGCAAGGCTTGCCGCTGCCGTCGAGGACAGGGTTGTAGGACGCCTGAATCCAGACTTCCTTTCCGCCCTTGCCGATCCGCTTGTATTCGGCGGACTGGTATTCTCCGCGCTTCAGCGCCGCCCAGAATTCGCGGTAGGCCGCGCTGTCGCGCTCGGACGGGTCGACGAACATGCTGTGATGCTTGCCCTGGATTTCGCCGAGCGTGTAGCCGAGGGCTTTGAGGAAATTGTCGTTGGCGGTGAGGATAGTGCCGTCCGTGCCGAATTCGATCACGGCCTGCGAGCGGCCGAGCGCATCAGCCAGCGCCTTGTCTGAAGACGAATTCTTGAGAAATTGAAACACGAGTGACCCCGTCCAATGTGGTGGAAATGGCGAGGCTGTGATCAATGCCAGTTCGAGCCTTGTCGCCCCAGAATGGTACATTTGATCTGAAGGAAAGAAGAATGCGTTAACGGTGTTCTCCGTAGAATGACGGATTTCATTGTAAAAACATAGATTTGCAGGATATATCGGCGCGGCGCCACGCGCTGTACGAGCGCAACGCACGGTGTGGAATCAAGTCGGACACGACTTACTTGCGGCGCACCACGCTCTCATACGCCGCCTGCAATCGCTCGCCGACCGATGGACCGATTCGCTTGCGCCGCTTCGTGCCGAGATGAGCCTCGCGCAACTCATCCATGAACTCCGCCCATAGTTTCGGTCCGCCCTCGCTGAGCAGCCGAGCGCGGATGCCGAGTTCTTCGCTGACCGGCAGATATTTGTAACCCCACGCCGCCATCTGCGCGAGAACGGGAAGCAACTCGATGCCCTGCTCGGTGAGCGAGTAGATTCCCTTTTGCTTGTGCGTCGGATCGTCCTCGCGGGTGATGACGCCCTCGTCGAGCAAGGTCTTCAGCCGGTCGGCGAGAATGTTGGAGGAGATGCCTTCCTCCGATTTGGTCAGCAACTCGCGAAAATGCCGCCGGTTGCCGAACATCATGTCGCGGATGATCAAAAGGCTCCATTTATCGCCGAGCACTTCCAGCGAGAGATTGATCGGGCAGCCGGAGCGGCTGATGTCGGTCATGTTCGGTTCCAGGCGGGATCAGGGCGGCCAAAAAAACTGCTTGCAATATTGCACCGGTTGCCCCAGGATACAACCAGTTGCAAAATGCAATCGGTTTTGAAAAGGAGGAACGCGATGGCGAAACTGATCATGTGGAACCTGATGACGCTGGACGGCTTCGTTGAAGGCCCGAACCGCGACATTTCCTTCCATTCCGACGTCTGGGGCAAAGAACTGGAGCAGTTCTCGATCGAGCAGTTGAACGCCGCCGGTGGATTGCTGTTCGGCCGCGTCACCTATGAATTGATGGCGAACCATTGGCCGAGCGCGACCGGCGAGATCGCCGATTTCATGAACGCTGCGCCGAAATTCGTTTTCTCGCGCACGGTGAAGAAGTCCGATTGGAACAACACGCAGATGTTCGAGGGCGACGCGGCCGGCACCGTCGCCAGGCTGAAGCGCGACAGCGCCAAGGACATCTTTCTGTTCGGCAGCGCCGATCTCGCCAGCAGCCTGATTCCGCATGGCCTGATCGACGAGTTCCGCATCGCGGTCAACCCCGTCATTCTTGGCGGCGGCACGCCGTTGTTCAAGCAGGGCGAGAAGGTCAAGCTGAAGCTGATCGACAGCCGGCCGTTGTCGACCGGCGTCGTGATCCTCCGCTACGTGCCGGCTGCCGCAAACTAATCATTTGGGGCAAATGTCGGCGCGCGGGGTTGCGGGTCGTCTTGTTAACCGGGAGTTTTCCATGTCGCTCACGCTGCATTTCCACCCGCTCGCCTCGTTCTGCTGGAAGGCGCTGATCGCGCTCTACGAGAACGACATCCCGTTCACGCCGAACCTGGTCGATCTCGGCAACCCGGGCGACCGGGCCGCGCTGGTGAAGCTGTGGGGGATCGGCAAGTTTCCGGTGCTGCAGGATGACGCGCGAGGCGAGATTGTTCCGGAGTCCAGCATCATCGTCGAATATCTCGACCGCCACCCTGGCAGCCGGACGCGGCTGATCCCAACCGATCCGGACAGGGCGTTACAGACGCGGCTGCGCGACCGCTTCTATGATCTCTATGTGCATCTGCCGATGCAGAAGATCATGGTCGACCGCTTGCGTCCGGAAGGAAAGCGCGATCCGCACGGCGTCGAGGAGGCGAGGGCGCAGTTGCGGACTTCCTATGCCATGATCGAGCAGCAGATGGCCGGCGGCGGCTGGGCGATGGGGGCAGATTTCACGCTCGCCGATTGCGCCGCCGCGCCGTCGCTGTTCTACGGCAACATGGCCGAGCCGTTCGGCGATACGCAGAGGCACCTTGCTTCCTATCTTGAGCGTCTGAAGGCGCGGCCTTCCTTCGCACGCGTGCTCCGGGAAGCCGAGCCGTATTTCCAGATGGTGCCCAAGGAAAATTGAGTAGGGAGTGCCGGATGGCCGAAGCCAACAGGGCAGACACGATCCGCAAGATATTTGCAGCCTATCTGTCCAACGATCGCAAGTTCGTCGCGGATGCCTTTAGCGACGAATTCCGCTTCACCAGCCCGTTCGATGACAATATCGACAAGGCGACCTATTTCGCGCGCTGCTGGCAGAACAGCGACTGGATCGAACGGCACGAGCTGGAGCGAATTTTCGTCGACGGCGATGCCGCCTTTGTGACCTATCGCTGTACCGCGAAGGGCGGAAAGAGTTTCCGCAATACCGAGTTCTTCGTCTTCGATGGCGACAAGGTGAAGCGCATCGACGTCTACTTCGGCGCCTCCTACCAGGATGGCAAGTTCGTCAGGCAGCAGCCATAGACCGGCTTGCCGGTCAAATTACTTCCGAAATAATTTTTCCCGACATGTCGGTGCCGTAAAACCCCGCTCGTCTTGTTGATGAAGGCGGACGAAGGGTAGCCGCCCAGCGAGATATAACGGAGCACGACAATGCGATTCATGGTGATTGTGAAGGCGAGCAAGGATACGGAAGCCGGCGTGATGCCGAGTACGGAACTGCTGGCCGCGATGGGCAAGTTCAACGAAGAGCTGGTCAAGGCCGGCGTGATGGAGGCGGGCGAGGGCCTGCATCCGACCTCGAAGGGCGCGCGGATCAAATATCAGGGCGGGCAGGGCAGCGCCAGCCGCGGTCCGTTCCCGCTCTCGGGCGACCTCGTTGCCGGCTTCTGGCTGATCAACACCAAATCGCTGGATGATGCGATCGCGTGGATGAAGCGCGCGCCGTTCCTGGATGGCGACGAGGTCGAAATTCGCCAGGTGTTCGCGGCGGAAGATTTCGGCGAAGCGCTCACCCCCGAACTGCGCGAACAGGAAGAGCGGCTGCGCGCGCAAGCGGCGAAGAAGTAAGGGCCCACCGTCAATCCGGGCGATGCGAAGCATCGAACTAAGGTGCGCAATGCGCACCTGAGAATCTCGCTACACAATCTCCAGATTCTCCAGTGCGCAATCGCGCACCGTAGTTCGCGCTTTTGCGCGCCCCGGAATGACGACAACAGAGCAAGGATCCCACCATGCGATTCATGATGCTGATGATTCCCCTCGGCTACGAGACCGCGCCACCCGACGTCCAGCTCGACCCGGAGCGCGTCAAGGCGATGATGAAGTACAACGAGGCGCTGAAGGAGGCCGGCGTGCTGATCGCGCTCGATGGCCTGCATCCGCCGTCGATGGGCGCGCGGGTTTCCTTCGCCACCGGCAAGCCTGTTGTCACGGACGGCCCCTTCACGGAAGCAAAGGAAGTGCTCGGCGGCTACTGGATGATCAACGTGAAGTCGCGCGAGGAGGCAATCGCCTGGGCGAAAAAATGCCCGGCCAGCGAGAACGAAATCATCGAAATCCGCCAGGTGCAGGAGATCGGCGATTTCTCCGAGGAAGTGCAGCAGGCGGCCGCCGGCTTCGAGGAATTGCAGAAAGGAAATCAACACCGGGCGCGGTGAGTTTTGGCCTGCTTCGAAGCGCAGCCGTCAAGTCGAGAGTTGATCGTCGATCCGTCAACCGCAAGGGAGGAGAAACCTCATGAGCACCAACGACACGTTCCTCGCTGTCTTCCTCGGCAGCAAGACCAGTACGAAAATGGCGGCCTGGAATGCTCTGCCCGAGGCTGAGCGGCACGCCAGGGAGCAGCAGGGGATCGCGGCGTGGAAGGCTTGGGTCGAAAAGCACCAGGCGGCGATCGACGCCATGGGGGGCCCGCTCGGCAGGACCAAGAAGGTCGATTCAAACGGTATTGCTGACATCAGCAACGAAATGGGCGCCTTCACGGTGGTGCGGGCCGCTTCACATGAGGCGGCCGCGAAACTGTTCGAGAACCATCCGCATTTTGCGATTTTTCCGGGCGAGCGGGTGGAGATCATGCCGGTCCTCCCCATCCCGGGCGGTTAAGAAATTGGAATTTTGCGGCGTTCCGCACGCCGTTAACCTTCATGAACGGCGCAAAATAAGTGACTCTTTGCGCCCCACTCATGTAAAGATCGTTCACATGAGTTGGCAAAAGGATCGCCGCGGCGAGCGTGGCTACCATCACGGCAATCTGAAAGAGGCATTGCTGCAGGCAGCGCTCGATCTGATTTCGCAGAAGGGCCCGGCCGGTTTCACCTTTGCGGACGCGGCGCGGATGGCCGGCGTCAGCCCCGCCGCGCCGTACCGGCATTTCCGCGACCGCGATGAACTGCTGTCCTCGATCGCCCAGCGCGGCTTTGAGCAGTTCGAGGCCTTGCTCACGCAAGCCTGGGACGATGGGCGCCCGGATACCGTCACGGCGTTCGAACGGGTCGGCAAAGCCTATCTGGCGTTTGCCCGCAACGAGCCCGCGTTCTATTCGGCGATGTTTGAATCCGGCATTCCCATCGAAGCCAATCCGACCTTGATGGCCGCGAGCGAACGCGCCTTTGCCCTCATCCGCGCGGCGGCCGAACGGCTGGCGGCGATGTCGCCGCCCGGCGTGCCGCGGCCGCCGGCGATGATGATGGCGTTGCACATCTGGTCGATGGCGCACGGCGTGGCCTCGCTGTTCGGCCGCGGCGATGGCGCGCGGCGCAAATTGCCGATGTCGCCGGAGGACCTCCTGGAAGCGCAGGTGCTGATCTATCTGCGCGGCCTTGGCTTCCCGACCGATCGCCGGGCTTCGGACCAGAAGCCGTCCGGCCCGCCGCCCGTTCCCCCGGCCGGCGGCTCTTCGGGTCCCTGGGGCAACCCCAGATAAATTTTTGCAGCGTGCGGTCAGCTGCGCGCTTGACAAAAACGCGGGATGGTTTAGGTATGTAAATGTTATTTACATTCACAACGGCGTGATCGCCGTCATGGAGAGGGAAATGGCCTACACCGCAGATGTCAATCGATGGCGCGGCCCGACGGAAGAGAACTATCGCCCGAATATGCTTGAGAGCCCCTGGCACCCCGGCTGGATCGTGGTGACCATCCTCGGCTTCATCATCTGGTGGCCGATCGGCCTCGCCCTCCTCTTTTTCACACTAGGGAGCAGAAAGATGGGTTGCTGGAGCCACGGAGACCGCTGGCAGAACAAGATGGAGCGGATGCAGTACAAGATGGACCGGATGCGCAACCGCATGGAGCGCCGTGGTTTCGGCGGCTTCGGCTTCGGCCCGCCCTCGAGCGGCAACCGCGCCTTCGACGAGTACCGCATGGAAACCCTGCGCCGGCTCGAGGAAGAGCAGGTCGAGTTCAGGAATTTCCTCGACCGCCTGCGCCACGCCAGGGACAAGGAAGAGTTCGACCAGTTCATGGCGCAGCACAAGCAGCGCCCGACCCCGCCGAACGACCAGCCGCAGCAGGGCTGAGTGTCAACACTACGTGAAGTTCAGCCGCAGGCGTGATGCCCCCATGACGCCTGACGGCGGATACAGCCGCCCATCTGCGATGCGCAGGTGGGCGGTTTGTTTTTGTCCGCGCAGACGGCGACCCTCGAACGGTTTGTAATTGCGGTGGCGTCCGTCGTATAATCGACCAATGGTGTTCCTTGGGATGATCCTGCGAATGGTCGGGACGGCGGTCGTTTTGGCCGTGCTGTCGTTTGGTCCATCTGCAGCCTACGCCCATTCGGGCCATCATCAACATCAGGCCGTGCATCACGCGGCTGTTGCATCCATCGCGATGGTAAGCACCGATCACCAGGCCGTTCTCTCCGCCGCAGTGGAGGTGAAGCTGAACCAGGATGGGGATCAGGCATCCCCGGAAAGGCCGTGTCTGGGCGGATGCTGCTCCTCGGCCTCCGGCCCGTGTTGCCCCTCAGGACTTCCAAGCGCCTCACTGTCGATTCCTTATCTGCAGATTGTCTCGCGCCTGAGTTTTCCGCCTTCGCAAGCGGGGATACGCCGCGCGCCGGAATCTTTCGAGCGTCCTCCAAGAACCTCCCTCTGAGTGCCGAATCCGTGTGAGCGCGCCTGCGTGGCGTGTCTCGCGGCATGAATCTCGAGTGAGGACGACCGCTATGTTTCGAAAGTTTCGGCGCATTTCATGCGCCATCGCCGTTGCCGTTGTTGCGACCTGCGCCACGCTAACGGCCACGCCGGCCCATGAAGGCCATGATCACACGGATGAACCGCAGGCGAGCGTTAGCGCTACGCCGCGCGGCGAAGCCGTCTCCGCAGAGTTTGAACTGGTTGCAGTCGCTCGCGGCGACAGCATCGACATCTATGTCGACCGTTTCGCGACCAATGAGCCGGTAACCGGCGCCAGCCTGGTCGTTGAGACGCCTGCAGGACCTGCCACGCCGAGCGAGCAGCCGGATGGTGCCTATCGGCTGCCGGCTCCCTGGCTTTCCAAGGGGGGCCGAACCGATCTTGTCGTTTCG
Source organism: Bradyrhizobium sp. CCBAU 051011 (assembly GCF_009930815.1). Taxonomy (NCBI): domain Bacteria; kingdom Pseudomonadati; phylum Pseudomonadota; class Alphaproteobacteria; order Hyphomicrobiales; family Nitrobacteraceae; genus Bradyrhizobium; species Bradyrhizobium sp. CCBAU 051011. Next base: position 1,170,683 of record NZ_CP022222.1, on the reverse strand, counting down.
ATCACGGCCAAGAACCTGACCGACATCTTGCCGGTTACCATCGAAACGCCAGCTCAGAAATCTTCCTCGCCGGTTGCGCATCTCGAATGGTCGCCTGTCCTGCGCACGATTTTGCTCGTCGGCGGCGGCTTCATTGCCGGTCTGCTTGTGGCAGCGGCCGTTCTGCGCCGCCGCTTGGCTCTCGTCGTGCTGGCCTGCATGGCACTCGTCAGCGGAGCGGGAGAAGGAAACGCCCATGAAGGCCATGGTCATGAGGAGGAAAAGGAGCAGGTCGCGATCAGGGCAAATTCAGAGGAGCGTGCCCAACGCCTGTCGGATGGCACGGTGTTCGTTCCGAAGTCCATCCAGCGCATTTTTGCCCTGCGATCGCTGGTGACTGAGAAGGCGCGTCATCCCAAGGTCGCCGAGCTTCCAGGTCGCATCATTCCGGACCCGGCCGCCAGCGGTTACGTGCAATCCGCCGTCGGTGGCAGGCTGTCGGCATCGCCGGACGGTTTTCCCCGTCTCGGCACGCGCGTGAAGCAGGGCGATATCCTGGGCTACGTCACGCCGCCCCTGCAGGCCATCGATCTGTCCGACATGCGCCAGCGTCAGGGTGAGTTGGACCAGCAGATCTCGATCGTGGAGCGGCGCGTGGCGCGCTACGAGCAGCTCGCGGCAGGCGGGGCCGTATCCCGCACCCAGCTTGAGGAGGCCCGCCTTGAGCTCGAGGGCTTGCGCGACCGCCGAGCTTCGATTGAGAAGGCCCGGCGCGAACCCGAACCCCTCGTCGCTCCGGTGGCCGGCGTGATTGCGGAAGGCACCGCGGTCGCCGGACAAATCGTGCAGCCGAGTTCGATCGTGTTCAACATTGTCGATCCGTCGCGTCTCTGGGTCGAAGCATTGAGCTTTGAGACGATCGAAGGCGTCAAGACCGCGCGCGCCACGACCTATTCCGGCAGGAGCCTCGAGCTTGAATATCGCGGCGCCGGCTTTGCCGATCGCAGTCAGTCGGTTCCGGTGCACTTTTCGATCATTGGCGATACCGCCGGCCTGAGGGCAGGACAGTTCCTGACCGTTCTCGTCCCGACTCGGGACGAGAAGGAAGGAATCGCGGTCCCGCGCACCAGCCTCGTCCGCGGCTCGAACGGTCAGGACTTCGTCTATGAGCATGTCGGGCCTGAGCGGTTCGCGCCGAGGAGCGTACGCGCGGAGCCGCTCGACGGCGAGAACGTGTTGATCATGTCAGGCGTTGCGCCCGGCAAACGTATCGTCTCGCAAGGAGCAGAGCTCCTTGAACACGTACGCTGAAGGGAGACGTCGCGATGTTTTCGCTTCTCGTCAGCGCCTCCCTCCGCAACCGGCTGTTCGTGCTGGCCTTGGCGGGCCTCCTCGTGGTTCTCGGCGCCTACACCGCCCGACAACTCCCCGTCGACGTCTTCCCGGACCTTAACCGGCCGACCGTCACGATCATGACGGAGTCCGAAGGCTACGCGCCGCCAGAGGTCGAGCAACTCATCACATTTCCGATCGAAACGCAGATGAACGGCGTTCCCGGTGTCAGCCGCGTTCGTTCGGTTTCGGGAATCGGGCTTTCGATCGTCTACGTCGAGTTCGACTGGGGAACGGATATCTACCGCAACCGGCAGCTCGTGGCCGAGCGTCTGGCCCGTGTGCAAAGCCAGCTTCCCCTCAATGTCACCTCGCAGATCGCCCCGATCAGCTCGATCATGGGGCAGATACTTCTCGTCGCCGTCACCTCGACGACGGCCTCGCCGATGGAAGTGCGCGAGATCGCCGACTTCACGATCAGGCCGCGCCTGCTCGCCATCCCCGGCGTCGCGCAGGTGATCCCGATCGGTGGAGAAGTCAGGCAATATCGGATTGCGCCGCAGCCCTCCGCGTTGCGCGCGCTGTCCGTGACCTACGAACAGCTCGAGCTCGCGCTCGCCCAGTTCGGAACCAATACCGGCGGCGGCTTCACCGACCACAACGCCCGCGAATACCTGATCCGGAATATCGGGCGAACGACGAGCCTGGAGGATTTGCGCAGCATCGTCGTGGCCACCATCGACGGGCGGCCGGTCTACATGCGTCAGGTCGCCGATGTCGACTTCGCGCCCAAGATCAAGCGCGGCGATGCCGGACACATGAGCAAGCCCGCCGTCATCGTCTCGGTTGAAAAGCAACCCGGCGTCGATACCGTGCGGCTGACCGGTCAGATCGAGCAGGCGCTTTCGGAACTCGAGCCGTCACTTCCGCCTGGCGTCAAGGCTGGCGAAATCGTGTTTCGCCAGGCGGATTTCATCGAGAACTCGCTCCGTAACGTTGGCCGGGTTCTGATTGAGGCGGCGGTTGTCGTCTCGGTCATCCTGTTCGCATTCCTTCTCAATTGGCGTACGACGGCGATCTCGCTGACGGCCATCCCCGTTTCGATCCTGACCACGGCCATCATTTTCAAGCTCTTCGGCCTGTCGATCAACACGATGACGCTCGGCGGCCTTGCGATTGCCATCGGCGAGCTTGTCGATGACGCCGTGGTCGACGTCGAAAATATCTTTCGGCGCTTACGGGAAAACCGGGAGCAGGGCAATCCACGGAGCGTGTTCGAAGTCGTTGTTGCCGCCTCCAGCGAAGTCCGTTCCGGCATCGTCTATGCGACGACGATCATCGTGCTGGTGTTCGTGCCGCTGTTCGCGCTCTCCGGCGTTGAAGGACGCCTGTTCGCCCCGCTCGGCCAGGCCTACATTATTTCGATCCTCGCAAGCCTCGTGGTCTCGATCACGCTTACGCCGGTCATGGCCTATTACCTGCTGCCGGGCGCAAAACGCATGGCCGAGGGCGAAAGCTGGCTGGTGCGACGACTCAAGCGAATCAACCGTGCCGCCCTTGATGCTGCGTTCGCCCGCGGAAAACTTCTGCTGGCGCTGACCTTGATCGCGGTAGCGGCGGCGGGATGGGGCGCATTCCAGCTCAAGCGTGCCTTCCTGCCCGCGTTTAACGAAGGCACGTTCACCATCAACCTCGCCTTCAATCCCGGCGTTTCACTCGCAGAATCGAACCGCGTCGGCGCAATCGCCGAACGGCTGCTGCTGGACGTCCCGGAGGTGATCAGCATCGGCCGAAGGACCGGCCGCGCCGAACTGGATGAGCATGCCGAAGGCGTGCATTCCTCCGAGCTCGATGTCGCCTTGAAGCATTCGGATCGTGCGAAGCCGGACATCGTTGCCGACATCCGTTCGCGCCTCGCTGTCCTGCCGCTATCCGTCAACGTTGGACAGCCGATCTCGCATCGGCTCGATCACCTGCTCTCCGGTGTCCGCGCGGAGATCGCCTTGAAGCTGTTCGGCGAGGATCTCGACATCCTTCGCGGTACCGCGGAGGAAATCCGCAGCCGGATCGCCGGTCTGCCCGGCATCAAGGACCTTCAGGTCGAAAAGCAGGTGCGAATCCCCCAGCTTGAAATCCGCGTCAATTATACCCGTGCAGCACTGTACGGCGTTCAGCCGGGCGCGGTGGTCGAGCAATTGTCGCGGCTGTCGAGCGGCCGGGTGATATCGCGCGTCGTCGACGGCTATCGCCGCTTCGATGTTGTCATGCGCCTGCCGGACCGTCTGCGAACCACGGAGAAGCTCGGCGATCTCCTGATCAAGACGCCGACCGGCTGGATACCGGCGCGGCAGATCGCCGATATCACGGAGACCGACGGACCCAATCAGATCCTGAGAGAAAATGGACGGCGGCGCATCGTCATCCTCGCCAATTCGGATGCCAAGGTTGACATGGCGAAGCTGGTCGAGGGGATTCGCGGCGAGCTGCAGGCGACGAGACTGCCACCGGGCGTGACCGCAAGCCTCGAAGGAACGTTCCAGGCGCAGGAAGAAGCGAGCCGGACCATCGGCATTCTGGCGCTCGTCTCGCTCTCCCTGATCTTCGCGATCCTCTACAGCCGCTATCGGTCCGCGGTGCTGGCGCTGATCATCATGGGCGGCATTCCACTCGCCTTGATCGGATCGGTTGCCGCGCTGGCCATCACCGATCAGCCGCTCTCGGTTGCGAGCCTGGTCGGGTTTGTCACGCTTACCGGCATCGCCGCGCGTAACGGCATCCTCAAGATCAGTCACTACATCAACCTGGCGCTGCAGGACGGCGTGGAATTCGGAAGAGAGCTGGTCATCCGGGGAAGCCTCGAACGGATGACGCCGGTGTTGATGACGGCGCTTTCGGCGGGGGTGGCACTGGTGCCGCTTTTGATCGGCGCCGATGAATCGGGCAAGGAGATTCTCCATCCCGTTGCCGTGACGATCTTCGGCGGCCTCATCAGCGCGACACTGCTCGATACCGTCGTGACACCGGTGCTGTTCCTGTGGTTCGGGAAAAAGCCGCTTGCGCGCTTGTTGCAACGGCAGGCCGACGAAACCGGCAAGGCAACCGCCGCGGCTCACTCCTACTGACGCAAAGCTGAAAAGGAAGAATTCACATGAGACACAAAGCCATTGTCCTTCGTCTTGCGCTTCTGATGGCACTAGTGGCCTCGCCGGCCGGCGCTCACTCAGCGAAAGGGCCGCATGGCGGGCGGATGGCGGAAGCAAAGCCTTACCACGCCGAACTCATAACCAATGGCGACAGTGTGGAGATCTTCGTCAGCGACGCCGACGAAAAGCCGATGAGTGCCGCCGGATTCAAGGGCGTTGCCATTTTTCAGATTGGCGGCAAGGTGGAGAGGATCGAACTGCGCCTGAGCGAGTCGGGCGCGCTTGCCGGAAAAGCCGGTGTAGCCGTTCCACAGACCGTCAAGGGGGCTGTTCAGCTTACCGGGCCGGACGGGAAAACGATCAACGCACGTTTCGACTGATCTCATGCACTAGGTTCGTCATGGCCGGGCAAGAGCGCGAAGCGCGTCTTCGCGCGAGACGTCTCGGCATCCACGTCTTTCTTGCAGACGCGTAACGAAGGACGTGGATGCCTCTCACAAGGCCGGCATGAACGCGCTGCTGGCGCTTTCTCGCTGATGGCCTATATTGCGCGGGCAGCACTACTTCCGAGGCGGCCATGATTCCAGACGGAACTGCACCGGTTGATCAACTCTGGGAGTCCGTCCGGCGTGAAGCGACGAGCGCGGTGGCACGCGACCCGGTATTCGGCGCGGCGCTGTCATCCGCCATCCTCGATCAGCCCGATTTCGGCAGTGCATTGTCACACCAGCTCGGTGATCGGCTCGGCAAGAGCCCGGCCGATCGGAAGCACGTTGCCCAGCTTGCACGTGACGCCTTTGCGGCTTCGCCCGACCTGATCGACGCGGCGAGCCGCGATCTGCAGTGCATCGCCGTTCATGATCCCGCGAAGACGACGCTGCTGCCGCCGCTGTTGAACTTCAAGGGGTATGTCGCGCTGCAGGCCTTTCGCGTCTCCGGCTGGCTCTGGCGTCAAGGCCGTAACGATCTCGCACTCTTGCTGCAAAGCCTGTCGTCCGATCAGCTTCAGGTCAGCATTCACCCCTCGGCCGTGATCGGCACGTCGGTGTTTCTCGACCACGCCACCGGCATCATCATCGGCGCCTTTGCCGTGATCGGCGACGAGGTGACGATCCTGCAGAACGTCACCATCGGCCGCAAGACTTCGGAGCCGGACCGCGCGCCAAAGATCGGCAGGGGCGTTTATCTCGGCGGCGGCTCGACCATTATCGGCAATGTCAGCATCGGCGATTTCGCCAAGATCGGCGCCGGTGCGGTCGTCGAGCATGACGTGCCGCCCGGCTGCACCGCGGTCGGGGTGCCAGCGCGATTGACCAATTGCCCGGAGCCAAAGGTCTCCGTCTGAGCACGGCCGCGTAGCCCGGGTGAGCGCAGGGTAGGGCAAATCAATTCTGATTTTCCGAAATCGTGTCAAGCCCGGGAATCAAAAATATTCCGCTTAACAGGTTGGGCAAATCAGTCGCATAACTCCGCCCGTCTCACGGCAAGATGAGGGGCGCTTCGCGATCGTCACGAACGTGCGGTGAGATGCGATGGACGCTGATGTCACGACGACGTACGTGACGTGAGGCGTACGGCGAAGTCGTGTGGTTCGGACGCCGCGGTGCTGGCGTTAAGTTCTTAAGAAGCGAAGCTTCTCAGGGATGACGGAGGCAAAAGAGCCGTTCTCCGGGGAGAGCACGAAGTAAGCCGTAAAGCCATTGCGCAGGGAAGGCCGGAGTGTTTCCGCTGTACCTGTATGCTCGTGTGCGTTTTCCTTATGCGCAACGGCACACGAGACCGCGGGTGCAGCGCGCACCCGGTCTTCCCTGCGCCCTTGTGTCCAGGAAATCTGTCAGAATGTGCGAACGGGCGGTTGCGCACCAACCGCCCGTTGCTGGAACTGAGCCCGTTGCGCCCAAAGGCGACCGAGCCTGTGTCAGAGCGAGGGACAGCTCCGGTGTCTTCCTCAACCCGAACAGTTGCAAGGGCTTCGAGCCCGAACCGAGCAAGGAAGGGAGTGGATGATGGCACAAAATGCTCATGTTGTCGTGGGTATCGATGTCGCCAAGGACAAGGTGGATGCGTGCATTCGTGCGTTGGGATTACGGCAAACCCTCCCGAGCACGACCCAGGGGCACCGTAAGCTGGTCGCCTGGCTTCGCAAGCACCAGGCGAACAAGGCGGTGATGGAGGCGAGTGGCGGCTATGAGCGTGCCTGGGCCAAGGTGCTGCGCGACGCCGGCATCGAAGTTCGGATCGTCGACCCCAAACGGGTCCGCAGCTTCGCGCTATCAGCCGGACGGCTGGCCAAGAACGATACGATCGATGCCGAGATGATTGCCTGGTTCGCCGAGACATTCAGCGATGCGCCGGGCCAGAAACACGATGCGGCACAAGAGGAGCTGCAGGCACTCGTAAAGGCGCGCTTAAGCCTGATTGATTTTAGGATGCGCTTGGTCAGCCAAAGCGAGCATGCCGCGCCGGGATTGGTGCAGAAGGCGCATGCCCGCATCTTGAAGAACCTGGCCTGCGAGATTGCCAAGCTCGAGGCCGCCATCTGCGCCAAAATCAAGTCCATGCCGGATTTTGCGGAACGCGCCGAGATCATCGAGAGTGTGCCGGGGTTCGCCGAGACGAGTTCGGCAAACCTCCTTGCAGGAATGCCGGAGCTTGGTCAGGTGAGCAACAAGATCGCCGCGGCCTTGATCGGGGTCGCCCCCTATGACGACGACAGCGGAAAGCGCCGCGGCGAGCGCCACATCAAGGGAGGCCGCCGCTGGGTCCGTAACGCCATCTACATGCCCTGTGTTGGCGCAGCCACGCTGAACAATCCCGTGCTGAAGGCCTACTATCAGCGCCTGATTGCCAAAGGAAAAGAGCCGAAGATTGCCATCATCGCCGGCATGCGCAAGCTGATCATCATCCTCAACACCATGATCGCACGACGGCAGAAATGGGATCCCAGCCGTTACGCGTTGAGCTGACGAGCGCGCCCACCGCGATCGGTTCCGCGACCGAGCGCTTGCAAAGCCGACAGACCGGTGAACGGGCGGGGTCAAGGCCGCAGCCGCCGTAGGCGGGGGCGCGCCAGCGCCAGCCTTGAGGCCGGCCGATCACCGGGCTACTTCCAGCACAGTTGCTCTGATTGGAGAGGGCGACGAAGAAAATACAAACCTCGGGCGATCAGCGACGCGAGAATGCGAAACTGTATCCACCCGTCGGCTCGCAATGACGCAGAGAGAACTGGCGACTTGCCACCCTGAGGAGGCTACGCTTCGGGCCGCCCGAAAGGGCAGCGGCTACCGGCCCAGCACAATCGGTCGGGAACGTCTCATGGAACCCGGTTCCCGGCTCCTAACCGCCCGGCTTGGCTGGATTTCCGGCTGTTGGATTTCCCTTTGGTAACCTAAAGTTAACCAAGCTTAGCGTCTGGTTAGGGACGGAATGACGCGCGGACAGCCCTCGTTTTGACATGTTGGCAGGGGAAGCAGAGCCCGGCTTTCGGCGGGCCCCCCATGCGACACAAGAGAGGCTTCTCGCGCTGGCGCAAATCGCCGCGCTCGACGCGCGGCTGTGGAACCGGCAGCCATTTGCTCCCGGAGGAATTAGGGACACTTGCGTTGAGAGGATACCGCTTATGAATCCCGCCGACGTGGCGCCGTCAGCTTTGCCGATGATCGCGGCCGATGTGTCGCTGATCTCGCTGTTCATGCAGGCCCACTGGGTCGTCAAAACGGTCATGCTGGGCCTTCTCGCCTGCTCGGTCTGGGTGTGGGCGATCGCGATCGACAAGATTTTCCTTTATTCGCGCACCAAGCGTGCGATGGACCGCTTCGAACAGGCGTTCTGGTCGGGGCAGTCAATCGAGGAGCTTTACCGCGCGCTGTCGGCAAAGCCGACGCAATCGATGGCGGCGTGCTTCGTCGCCGCGATGCGTGAGTGGAAGCGCTCGTTCGAGAGCCAGACGCGCTCCTTTGCCGGCCTGCAGATGCGGATCGAGAAGGTGATGAACGTCTCCATCGCCCGCGAAGTCGAACGGCTGGAGCGGCGGCTGCTGGTGCTGGCGACGGTCGGTTCGGCGGGTCCGTTCGTCGGCCTGTTCGGAACCGTTTGGGGCATCATGTCGAGCTTCCAGTCGATCGCGGCTTCGAAAAACACTTCATTGGCAGTGGTCGCGCCCGGCATCGCGGAAGCGCTGTTTGCGACCGCTATCGGTCTTATCGCCGCCATCCCCGCGACCATTTTCTACAATAAATTCACGTCCGAGGTGAATCGGCAGGCGCAGCGGCTGGAAGGCTTTGCCGACGAGTTTTCCGCCATCCTGTCCCGCCAGATCGACGAGCGGGCGTGAGGACGGCACATGACGAGCGCAGCGTGAGATCACGATCATGGCGATGAACATGGCAGGTTCGGCAGGCGGTGGCGGCGGACGCCGCGGCCGGCGTCGTGCCGCCGTGATGGCGGAGATCAACGTCACGCCGATGGTTGACGTGATGCTGGTGCTGCTCATCATCTTCATGGTGGCGGCGCCGTTGATGACGTCCAGCATCGATATCGACCTGCCGGTTGCCGGTGGCGGCAAGCAGATCCAGGCGAATGCGCCGCCGCTGACATTGTCGGTCAAGCGCACCGGCGGTACCTGCAATTCAAACGTCGAGCTCTACCTCGGGGATACGCTGATTCCGGCCAATGAGCTCCTGCCCAAGATCACGGCGATCAAGGAGACCAGATCGGAGGCCGAGCGCGTGGTATACCTGCGGGGCGACAAGGACGTCTGTTACACGGATATGATGAAATTATTGGGGTATATTCGGACGGCGGGGTTCAAGGCGAATATCGTCATCGTGCCGGAGCAGGGCTCCTGAGCATGTAATGGCGTAGGATGGCTGACGGGGAGCGGGAAAACTCGAGTGAAGATCAAGGTCGACAAGACGGTGATGGCATCGGTTGCCTTGCACTTGTTCGTGCTGGGGTGGGTGATGCTGTCGTTCTCGACCAAGGCGCTCGAAATGCCGCCGGAAGAGTCGGTTGCGGTCGATGTGGTTGACTCCAAAGAGCTTGCCAAGGTGATGGCCGGCATGAAGACCGGCAAGAAGGAAAACCCGAAGCCGCTGGTCGAGAAGGTCGCCGAAGCCAAGCCCGTCGATGACGCCGTCGGCAAGATCACCGAGAAGGCGCCCGTGGTGACCGAGACCGCGCCGCCGCCTCAGCCGAAGGTCGAGGAGAAGCCGGTCGAGAAGAAACCCGACCCGCCGAAGGTCGTCGAGAAGCCGAAGGAAGAGCCGAAGCCGGTCGAGAAAAAGCCCGATCCGCCGAAGGTCGATCAGATCGGCGACACCATCAAGAAGGAAGAGAAGAAGCCGCCGCCGAAGCCGCCGGTGCAGGCCGCCAAGCCGCCGCCGGAGCCGCCGAAGCAACGGATCGTGGAACGGCACTTCGATCAGAACCAGATCGCGGCCCTGCTCGACAAGCGTGATCCGACGCGCCAGGCCACGACCGGCGACACGCTGAATTCCAACGCGGCGCTGGGCCTTGCCAAGGGCACGGCCGCGGACAATTCCGCGACCTGGGGTTCAATGTTCCAGCGCCAGGTCGAGCGATGCTGGAAGAAACCCTATGGCGGGATCGAGTCGCAGAGGCCTGAAGCGGCATTTGCCATTCGCCTGAAGCGCGACGGCACGCTCGAAGGCTCGCCGGTTCCTGAGGGAACGCCGGCGACGCCCTTCCTTCGCGTCTATCAGGAAAGCGCATTGCGCGCGATCATCGAATGCCAGCCATATAAGCTGCCGGCGGCCTTCTACGAAGAGTGGAAATATTTCTCGCCGGTGTTCAAGGAAAAAGTCTAACGGTTTTGTCACGTGGCGGACACCCGTTGGCAATGACAGATATGAGCAAAGTTTGAAGCGATGACTGACAAAGATGGATTGCCGAACATGCTGTATCGCCCGAGCCGCCGTCAGATCATTGCCGGAATGGCGGCACTTGGCGCGGTCGCCGGCGGTAATGCCTTTGCGCAAGCGCCGAAGCGGATCGTAATTCCCGAGGGCGAGTTCACCCCGCAGCCGATCGCGATCCCGAATTTCGTCGCGGGCACGCCTGGCGATGCCGAGGTCGGCGTCGGCGTGGCGCAGGTCATCACCAACAACCTCAAGCGCAGCGGGCTGTTCGCGCCGATCGATCCGGCCGCCTTCATCGAGCGCATCAGCAATCCCGACAACCCGCCGACCTTTCAGAGCTGGAAGCAGATCAATGCAACCTATCTGGTGACCGGCCGTATGACTCGGCAGGGCGACGGCCGCCTCAAGGCTGAATTCCGTCTCTGGGACGTCAACACCAACCAGCAGCTCGCGGGCCAGCAATATTTCACCTCGCCGGAATATTGGCGGCGGATCGCGCATATTATCTCGGACCAGATCTACGAGCGCGCGACCGGTGAAAAGGGCTATTTCGACAGCCGCGTCGTGTTCGTCGACGAGACCGGATCGAAGGAGCGCCGCGTCAAGCGGCTGGCACTGATGGATCAGGACGGCGCCAACGTTCGCTATCTCACCAAGGGCTCCGACCTGGTGCTGACGCCGCGCTTCTCGCCGTCGACGCAAGAGATCACCTACATGGAGTTCGGCCAGGGCGATCCGCGCGTCTATCTGTTCAACGTCGAGACCGGGCAGCGCGAGATCGTCGGCAACTTCCCCGGCATGTCGTTCTCGCCGCGGTTCTCGCCGGATGGTCAGCGCATCATCATGAGCCTGCAGCAGGGCGGCAACTCGAACCTGTTCGTAATGGACCTGCGCTCGAAATCGACGACACGGCTGACCGATACGCCGGCGATCGACACCTCGCCGTCCTATTCGCCCGACGGCAGCCGGATCTGTTTCGAATCCGATCGCGGCGGCAAGCCGCAGATCTACGTGATGCCGGCCAATGGCGGCGGCGCGCAGCGCATCTCGTTCGGTGAGGGCAGCTACTCGACGCCGGTCTGGTCGCCGCGCGGCGACTACATCGCCTTCACCAAGCAGGGCGGCGGCGCATTCGCCATCGGCATCATGAAGACCGACGGTTCGGGCGAACGCATCCTCACCTCCGGCTTCCACAATGAGGGGCCGACGTTTGCGCCGAACGGGCGGGTCGTCATGTTCTTCCGCGATCCCGGCGGCAGCGGCGGGCCGTCGCTGTACACGGTCGACATCTCAGGTCGTAACGAATTGCGGGTGCCAACGCCCGGTTTCGCCTCCGACCCCGCATGGTCGCCGCTATTGTCCTGATGGAACCCGCTCGCGCGGGAGCACAATCGTTAATCGGCAAACATTGCCTAGCCCGCTGATTTTGCGGGCAAATTTTTTCGTTTACCAATCGATAGCAATGTCTCGCTAACGATGTTCCCTCAGAAAGACTTCACCTGCGATAGGTACAACGTCTAATCCCAAAGGACGTGCGCCCGAAATGCAGCTTGCCGATCAGCGAGAATTACCCGAGCAGGAGACACCGCCGTCCATCCGCGCGGCGTTGATCGATTCGCTCTTCGAAACTCCGGGCACGGTGCATGTGGGCATCGTCTTCGCGACGATCACCGCGGCCATGACCGCGCTGAAGACCGGAAGCGATCTCATCTGGGCCTGTGTCGCGCTTCTCGCCCTTGCCGGCGTTGTCCGGGCGATCGATTTGCAGCTCTACCAGTCGCGCAAATCGACCCTCACTGCCGATGGTGCTGCGTTGTGGGCGACGCGCTACCAGATCGGGGCAATGATCCAGGCCGTTGCGATCGGAATATGGTGCAGCACCACGCTGTTGAGCACTGACGATGCTGTGGCCCACATGATTGCTCTGTCCGTGACGATCGGACTCCTCGCCGGCGGCGCGGGCAGGGCCTATGGACGGCAGTGGATATTCAGGCTGCAGCTTCTCCTTGCCCTGGGTACGACGGTGATCGCACTGGCGGTGCGTGGCACGCCCTATTACGTCGCCATGTCGGTCGTCACCGCCGTGTTCCTCGTGACTCTCATCAAACTCTCGGCCAACCTGCACAGAATTTTCATGCAGGCACTTGTGGCACGCGAGCGCGAAGCGGCGCTGGCAGGCCAGTTCGATACCGCGCTGAACAACATGCCACACGGACTGTGCATGTTTCGCGCCGATGGCCGGCTTGCGGTGATGAATCACCGCTTCAGCAAAATGATGAATTTGGCGGACGACTTCGTGCAGCGAGACGCCAACGTATCCGAGATTTGCCTGGCCTGCGTCGCAGCCGGGGCGATTTCGGCGGCAAGCGCCGATCTTATTCTGCAGCAAGTCGAGTACTCCCGCGCCAGCGACATCGTGACGACCGATCCGGATTTCAACAAGAACCGGGCGCTGTCCTGGACCTTTCAGCCGATGGCCGACGGCGGCACCGTCATGCTGGTGGAGGACATCACCGAGCGCAAGGATGCGGAAGCCAGGATCAGCCATCTGGCGCGCTACGATGAACTCACCGAGCTGCCCAACCGGGTCAATTTCCGCGACGAAATCGGCCATCTTCTGGCGATTCAGCAGGGCGCCGAACAATTGTCGGCGCTGTTGTTCGTCGACCTCGACCAGTTCAAGCAGGTCAACGACACGCTCGGCCATCCCTGCGGCGATCAGCTATTGTGCGCGGTGGCCGATCGGCTGCGCGAGATGTTGCGGCCGGAGGACTTCGTGGCGCGCTTCGGCGGCGACGAGTTTGTGGTGTTCCAGCAGAACATCCATTCGCCCGAGGACGCGGCCGGCCTTGCCCGTCGCATCGTCGATCGCCTGAGCGAGCGCTACAAGATCGACAATCATCTGGTCGAGATCGGCGCCAGCGTCGGCATCGCGATGACCTCGAGTGGCGTCAGCGCCGACACGCTGCTCAAGAACGCCGACATGGCGCTGTACCGCGCCAAGGCCGACGGCCGCGGCACCTTCTGCTTCTTCCGGGACGAGATGGCGCAGGTCGTCGAATCCCGCCGCATCCTCGAACTGGACCTGCGCAAGGCGCTGGCCAACGAGGAGTTCGAGCTGTTCTTCCAGCCGCTGGTCAATCTCAAATCGGGCCGGATATCCACCTGCGAGGCGCTGCTGCGCTGGAATCATCCGGTTCGCGGCACAGTGTCGCCGACCGACATCATTCCGATCGCCGAGGACATGGGCCTGATCGTCGATCTCGGCCGGTGGATCTTGCGCAGGGCCTGCATGGAATGCATGAAGTGGCCCGAAGGCGTCAGCGTCGCCGTCAACTTTTCACCGCAGCAATTCCACCAACGCGACGTGTTGAGCGAAGTTCGCTACGCGCTCGAAGTCTCCGGCCTGCCGGCGAACCGGCTTGAAATCGAGATCACCGAATCCTCGCTGCTGCGTAACACGCAGGTGACGCATGACGTGCTGTCGCAATTGCATTCGCTCGGCGTGCGGATCTCGCTCGACGACTTCGGCACCGGCTATTCGAGCCTGAGCTATTTGCACAACTTCCCGTTGCAGAAAGTGAAGATCGACCGCTCCTTCCTGGAAGGGATCGACACCGACCGTCCGCTGACGCTGCTGCGCGGCGTGGCGCGGCTGTCGGCCGATCTTGGAATGTCGGTCGTGGTCGAGGGCATCGAGACCAACGAGCAGCTCGAGCTGATCAGCGCCGATGGTGCGGTGACCGAGGCCCAGGGCTATTTGTTCAGCCCGCCGGTGCCCGCTGTCCGGGTCCGCCAATTGCTGAATGCCTCGCACGGCCGTCGCTCGCCGGACGACCAGCTTCGCGCGATCGCCTCGCGATCGATCGCCTGATATCCCCGCAAAACTACGGATCATCGCTCAAATTGGGTAGCCCGGCCGGCTTAACCCTAACGGAGTGATTCGTTTGCAAAGCATTAAGAAGCTGTTAAGCTTTTTCGCGCTCGCACAGGTTGTTTGAGTGTTTTCAAGGAGTATTGGATGAAGTCCGGAGTCGAAACGCGTGCTTCGCACTCTGTCTGGGGATCACGGCTCCTTGATCGCGTCGAATACCGGCTTGTCGAAACTGCCGAGGAAAAAGATCGCATCTCTTCGTTGCGTTACAGAGCCTATCTGAATGGTGGATTGATCCCGCCTTCAGAGTCTGAGCGCGTCCACGATCCCTATGATGATGCTCCCAACGCCCGGACGTTTGGAATTTATATTGACGGAGAACTCTGCAGCTCTGTCCGCCTCCATGTCCTGACGTCGGAATGGCGGATGTCTCACACAACCGATTTGTTCGGCGATGTGCTGCACCCTCGACTCGATAAAGGCGAAGTTTTCGTCGATCCATCGCGCCTGGCTGCAGACCCGGAAAAAGCCGGGCGGTTTCCGGAACTTCCCTACCTGACGGTGCGGCTGGGCTATATGGCGTGCGCTTATTTCAACGCCGACACCGGGCTGGCGCTCGTTCGCGCCGAGCATCAGGCATTCTACCGTCGAGTCTTTTTGCAGGAGGCCATCGCCGAACCGCGTCCGATTCCGATCATATCGCACAAGGTGGCCTTGATGGCCTGCGATTTCGGGACCGTGCGGGATAAGGTCTTGGCCCGTTTTCCCATCATGCGTTCGACGTCCGCCGAGCGTCGAATGCTGTTTGAGCGCGACGGCGAGCGACATTCGTCGCCGCACGGCGTTGTTACTTCCTTCGAGCGGCCCTCGATCGTTCTGACTTCCTGACGGCGAACCCAGAACCGGCTGCGCGCACGCCGCCGCGGATTCTCCGGCCGCGGCGCTTTATGTCCCGAGCTGCCGGTCCGTCCAGCGACGCGGAACTACCAAATCCGGTGATTTCGGCCGGTACGCCCTTGCCTTCACCGTCGCGCCACATTTACAAACCATTAACTATCGCGGTCGCTTTTCGCGGTTTGTCGGCATTTGATCGAGCCTGGCAAGGTTCCATCAAGGTTGACGGAACGTTCGCTTAACCATCGAGCTGTAGACCGGATAACAGTCGAAAAACGTGAGCGTTGGAGGCTCCGGAATGAAATATCAGATGCGTATCCTCCAGGGATGGAAGCTGGCGGCTGTGGTCGCTGTGGCGCTGTCGATGGGCGCCTGCGCCAAGAACAACGTCGGCGCCGACGGCGCGATGGCGAGCGCGGCCACCCCGGGCAGCCAGCAGGACTTCGTGGTCAATGTCGGCGACCGCGTGTTCTTCGAGAGCGACCAGACCGATCTGAGCCCGCAGGCGATCGCGACCCTGGAGAAGCAGGCGCAGTGGCTGCAGACCTACAACCGCTATTCCTTCACCATCGAAGGCCATGCCGACGAGCGCGGCACCCGCGAATACAACATCGCGCTCGGCGCCCGCCGTGCCCAGTCGGTGCGCAGCTATCTCGCCTCGCGCGGTATCGATCCGAACCGCATGCGCACCATCTCCTACGGCAAGGAGCGTCCGGTCGCTGTCTGTAACGACATCTCCTGCTGGTCGCAGAACCGGCGCGCCGTCACGGTGCTGAACGCTGGCGCCTGACGAGTTCGACCTTACAGAGTTTCAAGCCGGCGCCTTCGGGCGCCGGTTTCATTTTGGGCGCAAGATGAAATCCCGGATCGCGGCCAGGGTGCGTTCGGGCGCGTCCTGTATGCAGGCGTGCCGGCAGTCAGCGAACCGTTCGAACCGCACCAGATGCGGCGGCAGCGCGGCTGCGATGTCGGCTTGGCTCTCGATCGGGTGAATGGGATCGTCTTCGCCGCCGAGCACCAGCGTCGGGCACTGGATGCGATCCAGGTCGGGGAAGAAATTGTAGCTGTGACTCTCGCCGCCGGGCCGGGTGAACCATTGCAGCACCTGCGGCCGGTTGATGGCGCGGCGTCCCATGTCGGGGTTGCGCGGGACGCGCGTGTAATGCGGCATCGCCAGCCGCACCCAGGCCTCTACCGAAGTTTGGTCTGGATGGCCCCGTTCTTCCAGCAGGCGACGCCGCGCCAGTGCGCCGACCTCCGGTCCGCCGAAGCGTTCGAACAACTCGATCCGCCGCTCGAGATATTCGTCGCCGGCGGCCGCCGTACTGACCAGGACCAGTTTCGAAGCATGGGTTGGATGGCGCGTCGCGTAGGCCAGCGCCACCATGCCGCCGAATGAGGCGCCCAGCACGATCGGGTCGGCGAGCCGAGCACCTCGCAGAACGTGCGCACGTCGTCGCCCCATTGTGCCAGGGTCCAGCCCTCTCGTGGGCCGTCCTCGCTGCGGCCGTTGCCGCGATGGTCGAGATATACGATCTGGGCGACGTCGGCCAAGGCGGAGTAGGCTGGCTTGTAAATCGAATGATCGAAGCCCGGACCGCCGTGGAGGAGCAGCAAGGTGGGCTTTTCCTGCATGGTGGGCCCATCCGGGACCAGCTTCGCCCCCTCGACATCGAAGAACAGGCGCACTCCGTTCACGGATACGTGCATGAGTGGGTCTCCCTCGATTTGTGAACGGTCCGCCGGGCTGGGCGGCTTGTCTTGAAGGAGATACTAAACCATACCGGAACCCGGCGTCCGGATTCGGAAATGCCAGTCACAATTCCGGCGTACTCCCTCTCTCAATGTGTTCTGCTTTCGTTTGACACGCGACTTCGTCATCAGGGCAAAATGTCATCCAGATTCCTCAACGCTACCGGCGCCGCGGCGATGGCCGCGATGCTGGCTTTGTCCGTGCAGTCCTCGTCCGCACAGATCACGTTCCCATGGGAGCGTTCACCGCAAGGCCCCCCGCAGGGCCAGATGCAGTCCGATGACGCCGATCTGGAGATGCGGATCCAGCGGCTGGAAAATCAGCTCAGGCAACTGACCGGCCAGAACGAGGAACTGCAATACCGCAACCGCCAGCTCGAAGAGCGGCTGCGCCAGCTTGGCGCCGCGCCGCCGGCGCCTGGCGGTCAGCCTCAGCAGGCGCAGCCCAGCGTGGCCGCCGCGCCTCCTCCAGTGCAGCCCGGCCCGCCCCAGGGGCAACAGCAACAGGGCTATCCGCAGCAAGCCTACCCGCAGCAGGGGCCTCGTCAGCCGCAGGGTTACCCGCAGGCACAGCCCGGCTATGACCAGCAACCGCAGATCGCCTCGCCCGCGCCGATCGCGCAGGACCCGGCTGCACCGCAGGCAGGCGGCCGCCGCCGTGGCGATGCGTTCGATCCGAGCCAGAATCCCAACGCCCCCGGTGCGCCGCGCGCGCTCGGCGGCGGCCAGATGCCGATCTCCAATGAAGCTTCGGTTGGCGCGCCAGGCGGCCGCGGACCTGGTGAGCCGCTCAATCTCGGCGGTCCGCGCGATGCCGGCGCCCCGCCGCCCGCAGCCGCGCCGCAGCGTGGCCCCGGTCCGGGCGCCAGCGCCGCATTGACTACGCTGCCGCCCTCGGCCACGTCGAAGGACGAGTTCGATCTCGGTATCGGCTACATGCAGCGCAAGGATTATGCGCTGGCCGAAGAGACCATGAAGAACTTTTCCCAGAAATACCCAAGCGATCCGCTGATCGGTGATGCGCAATACTGGCTCGGCGAGAGCTATTTCCAGCGCCAGCAATATCGCGATGCCGCCGAAACCTTCCTCGGCGTGACCACCAAGTTCGACAAGTCGGGGAAAGCGCCCGACGCGCTGCTGCGGCTCGGCCAGTCGTTGGCGGCGCTGAAGGAAAAGGAAGCCGCCTGCGCGGCGCTCGGCGAGGTGACGCGGAAATATCCGCGTGCGTCTGCCGGCGTCAAAGCCGCCGTCGATCGTGAGCAGAAGCGGGTTAAGTGCTAAAGCATAAGCCGGTCGAGGCCGCCGTCGGCCTCGAATAGACTGGCGATGCCATGACTGACGACGACCACGCGCCGATCTCGGTACAGCAAGCGAAACACCTGTTCGCGCCCTGGAAGGCTGCGTCCGCGCTCGTGCTGGCGGTGTCCGGCGGCCCCGACTCCCTTGCGCTCCTGTGGCTTGCCGCCCGCTGGCGCCGCGCCGCAAGGCGCGGGCCGCGATTGATCGCCGTCACCGTCGACCATGGTCTGCGGGTCGAGGCCGCGCGCGAGGCGCGCGACGTCAAGCGTCTTGCACGGACGCTCGATGTGCCCCATCGCACGCTGCGCTGGACCGGCGCCAAGCCCAAATCCGGCCTGCCGGCCGCCGCCCGCGCGGCGCGCTATCGCCTGCTGGCGAAAGCGGCTCAGGCGAGCGGCGCCACGCACATTCTCACCGCGCACACCCGCGACGACCAGGCCGAGACGCTGTTGATGCGGATGCTGCGCGGTAGCGGCATCGCTGGCCTCGCGGCGATGGCGCGCGAGAGCGAGCGCGAGGGCGTGTGGCTGGCGCGGCCGTTGCTCGACATTCCGAAGTCCCGACTCGTTGCGACGCTGGACAAGGCGAAGATCGCGTTTGCCGACGATCCCACCAATCGCGACATGAGCTTCACGCGACCGCGCTTGCGCGCATTGATGCCAGCTCTGGCCGAGGAGGGCGGCGACAGCCGAAATCTGGCGCGGCTGGCATCGAGACTGGCGCGTGCGAATGCCGCGATCGAAGTGCTGGCCGACGGCGCCGAGCGCTATCTCGCGTTGAGAGATCGCGACGATGGCGCGCGTTTCGGCTTCGATGCCGGGGCGTTTGCCGGTCTGCCCGAGGAGATCCGGCTGCGGCTGCTCAAGCGCGCCATCGACCGGGCCGGTTACGAAGGGCCGGCGGAACTCGGCAAGCTCGAGGCGCTGCTGGCGGTACTGGACAACGCCATTGCAAACGGCGAGAAGCAGACAAGGCTGAAACAGACGCTTGCCGGGGCGGCAATCAGCCTGATCGAAGGCCGGATTCATGTTAATCCAGCGCCGCCGCGCCGGGGTAGCCGAGCCTGAGAAGCGTCCCCATATCGAAATATCAGCGATATCGGGGACGAAGAGCCTTAACCACCCGGGAAAAACCCTGATTTCTGCGTCATTTTTTGACCGGGAATCGCGTTAAGATGCGTTAAATAGTCCTGAGTGGTTCCCTTGGCATTGACCCGGGCGCCACCTAAATTGGGTGCAGTGGACCGGGGATTCTCGCCTCACTACCCAAGGAATACTCAAGGTCACTGCCAAGGACATAGGGCCGCGATCCGCGCGACCACGAAGGAAGATCAATGAACGCCAATCTGCGCAACTTCGCCCTCTGGGTCATCATTGTATTGCTGCTATTGGCATTGTTCACGCTCTTCCAGAATCCGGGTCAGCGCACGTCCTCGCAGGACATCTCGTTCTCGCAGCTGTTGAGCGAGGTCGATCAGAACCGCGTGCGCGACGTCGTGATCCAGGGGCCGGAAATCCACGGCACTTTCACCAACGGCTCCTCGTTCCAGACCTATGCGCCGAACGACCCGACGCTGGTCAAGCGCCTCTATGACGGCAAGGTCTCGATCACCGCGAAGCCGCCCGGCGACAACGTGCCGTGGTTCGTCTCGCTGCTGGTCTCCTGGCTGCCCTTCATCGCGCTGATCGGCGTGTGGATCTTCCTGTCGCGGCAGATGCAGGGCGGCGCCGGCAAGGCGATGGGCTTTGGCAAGTCACGCGCCAAGATGCTGACGGAGGCCCACGGCCGCGTCACCTTCGAGGATGTCGCCGGCGTCGACGAGGCCAAGCAGGACCTGCAGGAGATCGTCGAATTCCTCCGCGATCCCGGCAAATTCCAGCGCCTCGGCGGACGGATTCCGCGCGGCGTGCTGCTGGTCGGCCCTCCCGGCACCGGCAAGACGCTGATCGCGCGTGCGGTCGCCGGCGAAGCCAACGTTCCGTTCTTCACCATCTCGGGTTCGGACTTCGTCGAAATGTTCGTCGGCGTCGGCGCTTCCCGCGTCCGCGACATGTTCGAGCAGGCAAAGAAGAACGCGCCCTGCATCATCTTCATCGACGAAATCGATGCGGTCGGCCGTCATCGCGGTGCTGGTCTCGGCGGCGGCAATGACGAGCGCGAACAGACGCTCAACCAGTTGCTGGTCGAGATGGACGGTTTTGAAGCCAATGAAGGCGTGATCCTGATCGCGGCGACCAACCGGCCCGACGTGCTCGATCCCGCGCTGCTGCGTCCCGGCCGCTTCGACCGTCAGGTCGTGGTGCCGAACCCGGATGTCGTTGGCCGCGAACAGATCCTCAAGGTTCACGTCCGCAAGGTGCCGCTAGCGCCGGATATCAACCTCAAGACCATCGCGCGCGGCACCCCGGGCTTCTCGGGCGCCGACCTGATGAACCTCGTCAATGAGGCCGCGCTGACGGCCGCCCGCCGCAACAAGCGGATGGTGACGCAGGCCGAGTTCGAGGAAGCAAAAGACAAGGTGATGATGGGCGCCGAGCGCAAGTCGCTTGTCATGACCGAGGAAGAGAAGCTGCTGACGGCTTATCACGAGGGCGGTCACGCCATCGTCGGCCTCAACGTCGTCGCCACCGATCCGATCCACAAGGCCACGATCATTCCGCGCGGCCGTGCGCTCGGCATGGTGATGCAGTTGCCCGAGCGCGACAAGCTGTCGATGTCGCTGGAGCAGATGACCTCGCGGCTCGCCATCATGATGGGCGGCCGTGTCGCGGAAGAACTGATCTTCGGCCGCGAGAAGGTCACCTCGGGCGCCGCCTCCGACATCGAGCAGGCGACGCGCCTCGCCCGCATGATGGTGACGCGCTGGGGCCTGTCGGAAGAACTCGGCACCGTGTCCTACGGCGAAAACCAGGACGAGGTGTTTCTGGGCATGTCGGTGTCGCGCACGCAAAATGCGTCGGAAGCGACCGTCCAGAAGATCGACAAGGAGATCAAGCGGCTGGTCGAGGAAGGCTACAACGAGGCCACCAAGATCCTCACCGAGAAGCGCGAAGACCTCGAGACGCTGGCCAAGGGCCTGCTCGAATTCGAGACGCTGAGCGGCGACGAAATCATCGACCTGTTGAAGGGCAAGAAGCCCAACCGCGAGTCGGTGCTGGAGCCGAGCACCCCGCGCGCTTCCGCCGTGCCTCCCGCCGGCAAGCCGCGCCCGCGTCCCGATCCGGACCCCGGTCTGGAGCCGCAGCCGCAGGCGTAACGGACGTAGATCGATGGCCGGTTATTCCGGCAAACCGGTTGTGCAAAAGCTCGGCATCAAGCCGGGCTTTTGTATTTTCACGGTTGGGCTGTCGTGCGCTTATGGCGATGTCGTCGGCGAATTGCCCGATGGTGTGACGATCAGGCCCCGGCTCAAGGCGCCGCTCGACATGGTGCATCTGTTCGCGACCGAGGCGAAAGGGTTCGCCACGAAATTGCGGAGCTACCGCGCCGCGATCGAACCCGACGGAATGATATGGGTATCGTGGCCGAAGAAGGCGTCCGGCGTTGCGACCGATCTGACGGAAAACATCATCCGCGACACCGCGCTGCCGCTTGGCCTCGTCGACATCAAGGTCTGTGCGATTGACGATACCTGGTCCGGATTGAAATTCGTGATCCCGAAGGACCAGCGAGCCAAGCAGACGAAGTAGTTGTTCGTCCGTTAAATACAGCGAGTATCCCATCGCGTTGCCAGCGATGAGCGGTTCGACGAGTTGTTGACCGCGAGTTGACGCGTGTCACGCTTTTGGTTCGGCGCCAAGATGCACGGCCAGGATATGTTCCGGCGTCTCCGTGACGTCGATCGTCTGTCCGTCGCCGCCGACAAAGGCGAGCACGGTGCGCTCGCCGTCGCGGGACATGCTGCCGACCAGCGCGATGTTGATGTGGATGGGCTGTCCCGTCTCGAACCTCGTGCATTCAATCCAGAAGCGCATGGTGGTCGGTCTCCTTCGATCTCATAAGAGCACGCAGTAGGTGCGCTGAGCTGGCAGCAGGGGAGCAATGCGTGCTCCCTCCGCTCGTCGTCCCCGCCTGGTGCGCAATTGCGCACGGGCGCGTGGACCCAGACCGCGTGATCTATCGGTAAGGCACGACGGAAGGCGCCTTGCCGTCAACCACCGGCTTCAGTGGTTATGGGTCCCTTGCGTTCGTGGGGACGACGGGAAACCGCCGTCGCCGCGCTAGAACTTAAGATTTCCTCAATTCAGTCCGGCCTATTGCTTGGGGACGTGCGCTTTCGGACAGCGTGCGCCAGGCAAGGACCGCGCATGACCGCCTCTCTTTCCGCCCTCCGGCCCACGCCGGAGCAAAGCGCAATTCCCGCGTGGCTCGTCAGGGTCTGCCTGGTGCTGGCGGTTGCGAATGTGACCCTGTGCGGGACGGCGTATCTCTCACAGTGGTGGGTTTACGATGCGAACGGCCTCGGCATCCCGACCGATTTCATCAACGTCTGGGCGGCCGGCCGCCTGGTGCTCGATGGCCTCCCGGCACAGGCCTATGACTGGGACATCCAGAAGCAGGTCGAGGTCGCAAAGCTCGGCAAGGATTTTGTCGGCTATTTCGCCTGGCACTATCCGCCGCCATTCCTGTTCGTCGCATCCGTGCTGGCGCAGCTTCCCTACCAAGTCGCGTTTATCGGCTGGGTTGCGGTCAGTTTTGTGCCCTTTCTTGTCGCGATGCGCGCGATCGTCGGCCGTACCTTCGGCTATCTGCTCGCATTCGCCATTCCGATGGCATTCATCAATGCGCTGGTCGGGCAGAACGGCTTTCTCACCGCGGCGCTGATCGGCGGTACGCTCTATCTAATCCCGGTACGGCCGGTACTGGCAGGTATCTGCCTCGGGCTTTTGACGTACAAGCCGCAATACGGACTGCTGTTTCCGATTGCACTGATCGCGGCCGGGCATTGGCGCGTGTTCATCAGCGCTGCCGTAACGGCGCTCGTGGTGGCCTTCGCTTCCCTGCTTGCCTTCGGCTTCGAAAGCTGGCTGGCATTCTTCCACTGGATGCCGAAATTCTCGCAAGCCTTCCTGACCGAAGGGAAGGCTCCATGGTGGAAGATGCAGAGCATCTTCTCGATGGTGCGCTATTTCGGCGGCAGCGAGCCGCTCGGCTGGGCATTCCAGTGGGTTCTCACTGCTTCCGTCGCCGTGGTGGTGGCGCTGATGTGGCGAAGCCGCGTGCCCTACACGTTGAAGGCCGCAGCGCTTGGCGCCGGCACGCTGCTGACCACGCCTTATCTCTTCATGTACGATATGATGGTGCTGGCGATCCCGGTCGCCTTCCTGATCCGCACCGGATTGAGGACCGGCTTTCGTTCTTACGAGCATCCGGCGCTCGGCGTCGTCGTCGGGCTCCTCCTGTGCTACATGTTCACGGGGCTACCGACGGGCCTTGGCGCCACGCTGGTCGTGGCCGCGCTGGTTCTGCGCCGTGCCGGATCATGGTGGCGGCATGAGCCGGTGCCGGCGCTTGCTGCCATGCGTGCCTGAAGGCCGGCTTCGGATCGCTTGCCGCTATTTGATGAACGCCGCCCACAGGGCGGCATTCGCCAGCGTACCGATCTCGTTCATATGGCAACCATCGGAGCTGCGGCCTTCGTTTCCGATCGTATCGGTGTCGGGCCCTTGACGGATATCCAGCGCTTCATCGACTGCGGCCAGTTGGCCGGCGCGTACGGCTGCTATGTTCGTCGGCCCGGCATAGTCGCATTTTGTGCTGCGTGACAGATAGAAGGGCGCATCGATACCGGCGTCGCGAAAACGCTTCACGAGTTGATGCAACAGCGACGCATATTGTTCGGTCGACGTCGTCTCTAGCGCGTCCCTCTCGCCCTGCTGAAACAGAATATGCGTCGGCGTCAGTCCTGCGGCCTTCAGCTTCGCGCTGCCGTTGGTGACCACCAAAGCGCCCTCGTTGTTCAGAAAGAAAAGCGAGGCTCCGCCGATGGCGAGCGGTACGAGGATCACGCGGTCGTAACGTCCGGCCTGGATCAGGATGTCGCCGAGACGCGTTGCAAAGCTGCCGCCCATGCCATCGCTACCGAGCAAGGGGTCGGCGGCCGCGAAGCATTTGCCGGTCACCGGATCGAAATTGTCGACGGCGTCTCGCGCCGCGTGCCGGACACTTCCAAAGTTGGCTGCGTTGCTCTGGCCGTGCACGACGATGACGGCCGTCTTGCCCGATATGGGAAGGCACGGCCGTTCGATGCGCGCCGGCGGTGCAACCGCGGTCCAGTCAGCCTGGCGGGCGTTCCAGGTCCAGAGCTTGCCGGCAATCGCGCCGATCAGCAGGCCACCAACCAGAAAGGCGACAAGGCGAAACAAGGGAAATGTTCTCCAGGATTGTTCAGCGCGCACACGCCCGCCCGGTCGCCGCCAGATGGCGCGCATCGGACAAGTTCACCGCTGCCCAACGTGAAGCGCGAGGACGGTAATCTGAGGCCGCCCAATTCGGCCCATGCTAACCTGGCCGCGTTGAGAGCCTGTTAAAGGTGAAAAGCCCCGCCGGACATCGGCCTGCAAAACCGGCTTGTCATGAGGCGTGAATAGTTGTTCACTTCTTCAAGGCGATGACGGAGCTTATCGCTCAAGACATTGAAGGTGCGCGCGTTCTGGCAGGCTCCCTGGGGCTCGAGGGCGCGCGGGGGACGGAAATCGCGCCATGGTGTATCGGCGAACCCATCAGGTCGTAAAGCGGCTGGCGGCACGGCGCAGCGCCATCCTGGCGGCGGCGCGGGATGCCGCGGCCGAGGGCGGCATGGCGGCGGTGCAGATCGCCCCGGTTGCGATCCGCGCCAATGTCGCGGCCGGCACCGTTTATCGCTACTTTCCCTCCAAGGCCGAGCTGATTTCCGAGCTGATCGCCGAGGTCTCGCGCGACGAATTGGCGGCGATCCGCCGTGCGGCGGACGCGGCCCCGGGCCCATCCTCGGCGCTCGCCGCCGCAGTCACCACGGTCGCCGTGCAGGTGCTGTCGCAGCGTAAGCTCGCCTGGGGCATTCTGGCCGAGCCGGTCGATGTCGACGTCTCGGTGTCGCGTCTTGCCAGCCGCCGCGAAATATCGGGCGAGATTGCCGCTCGAATCGACGCCGCGGTGCGCGCCGGTCATCTGCCGGCGCAGGATACCGCGTTGGCCGCGACCGCGCTGCTCGGCGCGCTGCATGAATCGCTGGTTGGTCCGCTGGCGCCGGAGAGCCACGATGATTCCGCGAAGCTGCGCGACGCCGTGCAAACGGTGACGCTATTGGCGCTGCGCGCCGTCGGCGTCATGGATGCCCGCGCCCGCGGCCTCGTGGTGCAGGCGGTGCTGCCGGCAAAAGCGCTGGTCGGGGCGTAAGACGCTCTCCATCGGCGACACGGTCTTGTCGCAACCATTTGCCACGCTGCGGCTTATCGACGGTTCAACCCGTGAGAGGAGCATGCGATGACGACGACATCAGGGTCCGCCAAATGGCAGGGTGGCATCAAGGACGGCAAGGGTGCGATCTCGACCAAGAGCGGTGCGCTCAATGATTATCCTTACGGCTTCGCCAGCCGCTTCGAGGGCAAGGCAGGCTCCAATCCGGAAGAGCTGATCGGCGCCGCACACGCTGCGTGCTTCACCATGGCGCTATCGCTGATCCTGGGCGAAGCCAAGCTCACCGCCGAGCAGATGGAAACCAGGGCCGACGTCACGCTGGAAAAGCAGGGCGATGGTTTTGCCATCACCTCGGTTCATCTGACGCTGAATGCGAAGATCCCGGGCGCTGATGATGCAAAATTT
This sequence comes from Bradyrhizobium sp. CCBAU 051011, assembly GCF_009930815.1. Taxonomy (NCBI): domain Bacteria; kingdom Pseudomonadati; phylum Pseudomonadota; class Alphaproteobacteria; order Hyphomicrobiales; family Nitrobacteraceae; genus Bradyrhizobium; species Bradyrhizobium sp. CCBAU 051011. Next base: position 1,144,728 of record NZ_CP022222.1, on the reverse strand, counting down.
CAGGAGCTGGCGGGCAAGGCCAAAGCCGGCTGTCCGGTGTCGAAGCTGTTCAATACGAAGATCACGCTGGACGCGAAGCTCCAGTAGCTTGTCTTCGGTCATTCCGGGCGAGCGCCTGCGCGCGCCGCGGAATCACGTGCATCATCACTTCTTCGTCTCGCCTTCGGGCTCGACATTGGCGATGCGCACCATGTTGGTGGTGCCGGGAATGCCGAGCGGCACGCCGGCGACGATGATGACGCGCTGGCCAGCCTTGGCAAAACCGTCTCGAAAGGCGATGGAGCCGGCGCGATCGACCATGTCGTCCTGGTCGTGGGCGTCTTCGGCCACCACGCAATGCACGCCCCAGACGACGGACAATTTGCGCCCCGTCGCAAGATTCGGCGTGATCGCGACCACCGGCGGCTTCGGGCGCTCGCGCGCCACACGGATGCCGGTGGAGCCGGACGAGGTCCAGCAGATGATTGCCGACAATTCCAGCGTCTCGGCGATCTGCCGCGCGGCGTCGGCAATGGCGTCGCCGACCGTATTCTCCGGCTGCATGCGCTGCGCGGTGAGAACCGAGCGATAGGTCGGGTCGCGTTCCACCTCTTCGCCGATGCGGTTCATGGTCGAAACGGCTTCGACCGGGAATTTGCCGGCCGCCGACTCGGCCGACAGCATGATGGCATCGGCGCCTTCATAGACGGCGGTTGCGACGTCGGAGACTTCCGCGCGCGTCGGCACCGGGGCCTGGATCATCGATTCCAGCATCTGGGTCGCAATCACCACCGGCTTGCCGGCGCGGCGCGCCATCCGCGTCATCTGTTTCTGCAGGCTCGGCACCCGCTCCAACGGCAGTTCGACGCCGAGGTCGCCACGCGCCACCATCAGCGCGTCGGACGCATCGATGATCTCGGCGAGACGGTCGATCGCCTGCGGCTTTTCGATCTTGGCCATCACGGCGGCGCGGCCGCGGATCATGCGCTTGGCCTCGTGGACGTCCTCGGCGCGCTGCACGAAGGAGAGCGCGATCCAGTCGACCCCGGTCACCAGCGCGGCTTCGAGATCGGCGCGATCCTTCGGCGTCATCGCCGACACCGGCAGGTCAGTATCGGGCAGGCTGACGCCCTTGCGGTCCGACATCTTGCCGCCGATCACCACCCGCGTCACCGCGCGTTCGGGCGAGGTTTCCTCGGCGATCAGGCGCACCTTGCCGTCGTCGAGCAGCAGCGCATGGCCCGGCCGCAGGGCGGCGAGGATTTCCGGATGCGGCAACTGCACGCGGCTGTTGTCGCCCGGTGCCTTGTCGGAATCGAGCACGAAGCTTTGGCCGTTCTTGAGCTGGGTCGAACCTTCGGCGAACGCGCCAAGGCGCAGCTTCGGTCCCTGCAGGTCGACCAGAATGCCGATAGGGCGGCCGTAGCTCGATTCGACATTGCGGATGGTCGTGACCAGTTCGCGCATCTTGTCGTGCGGCGTGTGGCTCATGTTGATGCGGAACAGGTCCGCGCCCGCCTCGAACAGCTTCCGGATCATCGCGCTGTCTGATGATGCCGGGCCGAGGGTCGCGAGAATCTTGATGCGACGAAGCCGTCTCATTGCTTGGGAGCCGGGGCTGGCGGCAGACCCGGTCCGCCCGGTTGGCTGGGCAGGCCCGGAACCCCGCCGGGGCCGCCCGGTCCCATCGTTCCTGGAATGCCCGGCACGCGCTGCGCGGGCTGCTCGTTGGCTTCGGTCAGTTGCACTGTCCACGCTCGCTGTTCGCCTGTGTCGACCTCGAAGAACCCGGTGCGGTCGTAGCCGCGCGCCAGACAATCCTCGGTACCCTTGATGGTGAATTCCTTGTCCCGCGAACACATGAAGGCCTGCCCCGACCATTCACCGCCGCGGTCATAGTCGAGCGCGTAGATGTAATAGTAACGCGCGACGAGAGTTCCGCGCAGCAGCGTTTCGCAACTGCGCGATGATACGTTCCACCAGCCCTCGGTGGTCCAGCCTTCGGCGTCCTTGTAGCCGAGCGCGATGCCGACCCGGCTGGAAGTATTGTTGCAGAGCCGGAAATCGGCCGCCGCCGGACTGCTCCACAGGCATGTCGCCGCCAATGCAAGCACCGGCATCAGGCCGACGGTCATGCGAGCGGAGAGGGGGGACAAGCAGCGGGAATCTTTTGCGGTCATGCAGCGAAGCTATATCAAATCATTGAAGATTTCGCGTGACCCGGCGGGACCTGTCAACGGCCGGGGAACGCCTTTCCCGCGCTATGGGCAATCGGGACTCCCCGTAAGGCTGCCAATTTTGCGCGCAGATATGGCAGAATCTGTGACAAGTCCCACCTGATATCAATATGCTCGGCACATGTGACGCGGGAGCCAAGGGCCATGACGATCGACGACAAAACCAGAACGGAACTGGAAGCCGCCGTTTTCCGGCGCCTGGTCAGCCACCTGCGCGGCCGCACCGACGTCCAGAATATCGATTTGATGAATCTGGCCGGCTTCTGCCGCAACTGCCTGTCCAACTGGATGAAGGAAGAGGCCGACGCCAAGGGGGTCGCCGTCAGCAAGGACGAGAGCCGCGAGGCGGTCTACGGCATGCCCTATGAGGAGTGGAAGGCGAAATATCAGGGGACGGCCACGCCTGAGCAGCTCGCAGCGATGAAGAAGGTGCATCCCGGGCATTGAGGTCTCAGTCCGTCGTGCGATCTGACACCTAAGTTCTCCGTCATGCCCGGGCTTGTCCCGGGCATCCACGTCTTAACCGCATAGCGCAAGGGAAGACGTGGATGGCCGGGCCACAGGCGAGCGGAGGCGACGCCGTCCTTCAGACGGCTATGCCCGGCCATGACGTGGCAACTGATTGCCGTCATCTCCTGTGGGCGCGCTGTGGATGAGCGCGATGCTGCCTTGACGCAAGGCCCCCCGATCTTGAGGGTCATCTGGGCAAAGCGCCGCGCGGTAACGCGTGCGGCGCTTGATTTTTCACCTTCACCATCAGTTCCACTCAGGAGTACCCGATGGCCACCTCCGCCGCCGCAGCCGTCCAGGACGAGCCCGCGACAAGATTCGCCAAAGACCAGCTCAAGGCCATCATCGAGCGCATCGAGCGTCTGGAAGAGGAGAAGAAGACGATCTCCGACGACATCCGCGACGTCTATGCCGAAGCCAAGGGCAACGGCTTCGACACCAAGGCGCTGCGCACCATCGTGCGGATGCGCAAGCAGGACGCCAACGAGCGCGCCGAGCAGGAAACCATTTTGGAAACCTACATGCAGGCGCTCGGGATGCTCTGACGCTTCGCGAAGCCCGGATGGAAAGCCAACAACGGATCGCGCGAATGCGCGCCCGATGACAGGCTCCGCGAAATCCGGGGTCATCTCACAACACGGCTCGACTGATCCCGGATTGCGCTGCCATCCGGGCGACGGCTGCGTCGAGTGCGTGGAGACAGGGAACTCTAGCGCAGCGAGGCGGTGCGCATCATGAACGACTGCGTCGGCAGTTGCGTGGTCGCTGATCCCGAGAAACGGTCGCAGGTCATGCCCATCATCGGATCTTCCGAGAAGGTCATGGCCACCGCGGCCAGCGGCTTGACGAAGTGGGCGCGCATCTGGGTCATCTCGGTGTCGCCGAGCACCGTAGTCGACATCGCGCTGCTCGCGCTCGGCGCCAGCATCATGACCCGCATCCAGATATTGTCGCCCTTCGCAGCGGCGAGGCGGGTCGAGGTGGCGACCACGTTGTCCTGACCCTGAGGGCCCTGCGGCCCCTTGGCGACCACGGTGTTGATTTCGGTCGATGCAGCACCGGCGCTGCGAACCGGACGCACGCTGCTGCGCGGCACTGGCGCGGAGGCCGCCACGATGTTGGCGCGGTCGACCGGCGAAGCCGCGGCCGGCGCATAGGCCATCGCCCTATTGAAGGTTTCGTTGACGCTGGCGGTCGGTTGCGGATCGGTAGCAGTGGCGGCGGCGAGGGCCTGGCGGGCGCGGAGGGCTGCGACTTGCGCGGGAGTGGCCTGATTCGCCGCCTTCGGCACGTCGTCCCAGAAACCGCGGGAATTGATGATATCGGCCGGCGTCTGTGGCTTCGGCTCGCCTGTATCGGCGGAAACCGGCGCGGCCTGCTTCGCCTCCGGCTTGGACTCAGGTCTGGCCTTGGGCGCCGCTGCGATTTGAGCGTCAGCCGCGGCGAGCTGGATGGTCGCGCCGACCGGCTTGGCACGTGGGGTCGGGACCGGGTCGGCGGATTTCAGAGCAGCCACACTCGCCGGTGCGGGCTTCTCGTTCTTGACGGGTGCGTTTGCGCCCTCGTCATCTTCCTCAGTGGCCTTGCCGCCCCGGAACAGCGCCGCGAACAGGTTCGGCATCTTGCCGCCGGTTGCGCCGCCATCGCCATTGCCGCGTCGCTCGATGTCGGCGCGGGCCAGTTCATAGCCCTTCATCGGACCGCTGGAAGACTGGTGGACGGTGCGCCCATCCGGGAAGACCTTGGCCAGCTGATCGTGGGTCATGCGCGGCCAGTGGCGGACGCTGCCGGTATCGAGGTGGACGAAGGGCGATCCCGAGGTCGGGTAGAAGCCGACGCCGCCACGCTGCAGGCGGAGCCCGGCGGTGCGAACCTGCTCAAGCGGCACGCCGGGAATGAAAAAGTCCATCGCATGGCCGAGCATGTGCTGGCTGAAGCGGGCCACGCCGGACGACCGGCGGCGGAGCATGGCATTGGTGGCGGGGGAGCGGTAGGCGGAGATGATCTGGATCGGCTGCTTGCCGTCGACGTCGCGGTAGACTTCCCAGAGGATGTCGAACAGGTGCCGATCCATCGTGGTGGAGTCCTGGCTGCGCCAGTCGCGGAGGAAATGATTGAGCTTCTTCAGCGCATCTTCGTCGTAGCGGCCGTCGCGCTTGAAGGTGACGGTCAGGTCTTCGCCGGAATGGGTGTGGTGTAAGGTGAGGGTGCGGGTCTCGTTCCGCGCCGTCGCGTCATGCACCGTGCCGGCGCCCGCCAGGAGCAACAGCGAGGTCAGGCCGATCCGATATCCGGCCTTCGAAGACAGCGGATTGAATTGGCGCGCGAAACCAGCCAGCACGTATGAGCCCACCCAGTCGACGAGCGTTCACGATGTTCTTTTGCAGACCCCCGGCAAAAGACGGTGAACGCTTTCTTAAAGCAGGAGGGTTAAACCGAGGTTTACCGACCTGCCCCCAAGCAAGCTTTAACCTAACGCGTGGACTGTGGCGAAAAAGCGCCGGATGGCCGCTACGGCAGGGATAATGGTTAACGTAAATAACCTCTCCGAAGAGGAGAGGCTATTGATTTCATTAAGAAATTCTACCCGTAGACCGTAGTCCTCCGGACTACCGGGTGAACCGCGGCTGCGGTCGCCGGCCGATCGGTGCCGGCGGCGTCGCGGGGGACGGACCGCCGAACAGGCGCTCGAAGAACGACGGGCCGGAGGAATAGGTGTTGTCGCTGGCGAAGCTGACGCCGGCCGGCAGAGCGTCCTTCGGACGCGAATAGTTCGGCTGCGCATGAGCGATCATGGCCTCCAGATCCCTGCTGCGGCTGTTCTTGAGCAGGGCGATCATCGCAGCGTCACGGCCGTAGATATCCTTGCGGAATTGCAGCTTGCCGGCGTCATCCACAAACGCGGTCTGGTAGGTGATGTTGACCGGAATCGGTGTCGGGAATTTCAGGTCGATCTCGCTGCGGCCGTACATGCTGCGGATTCGCTCCGGCGTGTAGCGCTCGTTCGGCATGGTGATGTTGAGCAGCGTCGCGGCGTATTGGTCGGGATTCTGCACCCGCATGCAGCCATGGCTGAACGCGCGTTCTTCCTTCGCGAACAGGTGCTTGTCCGGCGTGTCGTGCTGATAGACCAGGAACTTGTTCGGGAAGTTGAAGCGGATACGGCCGAGCGCGTTGGCTTCGCCCGGCGGCTGCGAAATGTGGATGCTGCCGTCGCGGTTGCGTTCCAGCCGCAGGCCCATGCGCTGCAGCACCGTCGGATCCTGCTGCAGGGCGGGCAGGTATTCGTTGTAGATGATCGACGGCGGCACGTTCCAGGTCGGGTTGACGGTGATGAACTTCATCGTCTCGGTCAGCATCGGCGTCGCATGCTTGCCCGGCTTTCCGGTCACCACGCGGGTGGTCCAGACCTGTGCGCCGTTCTGCATCACCTTGAGCGTGAAGTCGGGCACGTTGAGAATGACGTAGGCATTGCCGAGCGAGGCGGCACCGAGCTGGCGCGGCAGCCAGCGCAAGCGCTCCATATTCACGAGGACGGTGTCGATGTGCCGGTCGCGCTTCGGGCTGTTGATCGCCTTCACGGTACGATCGTCGAGCACGCCGGTCGGCTTGAGATCGACGCTCTCCTGGAACTTGCGCACGGCGGCTGCGACCTTGGCGTCGTAGCGGGGATCGTCGGGGTGCTCGAGGCCGAGCTTGGCGCGCAGTTGCGGTACGCGCGAATCTTCCGGCGCCACCTCAGCTTGCTTCTTGGTGGCGGCCTTGAACGCCAGCGCCGGACCTTCGGCGATATGGATCATCGGGCCATCGCCCTGGCCGCGCAGCTCAGCAAGCTTGGCTTTCAGATCCTTGTAGAGTTTGTGCGGGGGGTTGTAGCCATCGAGCGCTACGGACGCGTCCTTCGCGGTCGAGATGTTGGCGAGCACTTCAGCCGGATCGATCGGGTGCTCGGGATAGAGGATGTCGGAAGAGGCCTGCGACCAGTGCATCCGGCCGCTCTGAGCCTGGCGCGCATAGTCGAGCATGCTTGCGGTCAGCTTCAACTCGGCTTCGGCGAGTTGGTCCGGCGAACCGGCGGCCGCGAAATCCGGCAACGGGTAGTCGGCCGGATTGAGGCCGTCTGCGGCGGCATCCTTCAGGCGCGCGATCACGCCCTTGCCGCTGTCGGTCAATTTGCCAGCCTGCGTCCATTGCGGCGCGTAGTCACGCGCGGCGTAGAATTTCTCGACGGCCGCGCGCTCGTTCTTGCGGTCGAAATAGCGCAGCGACCTGGTGCCGAGCATATCGCGCAGCCTGTCCGCAACCGGCTGGTCGGCCGGTGCGACGGTGCTGACCTTCACCGGCTCCTTGGCGGGTTCGGGGACGGGCGCGGTGGCTGTTGCAGCCGGAGGCGTGGCGGTTGCGGTGTCGCTGGCCGCGGGCGCCGTGACGGTCTCGGCCGGCTTGGGCTCGGCTGCCTTTGCGGCGGCACTGGGTTCGGCCGGCTTGTCGATCGACTTGGTCGCGTCAGGCACCGAGGCGGTGGAGTCCATCTTGAAGTCGCCGATGGTCGGAGGCGGAACATTGGCGGGCTCGGGACGGGGGACTGCTGCGTCGATCGCGAGCTCGGCGGCGCTGGCACGCGGCGTGGTCGACTGACCCGCCAGTGCTGAGGTCGCTGACACCGTGAGGAATGTAGCCGCGACGGCCATCAGCACGCGGTCAAATCCTGCACGATTCGTCGAACAGTCACGCATCGTCACACCCCCTTGGGCGAAACTGCCCCGGCATGGAGCAGTTCGTTGGCATCGTCACAGCTTGCGCGGGAAGCGCCGGCTTCGATCGGTTTTCGTACGCCTGCACGCAATGATTCAACGCAGACGATACATATGCCCCACTCATGCAGCCAGCGCCATGCGGGACAACTCACGACAAACTGACCTCAAACTACCCGTTCACATTTCGGGTCACGTGTTTTTGCCACGCGCCCCGCCTTTTGTCTGTCACCGGCAAGCCACGGTTCAAAAGCTTCCGAACGTGTGATGTCGTTGGTTTGCCACGATCTTTGCCATGCGGAGGCCATAATCGCGGACGGCTGTTTGCTCAGCCAGCATCCTGCGCGCCGCCTCCGGCCGGGTCGTTGGCGGCCGCCTCATCGAGCTTGCGGTAGAGCGTGGAGCGGCCGATCTTGAGCCGGCGCGCGACCTCCGACATCTGGCCGCGATAATGCGAGATCGCGAAACGGATGATCTCGTTCTCCATGTCTTCGAGCGGACGCACCTCGCCGGTTGAAGTCAGCATCGCAAGACTGCCGGCAGCGGCGAGCGGAGCAATGGGTATTTCGCTACCTGACACCAGGGACGGTGCCGCCGACGGCGCGACGACCAGGGGTTCGCTGTGCGCGAACTGGCCGTCCGGAACGGCGTGACCGACGGTCTGCGGGAAATCCGACAGACCGAGCTGGTCGCTCTCGCTCATGACGACAGCGCGATACACCGTGTTCTCGAGCTGGCGGATGTTGCCGGGCCAATCGAGCTGGGCGAGATGGGCCACGGCCTCGCCGCTGATGCCGGTGATGGTGCGGTTTTCCTCGGCGGCAAAGCGCGCCAGGAAATGCCGCAACAGATGCGGGATGTCTTCGCGCCGCATCCGCAATGGCGGGATGGTCAGCGGCAGCACATGCAGCCGATAGAACAGGTCCTCGCGGAACGCGCCGCTCTTCACGAGGTCGAGCAGCTTGCGGTTGGTCGCGGAAATGATGCGTACATCGACCTTCACCGGCTTGCGGCCGCCGACCGCCTCGACGGTTCCCTCCTGCAGCGCGCGCAGCAGTTTCACTTGCGCGGCCAGCGGCAACTCGCCGATCTCGTCGAGAAACAGCGTGCCGCCGGAGGCTTCGACGAACTTGCCCATGTGACGTTCGGTGGCGCCGGTGAAAGCGCCCTTCTCGTGACCGAACAGGATCGATTCCACGAGATTGTCGGGAATCGCGCCGCAATTGACGGCGACGAAGGGTTTCGATTTGCGCTCACCGGAACCATGGATGGCGCGCGCGAACAATTCCTTGCCGACGCCGGATTCGCCCTCGATCAGCACCGGAATGCCCGAGGCTGCCGCCTTCTGCGCGGTGCGCAGCACGGCTGCCATGGTTTCGCTGCGGGTGATGATGTCGGCAAAGGTCAGTCGGCCTTCGCGGCTGTGACGGATGCGCTGCAGTTCGCCCTTGAGCGCGCTGGTATTGAGCGCGTTGCGCAGCGAAACCTGCAGCCGCTCGAAGCTGGCCGGCTTGACCACGAAATCCTGCGCGCCGGCGCGCATCGCCGAAACCACGTTGTCGATACCGCCATGGGCGGTCTGCACGATGACGGGGATGCTCAGGCCTGCATCACGCATTTTTGCGAGCACGCCGAGCCCGTCGAGGCCGGGCATCACCAGATCGAGCACGACTGCGTCGATTGCCAGCGCGTCCGGGGCGGTCAGCAGGGCCACAGCCGCATCGCCACTGTCGACGACGAGGGGCTCATAGCCGCACTTCTGCACCATGTTTTCAACCAAACGGCGCTGCACGGCGTCGTCATCGGCAATCAAAATGGTGGCAGCCATGGCTCTCCCCGCACGCTACAGCAATGTATCGAATCGGGGCACTTTCGCCGATGCCGATTAACACCCTCTTAATCGTTGAAGAACGGCGATGTTGTGGAGGACCTAGACGTTGAGGTGTGGCCACACCTCAAGCGCGCCGCGATAGCACATGTCGAGCGCCACATAGAGGATGATGGCGAGGCCGACATAGGCGATCCAGCGTTGCTTTTCCAGGAGGCGCGCGATGAAGTTGGCGGCGAGCCCCATCAGGGCGATGGATAGCGCCAAGCCGAAGATGAGAATCATCGGATGCTCGCGCGCGGCGCCCGCGACGGCGAGCACGTTATCGAGCGACATCGAGACGTCGGCGAGGGTGATCTGCCATACGGCCTGGCCAAGCGTCTTTTGATGGCCGACCGGAGCGGAGCCTTCGATCGTGCTTGCGGCCGAGAGACTCTGCATTTTCGGTTCATGATGATGCGACGTACGCAGCTCGCGCCACATCTTCCAGCACACCCAAAGCAGCAGAACGCCGCCGGCGAGCAACAGCCCTATGATCTGCAGCAACTGGACCGTCACGGAGGCGAAGCCGATACGCAACAGCGTTGCGGCCAATATGCCGATGACGATCGCTTTCTTGCGCTGACCCTCCGGGAGGCCGGCGGCTGCAAGCCCGATGACGATCGCATTATCGCCGGCGAGCACCAGGTCGATCATGATGACCTGGAAGAGCGCTGTCAGGTGTTGCGAGGAGATTAATTCCAGCATGCGGGCCACTCCGTTGATGGTCCAATCCGACATCGCAGTTCGCTTGAACTGCCAGAGGGGCCCGGGCTTGGACGCGCGTAGACAAAAGACGCAGTCAGACTGCGGAAAATGCTTTCCCGTTACTCAGGTTGATCCGCGAAGAGCCTGACCATCTGGTCCGGTTCGATCAGAACGGAGAGGACGACGCCGATGAACGTCAGGCTTCCGGCGAGGTCGAACCACATGATGCGGAATCGGTCGCGCCGGCAGAGCAGCGCGAAGCCGGCCGTCAATGCGGCAACGCCAAAAAGCAGGGTGACGATCGCGGGTGCCAAGGCATCCACCGGCACCACGTTCCGGATTCCCACGCTCGCGAGCAGCGCCACAAGCAGGATGCCGGCAAACAACTCCTTGCCGCGAGCCGCGGGGGTCCGGGGGGTCGTTTCAACAATCTGACTGCGGTCTAAGAAAGCCATCTGATTCTTATTCGCGAGCAGAGATTGTGGTAGGGAACATCACCTACCCGGTTATTCACTCTAGCTAGTTTAGTAAACATGAAACGAGGAAAACATCAAGACGTTTTCGCTGAACGGCTTGCCGGTAAGGCTGTGCCGGAAGTGAAGCAATTGCGGAAACTGGCTGGGGACTGGCTCAAGCAGCGACGGGCGGATGCCGAATTGTCGCAGGCGGATCTCGCTGCACGTCTTGGCCTGAAGTATTACACTTTCATCTCACAGGTCGAGAACGGCTTCAGCCGAGTTCCAACTGAAATCATGGGGGCATGGGCCAACGAATTAGGTATTGAACAAGCAGCCTTCGCGAAGCATCTATTAATGTACTACGAGCCGGAGTTGCACCGGCTGCTGTTCGGAGCGGAAAGCAAATGAGCGTCGTTGCGTTCGAGCGCAAACAGAACCCCGGCGAATGGAGCGAAAGGGAACTGAGCACCATCCTGGTGGCACTGAGCGCCGCGACTGCGCCGGGGACCGGACGCGAATGGGAAACCGGCACGACGGAAAAGGGCGACGTCCAATTTTATCTGCTGAGCCCGCTGCCGGATCAGGCTTGCGAATTGTGCGTTTCCCGAATCGACGGCCGCTACATCCTGGAAGACGGCTTCGGGCGGCTGCTGTTCGAGCATCGAAACCTCGATCTTGTTGCGCTGCACGCCAAGGCCGCCGTCCCGTCGACATCGTGGCTCATGGTCCGTGCGATTACTTTGTGGTGTGCGGTTCGGGGCGCGCTCCACGAAAAGGCCGAGCCGTGGCTCGTCGAAGGTGAAGAACTGTTCGTTCAGTTCGTCCCGCAACTCGCGGCTTTCGCCTGATTTCCTGATCACCTCCCAATTTTGAAAGTGCCATGAGCGCAAAATCTGCGACATCCCGGGCGCGCAAGACGCCCCGCAAATCGGCAATCGGCAAGGCGGCCGGAGCCGCCAAGGCGACAGCGACCAAATCAAAGACCGGGCGGTTGCCGGAATGGAATTTGGCCGATCTCTATTCCGGCATCGACGCCCCCGAAATCGCGCACGATCTGCAAAAGATGGACGCGGACTGCGTTGCGTTCGAGACGGATTACAAAGGCAAGCTGGCGGAAGGCGTCGCCAAGGATGACGGCGGAAGCTGGCTCGCCGCAGCCGTCAGACGCTACGAGGCGATCGACGACCTTGCCGGCCGGCTTGGCTCCTATGCCGGCCTCGTTCATGCCGGCGACAGCGTCGATCCCGCGATCTCCAAATTTTATGGCGACGTCTCCGAGCGGCTGACCGCGGCCTCGCTGCATTTGCTGTTCTTCGCGCTTGAACTTAACCGCGTCGACGATGCCGCAATCGAGCGCGCGATGCAGACGCCGGAGCTTGGGTACTACCGTCCCTGGATCGAGGATCTGCGCAAGGACAAGCCGTATCAGCTCGAAGATCGCGTCGAGCAGTTGTTTCATGAAAAATCCCAGAGCGGCTATGCCGCCTGGAATCGGCTGTTCGACCAGACCATCTCCGGCCTGCGCTTCAAGGTCGGGACCAAGGAGCTTGCGATCGAGCCGACGCTCAGTCTGTTGCAGGACCGCGCACCGGAAAAGCGCAAGGCTGCGGGCCAGGCGCTGGCCAAGACCTTCAAGGACAATGAACGTACCTTTGCGCTCATCACCAACACGCTCGCCAAGGACAAGGAAATTTCCGATCGCTGGCGCGGCTTCAAGGACGTTGCGGATTCGCGCCATCTGAACAACCGCGTCGAGCGCGACGTCGTCGATGCCCTGGTCGCTTCGGTGCGCGCGGCGTATCCGCGGCTGTCGCACCGCTACTACAAGCTGAAAGCCGGCTGGTTCAAAAAGAAGAAGCTCGCGCATTGGGATCGCAACGCGCCGCTACCGTTTGCGGCGACCGGCACCATCGCCTGGCCCGAGGCGCAGAAGATGGTGCTGACGGCGTATCGCGGCTTCTCCGCCGAAATGGCCGCGATCGCGGAACGCTTCTTCACCGATCGCTGGATCGATGCGCCGGTGCGCCCGGGCAAGGCACCGGGCGCGTTCTCGCACCCGACCACACCCTCGGCGCATCCCTATGTGCTGATGAACTACCAGGGCAAGCCGCGCGACGTGATGACGTTGGCGCATGAGCTCGGCCATGGCGTGCACCAGGTGCTGGCGGCGAAGAACGGCGCGCTGATGGCGCCGACGCCGCTGACGCTAGCCGAGACCGCGAGCGTGTTTGGCGAGATGCTGACCTTCAAGCGCCTGTTGTCGCAGACCGGCAACGTCAAACAGCGCCAGGCGCTATTGGCCGGCAAGGTCGAGGACATGATCAACACCGTGGTGCGGCAGATCGCGTTCTATTCGTTTGAGCGTGCCGTGCACACCGAGCGCAAGGATGGCGAACTGACCGCCGAGCGCATAGGCCAGATCTGGCTCAGCGTGCAAGGCGAGAGCCTCGGGCCGGCCATCGACATCCGCCCCGGCTACGAAAACTTCTGGATGTACATTCCGCACTTCATCCATTCGCCGTTCTATGTCTACGCCTATGCGTTCGGCGATTGCCTGGTGAACTCGCTCTATGCGGTCTACGAGAACGCCACAGAAGGCTTCGCCGAGCGCTATCTCGCCATGCTCGCGGCCGGCGGCACCAAGCACTACTCCGAACTGCTCAAGCCGTTCGGGCTCGACGCCAAGGATCCCAAATTCTGGGACGGCGGGCTGTCGGTCATTGCCGGCATGATCGACGAGTTGGAAGAGATGGGCTGACCCTCGCGGCCACGAAACGGATTTGTGATGGGCGCGGACACAATTTCAGCCGCCGTCGCCCGCCATGATGACGGTGGCGACAGGAGGGGAGGGCCCCATGATCGACACCCCGACGCGGCGTGCGGTGCTAGGAGCGGGCGTCTTCGCAGCCGGTTCGCTGCTCATGATCGATGGCAGCGTGGCTCAGGCCCCGCTTGTTCCGACGCCCGAATGCCGCGACGGCGACGACGCCACAGTGGCGCAAACCGAAGGACCATACTTCAAGCCATCGTCGCCTGAGCGAACCGAGCTGTTCGAAGAGGGCATGGCGGGGCAGCCGATCGAACTAGTCGGCTTCGTGCTCACCCGCGCCTGCAAACCGCTCGCTGGAGCCTTGCTGGATTTCTGGCAGGCGGATGACAAGGGCCGCTACGACAATTCCGGCTTCCGTCTGCGCGGCCACCAGTTCTCCGATGCGGAAGGGCGCTACAAGTTGCGCAGCGTCGTGCCCGGCGCCTATGTCGGCCGCACCCGCCATATCCACGTGAAGGTGCAGCCGCGCGGCGGCCGTGTGCTGACCACCCAGCTCTATTTCCCCGGCGAGCCGAAAAACCGCTCCGACGGCCTGTTCCGCAAGGACTTGCAGATACGCACAGCCAAGAACGCGGGGTGGCTGGCCGGACGTTTCGACTTCGTGCTCGGGTAGGGGGCGCCGCGCTAGAGGCCGTAAAACATTTGTTGAACAGGTGGCCTGAGGCGTGTTATACAGTTTGTATAACGGAGCTTGCGCCCATGAACAAAACCCCTCGCGGTATGGAGGAGGCCTCTCGCGAATACAAGCTGGAGGACACTGCCCTTCAAATTCGGAAGATTGGCAATTCGGTTGGTGTGATCCTGCCGAAAGAGCTTCTTGCCCGGCTCAATCTCAAGGAGGGGGATAAGTTCTACCCGGTCGAACAACCGGACGGCAGTCTGCGGCTTTCGCCATTCAACCCAAAGCACGCACGGACCATGGAAATCGCCCGCCAGGTCATGCACGAATATCGCGATACGTTTGCCGCGCTTGCAAAATGAGCGAGCCAATTCGGCTCGACGTCGATGAAGTCATCGACATGCATGCCGAGCAACTGGCGATATTCGGCGGTCCGGAAGGCATTCGGGATCACGGCCTTCTCGAGTCGGCGGTTTTGCGGCCGGTCAACCAATGGAATTACGGACAGAAGGATATGGCTGCACTCGCTGCGGCCTATGCCTTTGGTCTCGCCCGTAACCATGCATTCGTGGACGGCAACAAGCGTATCGCGTTCCACGCCATGATGGTGTTCCTGCGCGTCAACGACATACCCTTTGCTCCTGATCCGGCACACGCAACGGCCATCATCCTCTCCCTCGCCGCGGGCGAGGTCAGCGAGGAAAGCCTGACCCGCTGGATCCGGGATAATTGGCCTTCCGAATGACCCGATAGGCAGGGGGCCGTTGCCCTCCCAAACGCTTTGCGGTAATTGCACGCGAGAAACACGGATTTTCACTGGGGATACCGATGGCAGACCATAACGAAGTGGCCTACACGACCGCTGACGGCAACGACTATGTGGCCCATGAGCAGACCTATGAAGGTTTCATCATGCTGGTCAAATACGGCACCGCCGCCGTCGTGATCATCGTCGCCCTGATGGGCTACTTCCTGACCTGACGCGTCGCTGCCTGCACCCGCCCACGCCGGCGGTGAAAAAAATTGCACGCATGCCGGTTGCGAAACCGGTATCCAACTAAGCGAAAAAGACGCTAGTTTGCTTGCGCGCGCCTGCCGCGCAGCGGGGGAGGCCTCATGAAGATTGCCGTTGCCAAGGAAATCGATCCGTCCGAACCGCGGGTTGCCGCTTCCCCTGATACCGTGAAGAAGTTCAAGGCGCTCGGCGCCGAGGTCGCGATCGAGCCGGGCGCGGGCATCAAATCGGGCCTGCCGGATTCCGAATTCACCGCTGTTGGAGCCACCGTCAGCGCGGACGCGCTGAAGGACGCCGACATCATCATCAAGGTGAAGCGGCCGGAAGCCTCCGAGCTTTCGCAATACAAGCGCGGCGCGCTGGTCATCGCCATCATGGACCCTTACGGCAATGAAGCGGCGTTGAAGACGATCGCGGATGCCGGCGTCGCGGCATTTGCGATGGAATTGATGCCTCGCATTACGCGCGCACAAGTCATGGACGTGTTGTCCAGCCAAGCGAACCTCGCCGGCTATCGCGCGGTGATCGAGGCGGCCGAGTCCTTTGGCCGTGCGTTCCCGATGATGATGACCGCGGCCGGCACCGTTCCGGCGGCGAAAGTGTTCGTGATGGGCGTTGGCGTCGCCGGCCTGCAGGCGATTGCGACCGCACGCCGGCTCGGCGCCGTCGTCACCGCGACCGACGTGCGGCCGGCGACGAAAGAGCAGGTCGAGTCGCTCGGCGCCAAGTTCCTCGCGGTCGAGGACGAGGAGTTCAAGAACGCCCAGACCGCCGGCGGCTACGCCAAGGAAATGTCGAAAGAGTATCAGGCCAAGCAGGCCGCACTGACCGCCGAGCACGTCAAGAAACAGGACATCGTCATCACGACGGCCCTGATCCCTGGCCGCCCGGCGCCAAAGCTCGTCAGCACTGACATGGTGAAATCGATGAAGCCGGGCTCGGTGCTGGTCGACCTTGCCGTCGAGCGCGGCGGCAATGTCGAGGGGGCCAAGGCCGGCGAGGTCGTCGATGTCGATGGCATCAAGATCGTTGGCTACACCAACGTCGCCGGCCGTGTCGCGCAGTCGGCCTCCAGCCTTTATGCCCGCAACCTGTTCTCGTTCATCGAGACGATGGTCGATAAGCCGAACAAGGCACTCGCGGTCAACTGGGACGACGAGCTGGTGAAAGCCACTGCGTTGACCAAGGACGGCGCCGTCGTCCATCCGAACTTCCAGCCGAAAGCCTGAGGAGAGAAGCCATGGAGCACGTCGCTCAAGTAGTCGATCCCTTCGTATTCCGGCTGTCGATTTTCGTCCTCGCCGTCTTCGTCGGCTATTTCGTGGTCTGGTCGGTGACCCCGGCGCTGCATACGCCGCTGATGTCGGTGACGAACGCGATCTCCTCGGTGATCGTGGTCGGCGCGCTGCTAGCGGTCGGCGTGCCGATGATCTCGAGCGGCAGCGGCTGGGCGCGCGGCTTCGGCTTCGTCGCGCTGATCTTTGCCTGCGTGAATATCTTCGGCGGCTTCCTTGTCACCCAGCGCATGCTGGCGATGTACAAGAAGAAAGCCAAGTGAAGATCGAGTGAAACGACGAGCGAGCGGCGTGCACCTCGCGGTGACGAAGACAATGGGGACCTGAGATGAACGCCAATCTGGCTGCATTGCTGTATCTCGTGGCGGGGGTGCTCTTCATCCTGTCGCTGCGCGGACTGTCCAGTCCCGCGACGTCACGCCAGGGCAACCTGTTCGGCATGATCGGCATGGCGATCGCGATCGGCACGACGCTCGCAAGCCATCCGCCGGCGGACGGCGTCGCCTGGGTGCTTGTGATCCTGGGCATCGCCATCGGCGGCGCGATCGGTGCCGTCATCGCGCGCAAGGTGCCGATGACGTCGATGCCTGAGCTGGTCGCCGCTTTCCACTCGCTGGTCGGTATGGCCGCGGTCCTGGTCGCCGCCGGCGCCTTCTACGCGCCCGAGGCCTTCGACATCGGCAAGCCCGGCGCCATCCACGCCTCGAGCCTGGTCGAGATGTCGCTTGGTGTTGCGATCGGCGCGCTGACCTTCACCGGCTCGGTGATCGCGTTCCTGAAGCTTTCCGCGCGCATGAGCGGTGCGCCGATCATCCTGCCCGGCCGCCACATCATCAACATTGCGCTGGCGCTTGCGCTGGTATTCTTCATTTTCGGCCTGGTGCGGTCCGGCAGCGCGATCGACTTCTGGCTGATCACCATCATCGCGCTGGTGCTCGGCGTGCTCATGATCATTCCGATCGGCGGCGCCGACATGCCGGTCGTGATCTCGATGCTGAACTCCTATTCGGGATGGGCCGCGGCCGGCATCGGCTTTACACTCGGCAATTCCGCGCTGATCATCACCGGCGCGCTGGTCGGCTCCTCGGGCGCGATCCTGTCCTACATCATGTGCCACGCGATGAACCGCTCGTTCATCTCGGTCATCCTAGGCGGCTTCGGCGGCGAGACCGCGGCCGCGGGCGGCGGCTCCGGCGAACAGAAGCCGGCAAAGCTCGGCTCGGCCGATGACGCCGCCTTCATCATGAAGAACGCATCGAAGGTCATCATCGTGCCCGGCTATGGCATGGCGGTGGCGCAGGCGCAGCACGCGCTGCGCGAAATGGCCGACCTCTTGAAGAAGGAAGGCGTCGAGGTGAAGTACGCGATTCACCCGGTCGCGGGCCGCATGCCCGGCCACATGAACGTGCTGCTGGCGGAAGCCAACGTGCCCTATGACGAGGTGTTCGAGCTCGAGGACATCAACTCCGAATTCGCCCAGGCCGACATCGCCTTCGTGATCGGCGCCAACGACGTCACCAATCCGGCCGCGGAAGAAGACAAGACCTCGCCGATCTACGGCATGCCGGTGCTGCAGGTCTGGAAGGCCGGCACCGTGATGTTCATCAAGCGCTCGCTGGCGTCGGGTTATGCCGGCATCGACAATCCGCTGTTCTATCGCGACAACACCATGATGCTCCTTGGTGACGCCAAGAAGGTCACCGAGAATATCGTCAAGGGGATGTGACGCGATCGAAGGAAATTCATGACCGCGCTGAAATGGCTGCTGATCATCGTTTCGGCGGGTTATGTCTCTGGTCTGCTTGCGCTGTTCTTTGCGCAGCGCGCCGTTCTGTATCCCGCTCCGACGAGCGCGCGCACGGCACCTGCTTCGGCGGGTTTTCCCGAAGCTGAAGAACATGTCCTGGCCACGGCTGATGGTGAGAGGGTCATCGTCTGGCATGTTCCGGCGAGGCCCGGTCGTCCGGTCGTCCTCTATTTCCACGGCAATGGCGATTATCTCGCCGGTTTCTTCGGCCGCTTTCGCGGCCTGATTGCCGACGGGATCGGAATCGTCGCGCTGTCCTATCGCGGCTACGCCGGCTCCAGCGGGCAACCGAGCGAGCAGGGATTGCTGCAGGATGCCGCGGTCGCCTACGGCTTCACGGCGAAGCGATACAGCACGGACAGAATCGTCGCATGGGGATTTTCCCTCGGCACCGGCGTCGCCGTCGCGCTGGCGGCCGAACAGCCGGTCGGAAAGCTGATCCTGGAATCGCCCTATACGTCCATCGTGGACGTCGCCGCTTCGGCGTTCTGGTTTGCGCCGGTAAGGCTATTGATGCGGGATAGGTTTCACTCCGACCAGCGCATCGGCCGGATCCGGGTTCCGCTGCTCGTGATGCATGGCGCGCTCGATCCCACGATACCCGTTGTCTTTGGCGAACGGCTGTTTGCGCTGGCGAACGAGCCGAAACGGTTCGTCCGCCTCGCCCGCGGCGGTCATAACGATCTGGACAATTTCGGCGCGATTGAAATCGCGCGGAATTTCATCAACCTTGCGAAAGGGTCGATGCAGGGACGGTTGCATCTTCCATCCCCGAACCGGTTGGGAACTTGACCGCATGAGTGCACACGGACGAATGCCGCAATCGGCGTGGATATTCCCCGCGCTGGCGATGCTGCTGTTCGCCGTGGCCTCCGGTCTCGGGCTCACTTTCACGCCGTCCGTTGGTGGTCTTGTATTCGCGGTGGTACTGCTGTCGATCCTGTTCGGCACCGTGTTCGCCGCCGTGCACCATGCCGAGGTGATCGCCGAGAGAATTGGCGAGCCCTACGGCACCCTGCTGTTGACGCTTGCGGTCACCATCATCGAAGTCGCGCTGATCGCCACCATCATGCTCGGCGAAAAGCCGCAGCCCGCGTTGGCGCGAGACACCGTGTTTGCCGTGGTGATGATCGTGTGCAACGGCCTCGTCGGCCTCTGTATCTTCATTGGCGGCCTGCGCTACCGCGAGCAGGATTTTCAGGTCTCGGGCGCGAACCTCTATCTCAGCGTGCTGTTCGTGCTGGCTACGATTACGCTGATCATGCCCAATTATACGCTGACAACACCGGGGCCGATCTATTCGTCGGTGCAGCTTGGCTTTGTGGACCTGGTCACGCTCATGCTCTACGGCGTGTTCCTTTATACCCAGACGATCCGGCATAGTGATTACTTCATCAAGGGAGGCGCCGGTGCTGCCACCGAAACGTCATCCCTGTCGAACCGGATGCTGGCGCTCAGCATCGCGCTGCTGCTTGTCTCCTTGCTTGCGGTGGTGCTTCTGGCGAAGAAATTTTCGCTCGTGGTCGATGTCGTGACCGCGATGATCGGCGCTCCACCGGCGTTTGCCGGCGTGCTGGTCGCGGTCCTGATTCTGCTCCCGGAGGGGGTCACCGCCATTGCAGCTGCGCGCAACAATGATCTGCAGAAGAGCATCAATCTTGCGCTCGGATCGTCGCTGGCGACGATCGGGCTGACCATTCCAGCGGTCGGCGTGGCCACCTATGTGCTCGACAAGGAACTCGTGCTCGGGCTCAACAGTCAGGGCATGGTGTTGCTGCTCCTCACGTTTTTCCTGAGCATGCTCACCTTCGGCACCGGCCGAACCAACATCCTGTTCGGGCTGGTGCATATGGTGGTGTTTGCCGTGTACCTGTTCATGGTATTCGTGCCGTAATTGCCCCGGAGTGAACCCGATATGCTCGCCGCCAAGTCCGATGTTCAGGTCGATACAACCGAAGTCCGCGTTACCGAATGGCGGCTGGCGCCGGGCAGCGCGACCGGCCATCACACCCACGAGATGGACTACGTGATCGTGCCGGTGACGTCGGGCGAGATGACCATTGTCGCGCCGAACGGCGAGCGGACCAAGGCGCAGCTCGGGGCCGGCAAATCCTATTTCCGGAAAGCCGGCGTCGAGCACGATGTGCTGAACGAGACGACAAGCGAGATCGTGTTTCTGGAGGTCGAGCTGAAGCCCTGACCCGCCACCTCGGGTCCACGTCTGCTTCGCCGGGCAGGGACTTCGTATGCTGCGCTGCGGCCTGGGAGAAGGACAGACGCAACCTGGTTCCACCCGACCTGCACAGGAACTGCTGAATTGCCACCGATCCGTCGCAGTTGATCCCTCAATGTGCCTCAAAGTTCCGGCAATTGAGCACCCCCGCGGGGAGTGGCAGGAATGCTGAATTATCTGAAGAAATTTGCGGTGGACATCTTCCCCTCGGTGGCTGCGACCGTCATCGGGGCGTACATCGTAAACCACTACATCGTGAGCAAGCCCGCGGACGCTCCTCCCGCCGCCGCGGTATCGCCTGCCACCCCCAAGGGGGACGGCAAGGCTGAAGCCAAATCCGATGCCAAGTCTGATGATGCCAAGTCTGATGCTGCCAAGCCGGTTGAGAGCACGGCCAGCAATCTCCCGGCCGCAGGCGTCAAGGCGCGGGGAATCTCCGAGAAGGCCATCATGGAGAAGACTGCGGCCGAACGGCCGGCAGTGGTCGAGAAGGCCCAGAAGGCCGACGAAAAGGCTGAGGCCAAAGCCGACGCCAAATCCGATACGAACAAGTCCGATACGAACAAGTCCGACGTGAAATCGGCCGAAAGCCCTGCTGACGCCGATCGCCGTCACGCTGCGGCGCCGCGTGAAAAGGAAAAAATTCGGGTCGTGCTGCCATCGCCGATCCAGCCTGTGAATTCTTCACCGGCTCCGGTTGCGGCGGCTGCCCCGCCCGCGCCGCCGGCCGCCCCTGTCGAGACTTCGGCTGCGCCGGAAGAGCGCCGCGATGCCAACGATCTGGCGCGCGCCGCGATCGAGCGCCTGCGCGCTAACGGCGAAACGTCGCCACGCAGCCCCGAGACAGTCCGCGCTCCCGAGGCGCCGAAGGCCGCGGCTGCGCCGGCGGTCACGAATGCGCCTGCCACCGCGCATGCGCCCGCGCTTCGTCCGCTGCCGCCGCCGATCATGGTCTCGGGCTCATCCGCCGGCGAACCCTATGGTCAGGCTTCGTCGGGTCAGACTTCATCGCAGGCACGGCCGCCTTATGCCGACGCCGGCAACCCGAACCGCCCGATCCCGCCCGCCGAGATTCCCGTCTCGCGTCCGCTCGATCTACGTGCGGAAGTCGCAGAACCTTCCGTACGCGAGCGCGCCACGGCGGCTGCCGAGGACGCGCTGTCGACCGCCAAATCGATCTTCCACTCGGTGCTGCCGAGGTAATCCAACATAGCGTTTTCGAGCGAAGCATGCCCCCAGGCTTGACCCGGGGTCGCATCCTGCGCGCAAAGAAAACGCGCCAGTATGAAAAGATCTAACCGCCGGTGCGCGCAAGCCCGCTTCGCGCGGCCTCGTCCTTGGGCCGGAGCGCGAGCGCACGGCCATAGGATGCGAACGCCTTGGCCTTGTCGCCGAGCCGCTCATAGGTGACGCCACGGGCCGACCAGGCTTGCGCGCTGTTGGGATCGGTCTGCACCGCCTCGTCGAGATCGGAAGCGGCTTCCTTGGCCTTGTCGATCGCGAGGTAGCTGGTGGCACGCGCCAGCAGCGGCTCGACCCGCTGCGGCGTCAAGCCATTGGCCGCAGTGAAATCCGCGATCGCCTGCTCGTGCTGCTTCTCGCCCTGATAGATCAGGCCGCGTCCATACAGGGCCGGCACGTTGTAGGGATCGAGTGCGAGCGCGCGGTCGAATTCAGCCATCGCCTCATCGGTCTTGCCGGCCTTGGCGAGCGCCTGGCCGCGCGCCGCGTGACCCTGGGCATCACTGACGCTTTGTCCGCTGATGGTGCCGGTCGGCTTCTGTTCGAGGACCTGCGGCTTTTCCTTGTCCGATCCCCATGAGCCCAGGTCGAACGAACAGCCGCAGAGAGGAAGAGCAAAAACAGTTGCGAGCAGCGCGACAGATGCGGCCGTCAAGCGCGAGGCGCGGGAAGAGGCATTGCAATCCGTAACGGCCATGCAGCGGAAGACTTTCGGATTCGATGCAGTAATTCGTAACCTGCCGGGCGCTAAAATGCATCGACCAAAATAGCCGCAACGCGACCGGGGCGATTGCCGTCCAACGTTTTTCCGGATCGCGGCCGGGTCGCCACGGCCTTGCGCAAGTGATGCGGAAGACCGGACGGGCCGCGCCCGACAACATTCGAGTCGATTTGCCTGCGCCCAAAAACAAAACGCGGACCCGAGGCCCGCGTTTTCAATTCAGATATCTTGGAGAACGCGCTCAGCGCGGTCCGCGCGGACCTGCACCCGGGCCGCCACGACCGCCAGCGCCACCACGGTCGCCACCGGGACCAGCGCCGAACACCGGCTTCGGCTTCATCGGCAGCAGGCCTTCGCGCTGCAGCTTCTTGCGGGCCAGCTTGCGCGCGCGGCGCACGGCTTCGGCCTTTTCACGGGCCTTCTTCTCGGAGGGCTTTTCGTAGTGTCCGCGGAGCTTCATCTCGCGGAAGATACCCTCACGCTGCATCTTCTTCTTCAGCGCCTTGAGGGCTTGATCGACATTGTTATCGCGAACGAGAACCTGCACGCGGCATCCTCTTCAATTGATCGGATAGGAATTCTGGTAAAGTGAAGGGCCGGCGAAAGGCCTGGCCCTCAACCCTGAGCGCGGGCATGTAGCAGACAAAACCGCCAATGTCCACCGGAGAAGGCGGTTTTCGGCCCGGGGACGTCACCAAAATCGGCGGAATTCGGCCAATACAGGCCCGGTTTCCGCAGATAACGAGCCCCTCACGGGCCCCTCCCTAGCATCCGGGAACGCAAAACATGCGGGAGGCGCGTATGAATACCAAAAAATATACCGCTGAAGCGATCGGCACGTTCTGGCTCACTTTTGCGGGATGCGGCAGCGCGGTCATTGCCGCCGGCTTCCCGCAGGTCGGTATCGGCCTGGTCGGTGTGTCCCTGGCGTTCGGGCTGAGCGTCGTGACCATGGCCTATGCGATCGGACACGTTTCCGGTTGCCATCTCAATCCCGCCGTGACGGTCGGCCTTGCGGCTGGTGGCCGCTTTCCGACCGGTCAGATCCTGCCTTATGTCATCGCGCAGGTGATTGGCGCGGTCGCGGCCGCGGCGCTGCTCTATGTGATCGCAAGCAGTGCGCCTGGCTTCGATCTGGCCAAGGGCTTTGCCTCCAATGGCTATGACGCACATTCGCCCGGTCAGTACGGCATGGTGGCCTGCTTCATTACCGAGGTGGTGATGACCATGATGTTCCTGTTCATCATCATGGGCGCCACCCACGGCAAGGCGCCTGCGGGCTTTGCGCCGCTGGCGATTGGCCTTGCGCTGGTGATGATTCATCTCGTCAGCATTCCCGTCACCAACACGTCGGTGAACCCAGCGCGCAGCACGGGCCCAGCGCTGTTCGTCGGCGGCTGGGCGCTGGCGCAGCTCTGGCTGTTCTGGGTTGCACCGCTGATCGGCGGTGCGCTTGGTGGCGTGCTCTATCGCTGGCTCAGCGAGGAGCCGGTTGGCATCGTGGAAGGCGTAAGGACGGCCTGATCTGCAACCGAACTCGGCGAGCACACCGCGCTATTTGTTGCTCGCCGGGACCACTTCGGTGACATGGCCCATCTTGCGGCCCGGCCGGGGCGGGCCCTTGCCGTAGAGGTGCACGGTGGCGCCGGGCACCGTCAGCCACTGCTCGTAGTCGAGGATATCGTCGCCGATCAGGTTGGTCATGACGATCTCGCCGTGACGAACCGGCTTGGCGAGCGGCCAGCCGGCAATCGCACGGATGTGTTGCTCGAATTGCGAGACCGAGGCGCCATCCAGCGTCCAGTGCCCGGAATTATGCACCCGCGGCGCGATCTCGTTGACCAGCACGTGCGGTCCGCCGTTTCCGCCAACGACGAACAACTCGACCGCGAGCACGCCGACATAGTCGAGCGCATGGGCGATCTTCTCGGCGACGGCACGCGCCTGTGCCGCCAACTCGTCCGAAATCGCCGCCGGCACGCGCGAGAATTTCAGGATGTGATCGCGGTGCTCGTTTTCGGTGACGTCGTAACACTCGACCGTACCGTCCGCTCCGCGCGCGGCGATCACGGAGACCTCGCGCTCGTAGGGAACGAAGGCTTCGAGGATCGCGGATTTGGTGCCGAGGTCTTCCCAGACTTGAGCCGGATCATCGCCCTCGCGAATGATCGCCTGGCCCTTGCCGTCGTAACCGAAGCGGCGGGTCTTGATCACGGCGGGAAGGCCGATGCGGGCAATGGCGCTCTGCAGGCTTTCCACCGACGATACGTCGGCATAGTCGGCGGTGCCGATGCCGAGCCGCTTGACGAAATCCTTTTCGATCAGCCGGTCCTGCGTGGTCTCCAGGATCTTCTGCGCCGGCAATACCGGACGCCGCGCATCCAGCACCATGGCGGTGGCGGCCGGCACGTTCTCGAATTCATAGGTGATGACGTCGACATCGTTGGCGAACAACTCCAGCGCCTCGACATCGGCGTATTCGGCGCAGGTTGCGTTCAGCACCACGTCGAAGGCGGGCGAATCCGGATCCGGCGAAAACACCTGGCACTTGAGGCCAAGGCGCGCCGCCGCCATGGCCAGCATCCGGCCCAATTGTCCGCCGCCGAGAATTCCGATGGTGTCGCCCGGCTTCAGCTTCACCTTGCCTGAAGCCGTCACGCCGAACCCTCCGGACGCTCCTTGACCGCATCGGTCTGCTGCTGGCGCCAGGCGGCGAGCCTGCCCGCGAGCGGTGCGTCATTCAGCGCGAGCACGCTGGCCGCGAGCAGGGCGGCGTTGATGGCGCCTGCTTTGCCAATCGCCAGCGTGCCGACGGGAACGCCGGCCGGCATCTGCACGATCGAGTAGAGCGAATCGACCCCCGACAACGCCTTGGATTCGACGGGAACGCCGAAGACGGGCAGTTCGGTCAGCGCCGCCGCCATGCCGGGCAGATGCGCAGCGCCGCCGGCGCCGGCAATGATCACCTTGAAGCCGGCGGCCTTGGCGCCCTTGGCGAAGGCAAACAGCCGGTCCGGGGTCCGATGGGCCGAAACGATGCGTTTTTCACAGTCGACCCCGAGTGCGGCCAGGGTCTCGGCGGCGTGGCGCATGGTCTCCCAGTCGGACTGGCTGCCCATAATGATGGCGATCGGTGCGGTCATCTCGTCAATTCTGTCCGGGAATCCAGAAACATAGGCCGATTATAGGATCGGCCAGGGGCTCATCCAAGGCGTGGCAAGGGATCAGGAATGGACTATCCTGTCTTGGTGAATCCCGGCAAGCCTTCATAAGCGTGCCTGCACAGGGAAGGCCATGAAGAAGAAAACCAGGGCGGCCGCCTCCAGGGCCGGAAAACGGCCTAAAAGCGCGGCTTCCGGGCAAAAATCCGCACCGCGGCGATCCTCCGCACCGACCTCCCGGCCGCCGGCCACCTCCAACGACACCAAGACGACGATTCGCCGGCTGAAGGCGCAACTGGCCCAGACGCAGGCGCAGATCGAGGAACTTCAGGCCTCCGCCGATACCGACTTCCTGCTGGGCATCCCGAACCGGCGCGGCTTCGAGCGCGAGCTCCATCGCGCGATCGCCTACATCAAACGCTACCGCGCCTCCGGCGCCCTGGTCGTGCTCGACGTCGATCGCTTAAAGCCGATCAATGATGCCTTCGGACATGCCGCGGGCGACCAGGTGCTCAAGGCCATTGTCGCGGCGCTGTTGGCGCAGGTGCGCGCTTCCGACGTGGTCGGCAGGCTCGGCGGCGACGAGTTCGCACTGCTGCTCTGGAATCTCAGCGAGACCGACGCCAGGGCCAAGGCGGCCGCGCTTGAAGAAGCGATCGATCGCCTCACCTTCGTGTTCGCTGGTCGCACCATCACTGCGGGCGCTTCCGCGGGCGTCTCCGTTCTCGATACCCACTCCGAAGTCAGCCGCGCGCTGGAAGCGGCCGACAGCGCCATGTATGTGCGCAAGGCCCTGCGGCGGCATGAAGTGAATTCGTAGATATGTAGCTGGGCAAAGGCGCGAAGCGCCGTGCCCACCATCAGACAAGCGTTAAAGAAGGTGATGGGCACGCTTGCGCATTGCCCACCCGGCGAACTCCGATCAGCGGTCCGTCACAACCCGCTGAGATCGTCCGGCACATTGCCGAACGTGCGCAGCAGTTTCGCGTCGCCGAATTCGCCGATCATGGGATCGCCGCTGCGGCTGAAGGCGACGGCGCCGATGCTGCCGGCCATCCGCGACATCGTCTCGGCACGGCGCAACGCAGTGGTCGGGCTCTGGCATTCTTCCGCTGCGCCCGCCACCGGCGAGCCGCTATCGTCCTGCAGGAATGGCATTGCGACGTAGTAGGTGACATCGGCCATTGTCTTGCTCCGGGGTTGAATGATCAGGCGGCGTCGCTTTCCACACGGGAGGCTCTCGCCGGCACGCAGCCGGCGGCGATGGCCGCTTGCAATTCCTCCAGCTCGATTTCCAGATACTCGTTCGCCATGATCAGCGCCTTGATGGTCGAGCGCAGATTGCCGTCGCACATCGCAATGGCCTGGTCGCAGGCCTGCTCGTGACGGCTGTTGTCGGACAGGGGTGAAGGGGCGGACATGGCAGACTCCCTGGGCTGGCGGCAGGGAGATATGTTCTCTTTTTGTTCTCGTGGAGTCAAGGCGCATCCGCCAATCGACAGCCTGTTTTTGCGCCGGCCGCCCGGCGCGAGCGTCGCCCCGCCGCCGGGGTGTGGATGTCGGGGAAAAACGATCTGCTGAAACGCTGACGATTTTGCGCGCCGAACTGGCCGAACCAAGCCAGCGCAACGATCAGGCGATGATGTCAGGCGTGATCTGATCTTCGATGAAGGCGATGCGGTCGCGCAATTGCAGTTTGCGCTTCTTCAGCCGCTGGAGCCGTAACAAGTCCGGTGCCGGCGACTGATGCAGCGCGTCGATCGCCGCATCGAGATCGCGATGCTCCTGCTGCAGGCGGGCGAGCTCGTTTTCAAGCTCGCGCTCATCTTCGTCGGTCATGGTGTACGTTAGCTG
Source organism: Bradyrhizobium sp. CCBAU 051011 (assembly GCF_009930815.1). Lineage (NCBI taxonomy): Bacteria > Pseudomonadati > Pseudomonadota > Alphaproteobacteria > Hyphomicrobiales > Nitrobacteraceae > Bradyrhizobium > Bradyrhizobium sp. CCBAU 051011. Next base: position 1,117,438 of record NZ_CP022222.1, on the reverse strand, counting down.
AAAGCGCGATCAGGTTGCGAACGGATTCTTCGAAGGCTGGCGGTGAATATCGTCGCTGCGCGGCCGCTCCGCAAGCTGACCCGGTTCCATAGTCACGATTGGTTACAGATAAATCCGAAAATATGAGGAGGCTCGCTTCTGGAAATCCCATCGACAGATTCCAGGGCTGGTGTACACTCCGCCGTCCGGATCGAATCTGAGGTTTCACCCACCGAGGAGATTTCGTATGGCTCTACAGGCGCATCTTGTTGAACTTGAACGTAAACACAAGATCCTCGAGAACGAATTGCACGAAGCGCTCGTGCACCTTTCCACAGACGACCTGCAAATTGTCGAGTTGAAGCGCCGCAAGCTAATGGTCAAGGACCAGATCGAGCGGTTGAAACAAACCGCCGACGAAACCCTCCACTAACCAGTCCCACAGAGTATTCGAAACGCCACGCAGCCAGCCGATGGGCGCAGATGCGCTCATCGGGCTGATGATGCTTGTACGGTCCCGTTCAGCGTTCGGCCAGCGTGCCGACATGATCGGCGATCGCGAGCGACGACGTCAGCCCTGGCGATTCGATACCGAACAGGTTGATCAATCCGGCCACGCCATGATCGGCGGGGCCCTGGATCAGAAAATCCTGCGTGGCGACGGCCGGCGGCACGATCTTCGGCCGGATTCCGGAATAGCTTGGCATCAGCGCGCCGTCCGGCAGCGTCGGCCAGTAGCGCCGGATCGCGGGATAGAATCGTTCGGCGCGGGCAGGGTCCACCGCATAGTCGATGCTCTCGACCCATTCGACGTCGGGGCCGAACCGGGCCTGTCCGGCCATGTCGAGGGTGAGGTGCACGCCTAATCCGCCGGGCTCCGGCACCGGATATATCAGCCGTGAAAATGGGGCCCGTGCGCTGCAGCTGAAATAATTTCCCTTGGCGAGATAGGCGCAAGGAATCATTTCGATCGGCATGCCCTCGATGCTGCGCGCGACGGCGGGCGCGCTTAAGCCAGCCGAATTGACGAGCAGGTTGCATGCAAGCGTCATCGGCGCATCGCCACCGGCCTCGATTTCGATCCGGCCGCCGCTGGCCTGAGCGTGCAACAGCGGGGTGTGGAATGCGAAAGCCGCGCCGGCTTCCTCCGCATCGCCCCGCAGCGCCAGCATGTAGGCGTGGCTGTCGATGATGCCGGTGGACGGCGAAAGCAGCGCCGCATCGCAATTCAGCGCCGGCTCCAGTTCGCGCGCCGCCTCGCCCGTGAGCAATTGCATGTCGCCGACGCCATTGGCTTCGGCATGAGCGCGGATCGATTGCAGCTTTTCGGTTTCCTTCGGCGTCGTCGCCACGATCAGCTTGCCGCAGTTGCGGTGCGGGATGCCGTGGTCGCGGCAATACCGGTAGAGCGCACGTTTGCCGCTGACGCACATCTGCGCCATCAGGCTGCCCGCGCGGTAATAGATCCCGGCATGGATCACCTCGCTGTTGCGCGAGGAGATGATGGTGCCGATACCCTCGGCGGCCTCGAGCACGATCACTTCGCGGCCCGACTGGGCCAGCCGTCGGGCGATCGCGAGCCCGACGACCCCCGCTCCGATGACGACGCAATCGACCTTGTCCATGTCTGCTTCAGGCTCGGAAATCTGGCGCAGGAATCGGCGCTTGCCACGCTCGGTGATGACAGCTTCGTTCGCTGAAGCCGTCGAACAACCCATTGGTTTGTCTCGACATACGCCGCCAACGCAGTCCCGTTAGTAAAGCATTAATCATGTCAGGCCAATTGCCGTAATTTGGGTCACATTTTAGAATTGCACGGGTAGGCGTTTACCCGATCCAAACTCGTCAAGCCAGACACTCCGCCCGCAAACCTCGGGGCGGTAATGGCTGACAGGAACTGGCAGGCAGGACGGAAGAATTCGATTCCGGCGCAGGCCCTCGTCTGTCTGCTCGCCACCGCCATGCCGTGCGGAATGGCGTGGGGCGCCGGCCCTTCGGCGGGCTTTGCACCGGCGGGCTATATCGGCGAATTCGATCCGAATAGGGTGTGGGAATTCCTGATCGGCGGAATCGTCGTCGTCTCCTTCCTGGCTGCGATCGGCATCTGGATTCTGGCGGCGTTGCGTGGGGCGAAGCGCGCGCAAATGCAGCGCAGCGCCTTCATCAGTTCGGCGCTGAACAACCTCAACCAGGGCGTGATGATGACCAACGCGCAAAACCGCGTGGTCTTCTGCAACGATCGCTTTCTGGAAATGTATGGGCTGAGCCGCGCCGAGATTTCGAGCCGCATGACCGGCCGCGAACTGCTCGAACTGCGGCGCGCGCGCGGGCTGCTCGATCTCACCGTCGAGGAGTTCGGCAAGCTGGCCCGCCGCCCCGAAGGCGTCGTCACCGAACTGCCGGACGGGCGATCGGTGCTCTCGAAGATCTTCCGCCTGCCCAATGGCGGGACGATCGGAACGCACGAGGACTACACCGAACAACGCCAGCTGTCGCGCAAGCTGGCATCGACCACCAAGTTTCTGGAATCGGTGCTCGACAACGTTCCGGTCTGCGTCGCTGCCAAGAACATCGAGGACGGCCGCTACATCTTCGCCAACCGCGCGTTCGAGCGCTTTTCGCGCTTCTCCCGCGATCACATCGTCGGCAAGCGCGCCGACGAGATTTTCCGCCTCGAAACCGCAAAGAGCATTGAGGCGGCGGACCAAGCGGCGTTGGCGGCGCCGGAAGGCTATCATCGCAGCGAATACAGCGTCGAACGCGGCGACGACGAGCGCATCCTCTCGTCCAACCGCGTGGTGGCGCGCAACGAGAACAACAAGCCGGAATTCCTGATAACGCTGTTCGATGACGTCACCGACCGGCGGTCGCTGTCGCGCGAACTCGAAAACACCAAGAAATTCCTCGAACTGGTGGTCGACAACATCCCGGTGTCGCTGATCGTCGAGCGCGTCAGCGACGGGCGCTATCTACTCGCCAACCGCAGCGCCGAGACCATTCTCAATCGCCGCCGCGAGGACGCCACCGGCCTGACCGCCGCCGACATCTTCAATCCGCGCGAGGCCAAACTGATCATCGCGCGCGACGAGGCTGCGATCAAGAAGCGCAGCCTGCTGACCGAAGAGCACCCGATCTCCACCAAGGATGGCTTGCGGCTGTTTCTGACCCGCCGCATGACCGTGCTCGATGAGGCCGGCGAGCCGCAATACCTGATCAAGACCCATGAGGACGTCACCGACCGCCGCCAGACCGAGTCGCGGATGGCGCACATGGCCTATCATGACGGCCTGACGGACCTGCCGAACCGCGCCGCCTTCCTGCAGGCGCTGGCCCAGATGATCGAGGCCTGCGCCGGCACGGACGAGGAATTCGCGGTGTTGTGCGTCGACCTCGATGGCCTGAAGGAAATCAACGACGTGTTCGGCCACGCGATGGGCGACAAGCTCCTGATCGAGGTCGCTGGCCGCATCCAGGCCTGCGCCCGCGGCGGCGTGGTCGCCCGGCTGTCCGGCGACGAGTTCGGCCTGATCATCGACGGCAAGCAGCCGGAGGCGGGCAAGGCGCTCGCCGAGAAACTCGCGCAAACGCTGTCGGACGAATTCGTGATCGACGGCAAGTCGGTGCGAACCGGGGTCACCACCGGCATCTCGGTATTTCCGCATAACGGTTCGGACGCTGCTTCCCTGCTCGCCAATTCCGGCGCGGCGCTGTTCCGCGCCAAGCAGAAGTCGCGCGGCTCGATCAGCATTTTCGAGCCGGAGATGGACCAGCAGATCCGCGACCGCCGCGTGCTGCACCAGGACCTCTCGATGGCGATCCGGAACGGCGAATTGTCGCTGTATTACCAGCCGCAGGCCGCGGCGGGGCCGACGATCGGTACCAGCAAGGTGATTGGCTTCGAGGCGCTGGCGCGCTGGATCCATCCGGTGCGCGGTTTCGTGTCGCCCGGCGAATTCATTCCGCTCGCCGAAGAAAGCGGCCTGATCGTTGAGATGGGTGACTGGATCCTGCGCGAAGCCTGCCGGGAGGCGGCCTCCTGGCCGGTGCCGATGCAGATCGCGGTTAACCTGTCGCCGGCGCAGTTCATGCACGGCGACGTCGTCAGCCTGGTGCATTCGATCCTGCTCGAGACGGGGCTGGCGCCCGACCGGCTCGAACTCGAAATCACCGAAGGCGTGCTGATCGAGGATTTCGACCGCGGTCTCGCCTTGCTGAGACGGCTGAAGTCGCTCGGCGTGCGAATTTCGATGGACGATTTCGGTTCCGGCTATTCCTCGCTGAGTTACCTGCAGGCGTTCCCGTTCGACAAGATCAAGATCGACCGCGCCTTTGTCATGAATCTCGGGCGCAATCCGCAATCGGCGGCGATCGTTCGCGCCGTCATCGATCTCGGCCACGGCCTCGAAATGTCGATCGTCGCCGAAGGCGTGGAGACCCAGGAACAGCTCAGCTTCCTCGCCGACGAGGGCTGTGATGCGGTGCAGGGTTATCTGCTCGGCAAGCCCCAGCCGATCGGCCACTACGCCGCGCTGGTCGGCCGTAGCGCCGCCAACGACGTCGAGACCGAACGCAAGCTCGCCAGCGCCTGATTTCGCGAGCGACATCCACTTTTGGCCATCATGCCCTAGTGTAGTGAAGTCAGATTCTCTCCAGTAGCGCTTGCGTATGGCGGACTATGATCTCGCGATCATTGGCGGCGGGTTGAACGGCGTCAGCATCGCGCGCGACGCCGTCGGCCGTGGCTTGCGCGTCATTCTGCTGGAGCAAGGCGATCTCGGCGCGGGCGCTTCGTCGGCCTCGCCGCGGCTGATCCATGGCGATCTCGCGGGGCTGGAGCGCCGCCATTTCCTGCGCGTTCGTTCCGCGCTAGCCGAGCGCGACACCTGGCTCAGGATCGCGCCACATCTGGTGCGTCCGATGCGCTTTGCGATCCCGGCCCATTCGGATGAACGTCCGGACTGGCAGTTGCGCTCATGGCTCCTGCTCTACGACCGGCTGGCCTCGCGCAGCGGCCTGCCGGCCTCGGCGACCGTCGACGTCACGCATCATCCCATCGGCAATGCGCTGAAGCGGCCGTTCGGCACCGCCTTTGAATATTCCGACTGCGTCGTGGACGATTCGCGCCTGGTGGTTCTCACCGCCGTCGATGCCGCGGCGCGCGGCGCGGTGATTCGCACCGGCGCGCGCTGCAGCCGGGCCGAACGCGGCAGGGAATGGCGGCTGGTGACGATCGATCGCGGTTTTCGCCAGGTGGTCACGGCAAGGGCGGTCGCCAACGCCACTGGCGCCTGGACGCCATCCGTTGCCGAGACGGTGTTGCGCGTGCCGCCGCCGAAGCTTGCCGCCATGCAGATGGACCAGATCGTCGTCCGCCGTCTGTTCGACAGCGACAACATCTATGTGTTCCAGAATAATGACGGCCGGCTGATTTTCGCCAGCCCCTACGAGCGCGATTTTACCCTGATCGGCACCGTCAGCCATGCCTTCAAGGGCGATCCCGCCATCGTCGCGATGGCGGCTGGCGACGTCGCCTATCTCTGCGATGCGGCGAACCGCTATTTCCGCGAGCGGATCGAGACGGTCGACGTGGTGCGCACGCTTTCCGGCGCCAACATGGTGCGGCCCGCCGCGAGCGGGCGCGACGGGGCGATCACGCTCGACCACGGGCGCGGCAAGGCGCCGCTGCTCACGGTGTTCGGCGGCGACGTTACCACCTCGCGGCTGCGCGCCGAGCGGGCGGTCTCGGAACTGACGCCGTTCTATCCGATGTCGGTGCGCTGGACCGCCAAGACGCCGCTGCCCGGCGGCGATTTCGCCTGGGATCGCTTCGACAACGAGGTCGAGGACGTCCGCGACCGCTGGCGGTTTCTCGGCGAGGAGCAGGCGAGGCGGCTGGTTGCCGCCTACGGAACAGACGTCAAGGAAATCCTGGGCGAGGCCAAAGAACGCAGCGAACTCGGCCCGGCCTTCGGGCCGGAATTGACGGGCGCCGAAGTGCGCTATCTCATGCAAAAGGAATGGGCGCGTTTTCCTGACGATATCCTGTGGCGGCGCACCAAGCTTGGCCTCACCATGGATCCTGAGGATCGCGACGCCCTCGCAGCGTTCATGGCCGCTTCAAGACTGGGATGAACCAATATGCGGCACGCGATCAGGCCGACTGTTTTCCTGGCGATCATCGGCTTGTTCGGGGGAATAGCCTATCGCTATTTTCTTGACGATCCGAGCGAAGCAACCTTGCCGTACTATCTTAGGAGCATGATGCATGGGATGGGCATCACGTTCGCCGCCTGGGGTGTTCATCTCTACTTCACGTCGCGACGAAGTGAGTGGATCAGCAAATGGCCGCTGCTGATGGATCTGGCGGTGCGCTCCGCGACCATGGCTATCGTCGTCGCCAGCGCGGCGCTGGTCTTGCAGGTGACGCTGTACTGGGAATCGATCAAGACGAAGTGGTTGATCGAACAGTTTCCCGGCATCGTTGCGATTAGCTTCTTCGCGTCTCTGATCGTCATGTCAGCCTTTGAGCTGACACGGCTGGTCGGCAGCCGCGTGCTGTTCAATATAGCGCTTGGGCGCTACCGAAGCCCGGTGCGGGAAGCGCGCGTGCTGATGTTTCTCGACCTTGCCAGCTCAACTTCGCTCGCCGAATCGATGGGCGAGCTGCGCGTGCAGGGCCTGCTCACTCGCTTCTTCTTCGACATCGACGATGCGATCGTCGCGCATGGCGGCGAGGTCCACGCCTATGTTGGCGATGAGGTCATCGTGACCTGGCCGCTCGATGACAGGATGTCGGGTGGGCGCTGCATCGATTGCTTCTTCGCGATTGCGGACAGCATCGCGGAACGAGCTGATTTCTACAGGCAGGAGTTCGGCATGGTGCCGAGCTTTCGCGCCGGCCTGCATGCCGGTCACGTAGCGATCAGCGAGTGCGGCAGCTCACGCCGCCAGCTTGCCTATTTCGGCGATACCGTGAACGTGACGGCGCGGCTGCAGGAGCACTGCAAGGAGGCCGGCCGGAATTTGCTGGTCTCTGCCGATTTGCTGCGTCACATGAAGCTCAAGCCGGCCTTTTCCGTCGAAGCGCTAGGCGAGGTTCGCTTGCGGGGCCGGGCGGCGGCCATCGAAGTATTTGCGGTCGAACGGCGGACCTGAATTGCAGCGGCGAGCCTAGTTTCGTTGCGCCGCGCGCGCCCAGGCTTCGTCGCGTGCCGATGGCCTGCGGTCGAGCCGCCCCGAGATGCGGCTCGCGGCCTTGTCGCCGTGACCTGCGCGCATACAGGCGACGATCAGCGTATCCTCCCACAATTCGCGCTGGGCGTGGCTGCCGCCGATCCGCGCCAGTTCGGCAACGGCAGGCTCGAGCAGGCGGATCGCCTCCGCATGATCGCTTGCCGCAAATGCCCTGATACCGCGGCAGAGTTCGATGGCTACGCGGCCGGGCAGCAGCTTGCCATCGGCGTCGCGCGCTTCGAGCTGCGCCAGCCGCGCATCCAGCGCATCGCCGCCGGTCATTGCGGTAGCCAGCGCAAAATGCACGTCGGCAAAATGCGCGCCCGCCTGCGGAAAGTATTTTTCGCCGTAGGCAGCCATGTCGCGCCAATGGGGCTCCAGCCCGGTCTGGCCGGCCAGCGCAAGCCGCCACAGCAGCGAGGCGCCATCGGTGAAGATGTTCAGCGGCGGGTAGGGGCGGCCCGCCGGCTTGATATGCTGTTCGTAGATCGCAAGCGCGCCGTCGAGATTGCCGGCGTCGAGCAGGGTCAGCGCGACGTGCCAGGCCAGATGCCCGTGCAGAAAACTCTGGCGATCATGCGCCGGCATCCACTGCGACAGAAACTGGCGGCCCGCTGCCATGTCGCCCTGCTCGAACATGGCGTGCGACAGGCCGTGCGCGGCATTGGCATTGGCCGCTCGCAAACCCATCGCGCGCTCGGATAGCGTCCGCCCGGCGGAGAGATTTCCTGCCTCGGTGTGCGACCAGCCAAGATAAGAAATGAACCACCAGTCTTCGCCATAATGCCGCGCGTGGCGTTCGCAGATCGCAAGCTTGGCGGCATCGTGATCGGGACGGCCCGAGAACGCGTAGAGGCCGAACGCGCCGAGCAGGATCGACAGCACCTGTGCGTCGCGCGGATACTCGTCGAGATGCGCCTCGGCGCCGGTCAGGGCCAGTTTCGGCTTGCTCTCGATCACGGCGGCCATGATCTCGACATGGCTCTTTTCGCGAGGGCTGGCGCCCGCGGCCAGTTCACGGGCCTGCGCGGCAAGAGCACGCGCCTTGCCGCCCTCCATGTTGAGCTGGTGCAGCCGCGCGCGGCCAATATGCGCCAGCGCAAATCCCGGATCTTCCGCGATTGCCTTGTCGAAGGCGTCCTCCGCGCCGTGCCAGGCCGACAGCATGCGGTCGACGCCGTCGCGGTAATGCGCCGCGGCGCGATCCGAGTTGGTCGTCAGCGGCAGGTCATATCTGTCCCGGTTCATTTTCTTGTCCTTGGGCCCGAGGGTCGGGCAAGCCTAGCAGAGACGAGCGCTGCGGCATCCACAATATTGTGGCTGCCCCTCTCCAGCCGGTTGAGCGGATGCCGATCCGCCGCTAGCGTGCGGCCACGATGGGCCCAGGCAGGTGACATGACCGAGGAAGCGCCTGATATCGACACGCGGAATATCGAGGTATCGGCGGGACACGCCGATGCGGCGGCGACCGACGCGCCGCTGCTCCGCATCGAGGCAGTCTCCAAGAAGTTCGGCACCTTCCGCGCGGTGGACCGGCTCTCGCTCGACATCAGGGCCGGGGAATTCTTTGCGCTGCTCGGCCCAAGCGGCTGCGGCAAGACCACGCTGCTGCGGATGCTCGCCGGCTTCGAGACGCCCGACGAGGGCCGCATCCTGCTCGGTGGACGCGACATCGCGCCGGTGTTGCCGCATGAGCGGCCCGTCAACATGATGTTTCAGAATTACGCGCTGTTTCCGCATCTTTCGGTGCGGGACAATATCGCATTCGGGCTGAAGCGCGCGGGAATGCCGCGCGCTGCCATCGATACCCGCGTTGCCGAGATGGTGACGCTGGTGAAGCTTGAGGACATGGAGAAGCGCAAGCCCGATCAGCTCTCCGGCGGCCAGAAGCAGCGCGTGGCGCTGGCGCGCTCGCTGGCGCGGCGACCAAAAGTCCTGCTGCTCGATGAGCCCCTGGCCGCGCTCGACAAGAAGCTGCGCGAGAGCACGCAACAGGAACTGATGGAGCTGCAGCGCCGGCTCGGCATGACCTTCATCGTCGTCACCCACGATCAGGAAGAGGCGATGACGATGGCGAACCGGATCGGCGTCATGAATGCCGGCCGGCTCGAACAGGTCGCGCCCCCGCGCGACCTCTACGAGGCGCCCGCCTCGCGCTGGGTCGCCGAGTTCGTCGGCGACGTCAACCTGTTCGACGGCGACGTCACCTCGCGCGAGCATCATCGCCTGACGATTGCGACTCGCGATGCCGGGACCATCGTGGTCTCCGAGCCGCGTCAGCCCGTCATGAAGACACAGGTCTCGGTCGCGATCCGCCCGGAGAAGGTGAAATTGTCGCGCCGAGGCCCGGCGCCGGATGCGGCCGGTTCGCAGGCGATCAACCGGCTCGAAGGCGTCATCACCGATGTCAGCTATCTCGGCGGCTCGACCGTCTACAAGGTCAAGCTCGACACCGGCGCGGTGGTGCGCTCGTCGGTGGCCAATACCAGCCGGCTCGATACCGAGGCCTGCAGCGCGGGCCAGCGCGTGGTGGCGTGGTTCACGCCCGACGATTGCGTGGTGCTGGAACGATGAGCGCGCGCCGCATCTTTGCACAGCCGGCGCGCTATGCCGCTATCGCGCCATATCTCTGGATGGTGCTGTTCTTCCTGGTGCCGTTCGGCTTCGTGCTGAAGATCAGCCTGTCGCAGACCGCGATTGCGCAACCGCCCTATGTGCCCGTGTTCGATTTCTCCGAAGGATGGACCGCGATCAAGGCGGCCTTCGCGCAGCTATCGCTCGACAATTTCGGGCTGCTGGCTTCCGACAGTCTCTACCTCAGCTCCTATTTGCGCAGCCTCGTGGTTGCCGTGACCTCGACATTGATCCTGCTGTTGATCGGCTATCCCATCGCCTACGGCATGGCGCGGCTGCCGCAGCGCTGGCAGGCGATCGCGATGATGCTGGTGATCGTGCCGTTCTGGACCTCGTTCCTGATCCGCATTTATGCGTGGATCAACATTCTGCAGCATGACGGCCTGCTCAATCAGGCGTTGCTGACGCTGCGCCTGGTCTCGGCACCAGTGGTGTGGCTGTCGACCGATACCGCGATGTATATCGGCATCGTCTATTCCTATCTGCCGTTCATGATCCTGCCGCTCTATGCGACGCTCTCCAAGCTGGACGCCTCGCTGCTCGAGGCGGCAGCCGACCTTGGTGCGTCGCCGCGGCAGGCATTCTGGCTGGTCACGTTCCCGCTGTCGTTACCGGGCGTCGGCGCCGGCGCGCTGCTCTGCTTCATCCCGATCCTCGGCGAGTTCGTCATCCCGGATCTTTTGGCCGGCTCCGGTTCGATGATGATCGGCCAGACGCTGTGGCTGGAGTTCTTCACCAACAAGGATTGGCCGGTCGCCGCCGCTGCCGCGGTGGCGCTGCTGGTTCTGCTGGTGCCGCCATTGGTGCTGTACGACCGGCTGCAGCGCCGGACGCTGGAGGGCGCGAAGTGATCGCCCGGCGGGTCAACAGGATGTCGCCGTTCAACGTCACCTCGCTGGCGCTGGGGCTGGCGTTCCTGTACCTGCCGATCGTCATTCTCGTCATCTATTCGTTCAACGCCTCCCGGCTGGTGACGGTGTGGGGTGGCTGGTCGCTGCGCTGGTATTACGAATTCTTCAACGACCGCGCCATGCTGGACGCCGCCTGGATGAGCCTGCGCGTTGCCGCGGTATCGGCCACATCAGCGACGCTGCTCGGCACGCTGGCAGCCGTAGGCCTGGCGCGCGGCGAACGGTTCAGGGGTCGGGCGCTGTTTTCCGGCATGCTCTATGCGCCGCTGGTGATGCCCGAGGTGATTTCGGGGCTGTCGCTGCTGCTGCTGTTCGTGGCGCTGAATGCCGAGCGTGGATTCTGGACGGTGACGATCGCCCACACCACGCTGACGATGTGTTTCGTCACCGTGGTGGTGCAGTCGCGCCTGGCCTCGCTCGACCGCAGCCTCGAGGAGGCGGCGATGGATCTCGGCTGCAATCCGGTGCAGGCATTCGTTCGCGTGACGCTGCCGCTCATCGTTCCCGCGATTGCGGCAGGCTGGATGCTGGCATTCACGCTGTCGCTCGACGATGTCGTGATCGCGAGTTTTACTACCGGTCCCGGCTCGGCGACGCTGCCGATCCGGATCTATTCCGAGGTGCGGCTCGGTGTGAAGCCCGAGATCAACGCGATCTGCACCATGGTGATCGCGCTGATCGCCGTGGTGATCGTGATCGCCTCGCTCGCCTCGAAGCTGTCGAGCACGCAGGGCGAGAGCGCGGCGCCGCTTTGAGCTCGTCATTGCGGGGACGAGACTACCGGACCTGGCCGCTCAATCGTCCACATCCTCCTGCGGCCGTCCGAACAGATGCACGATGCCCGGCGTCGTGATCGAGACGAACACGAAGCGTGACAGATGATGGGCGCCGACGAAGATCGGATCGATATGCAGCGTGAGCGCCAACGCCAGCATGGCGTCCATCGCGCCGGGCGCAAACGCCACCACGACGTCGGCAAAGCGCACATGGGTGGTCAGCACGATCACCGTGACGAAAACGGCTGAAATGACGATGGCAACCGCGAACGAGCCCAGCCCGGCATTGATGTGGCTGACGAGCGTCGACCTGCTGATCCGCGCAAAGCGGGTGCCGATCAGAGCGCCGATACCGACCAGCACCACGCCGCGCATCCAGGGCGGCAGGCCGCCCTCGATCAGGCCGGTGCCGTGCAGCACGGCCGAGGCGATCATCGCGCCGAACATCCAGCTGGCTGGAAAATTGGCGAGCCGAAGCAGCAGTGCAAACGCGATGGCGGCGCCGGCCAGCACGGCGAGTTCGAGCGGCGAGGCAATCAGGCTCGCCACCTCCACCGGCGCCGAGGGTGCGATGCCGGTCAGCGCCAGCAGCAGCGGCAGGGCCGCGGTCAGGATGATCACGCGCATGGTCTGCACCACCGCGATTGCAGCGACATCGGCGCCCTTCTCGGCGGCCAGCATGGTGATCTGCGACAGCGCGCCGGGGCTGCCGGCGAGCAGCGCCGAAGTCTTGTCCCAGCCATGCATGCGCTGAAGGTAGAAGCTGGAGCCGAAGGTCGAGCAGAACGTCGCCAGCGCCAACAGGCCGATGGTCAGGGGGTAGGCGCTCACGTGCTGGATCAACTGCCGCGAGACCAGCGAGCCCAGGGTGACGCCGAGCAGCACCAGCACGGTCTGGGTCAGGATCGGCGGCATCGTCACCGGCCGCCCGGCCATGGCGGCGATGCCGACGGCGGCCATCGCGCCGGAAATCAGCCCGCCCGGCAAATTGAGCCACAGAAACAAGAGACCGCCGGCGGCGCCGATCACGAGCGTCTCGAGCGTGCCCAGGATTTTGGCGCGGTCGGCAACGGCGGAAGATATCGAGGTGGGGATCAGGCTCACGCTGCCTTATGGCAAATCCGCACACGCCGGACAAATGCGTCACGCGATTGCAGCAATGCAACGGTAGCGTCTGCACAACGCCTGCACAAACCTCCCGCCGCGCTGGCTGAACGCGGGCTGAATGCGAAGGCAGGTGGTGCATCGTCGGCGCCAAAAAATTTTTACCACAGGGATCGCCCGATGCGTTGTCGCAAGCTGTGGTTGCGCTAGGATAGTTGCCGCAGATGACTGTCCCCAAGGAGACCAGGGATGACTACTCAAGCAAAGATACTGGGTGCGTGTGCGGTGTCGGCGTTGGCTGCGTTTGCGATGACGACGTCGCCGGCGCAGGCACTGACCGCGCAGGAATGCAGCGCCAAATACCAGGCTGCCAAAGCCGCCGGCACGCTCGGCGACCAGAAGTGGAATGACTTCCGCAAGGCGCAATGCGGCGCCGATGCCGCCCCCGCTCCGGCGGCCGCCGCGGCACCTGCCGCAGAGCCAAAGGAAGCCGCCAAGAAAGAAAAGAAGGGAGCCGCCAAGGAAGCCGCGGCGCCTTCCGCTCCGGCAGGTCCCGCAGTCTTTCCGAGCGCGGTCGATGCGAAATATTCCAAGGAGAGCGCCGGCAGAGCCCGCTTGCACACGTGCGCGGATCAGTACAAGGCCAACAAGGCGACCAACGCCAATGGCGGGCTGCAGTGGATCCAGAAGGGCGGCGGCTATTACAGCGAATGCTCGAAGAAGCTGAAAGGCGCGGCCTGAACAGGCAATCGACGCGGGCGCGGCCGGATATTCGGCCGCGCCTACAGTTCGCGGAGCAATGTCTCGGCCGACTTCGCTACGAGCTGTGCGCGCTTGCGCTGGCCGCGTTCGAGAAACAGCAAGCTCTGGCCGAACACGAAGCAATAGAACAGGAACGCCTGCGCGTCGGCTTCCTCTGGCGGCAAGCCGGTCGCGCGATAGAGCTGCCCGACATTTTTCAGGCGCGCGGCATCGACGCTGGCGACGGCTGCGGCAGCCAGTTCGTCGGACCGGGCCCATTGCCGGATCGCCAGTTCGACCGCCATGCCTTCGGTATTGATGCGCTCGGAATAGCGCGCAGTCAGCGCCTTCAGCCGCTCGCGCGCGGTCGTGCCGTCGAGGCTGGTGTGTTTTTCGATCGCGGCGATGCGGCCCGCGCTCCAGTGCTGCAGCATGGCTTCCAGCAGCGCCGCGCGGTCGCGGAAGCGGCGGTAGAAGCCGCCCTTGGTGACGCCGAGGTTCTTGGCCAGCACCTCGACCCGCACGCCCTCGACGCCGGCCCGGGCGATTTCCTTAAAGCCGGCTTCGATCCAGCGCTCGCTCCGCACCTCGCCGGTTCGGGTGTCGCTTTTGCTGTCGCTTCTGGCGTCGATCATGGTCTCACCGAATATTGATACGGTGCCGTATTGCTAACCCGGCGAACGCCTGATACGCTACCGTATCAGAGTGACAAAAGCGGGGAGCAAACGATGGAGACGGACGCGACCTATCGCGGCACGGTCTATCCCTGGCAATGCGATCATGTCGGGCACATGAACATCATGTGGTACGTCGGCAAATTCGACGAGGCGAACTGGAACCTGTTCGCCCGACTCGGCCTGACCCCGTCCTATCTGCGCACGTCCGGCCGCGGCATGGCCGCCATGCAGCAGACCATCACCTACAAGCGCGAACTCCTGGCCGGCGACATCGTCGAGGTCAAAAGCCGGCTGCTGGAAATTCGCGACAAGTCGATCCGTTTTGTCCACGAAATGCGAAATGCCGAAACCGGCGAGATCGCCGCCACCTGCGAATTCGTCGGCGTCCACTTGGACCGGCAGGCGCGCAAGTCGACCGCCTTCGCGCCCTCGATCCGCACCGCCGCGACGAGGCATCTCGAACCGGCGATGGCCTGACCATGGTGCGCTTCCAGCCGAAGAATCCTGACTATCGCGAGATCGCGATCGATACGTTCAACCAGCAGCGGGCGATGAAGACGCTCGGCATTTCGATTGCCCGGCTGGAGCCCGGCGAGGTCGATCTCGCCATGAACTATCGGGACGAACTCACCCAGCAGCACGGCTTTATCCATGCCGGCATCATCACGGCCGCGCTCGACAATGCCTGCGGCATCGCCGCCTTCACGCTGATGCCGGCGGGGGCGGGGATTCTCACCGTGGAGTTCAAGACCAATCTCCTGGCGCCCGCGCGCGGCGAGCGGTTTGCCTTCCGCGCTACCGTCGTCAAGCCCGGCCGCACGCTGACCGTATGCGAAGCCCGCGCCTATGCCGCGCATGACGGGGTCGAGACCCTGATTGCAACCATGAGCGGCACGCTGATGGCGCTGCCGCCCCGCGAAGGGGCCGTCACGGACAAGGCGCTCGCACCGGCCTGACCCTGCTGCAGTGCATATTCATGCTAACGGCATAGCAGGATGTGAAAAATCCTTCTATGGTCGCGCCGTGCAACAGAGTCTTTCAACTTGATCATCTCCACCGCGCAGGGCGTGCTGGGACTGGCGTCGGGGATGCTGGTCGGGTTTTCGCTTGGCCTGGTCGGCGGCGGCGGCTCGATCCTGGCGGTGCCGCTGATGGTCTATGTGGTCGGCGTGTCGGAGCCCCATGTCGCGATCGGCACCAGCGCGATCGCGGTGGCGGCCAATGCGGCGGTCAACCTCTCCAACCATGCGCGCGGCGGCACCGTAATCTGGTCCTGCGCGCTGATCTTCGCCACCGCCGGCATGGTCGGCGCGTTCGGCGGATCAATCCTCGGCAAGATGATGGACGGCCAGCGGCTGTTGGCGCTGTTCGCGCTGGTCATGATCGTCATCGCGCTATTGATGCTGAAGACGCGCTCGCGCATCGGACTGCCTGACGTCAAGGTCTCGATGTCGAACATCCCTGCCATCGTCAGCCTTGGCCTTGCGACCGGGACGGTGTCGGGATTCTTCGGCATCGGCGGTGGCTTCCTGATCGTGCCGGCCCTGATGCTGGCGACCGGCATGCCGATCCTGAACGCGGTGTCCTCCTCGCTGGTCGCGGTCACCGCGTTCGGCCTGACCACGGCTGCTAGCTATGCCTGGTCCGGCCTGGTGTCGTGGGCACTGGCGGGCCTGTTCGTGGCAGGCGGCATCGCCGGCGGCCTGGCCGGCACGCGTTCGGCGCGGCATCTCGCCGAGCGCCGCGGCGCACTCAATATCGTGTTCGCCGTGGTCATTATTGCCGTGGCGCTCTATATGCTGGCGCGTAACATATCCGCATCTCAGCCGTAGACAGGAAATGCAGCCCTTCGCGAGACGAAAGATGAAGCGATCGAACAATCGTGCCGGGATCATCCTGCAGCCTACACGGCGCGAAGCTCTCGGCTTGCTCGGCGGTGCCGCGCTGCTCGGCGCCACGTCGCGATCGGCGTTTGCGCAGCGCAGCGACGACGTGTTGAACGAAGCGCTGGTGCTGCGCGATCCCGAGGTGCCCGCGACCGGCAATCCCGAGGGCGACATCAACATCGTCGAATGGTTCGACTACAACTGCCCGTATTGCCGCAAGATCGCGCCCGAGATTCAGCAGGTGGTGCAGGATGACGGCAAGGTCCGCCTGGTGCTGAAGGACTGGCCGATCCTCGGCGAGGTCTCGAAATTCGGGGCGCGGATGGCGCTGGCCGCGAAGTATCAGAACAAGTATCTGGCCGCGCATGAGGCGATGATCGGCGTCAGCTCGAAATTGACCGAACCGCGCATTCGCGAATTGCTGGCGGGGGCCGGCATCGACATGGACCGCCTCAACCGCGACGCCACGGCCAATGCCAAGGCGATCGATACCGTGCTCGCCCGCAACCACGATCAGGCGATAGCGTTCGGCTTCAAGGGAACGCCGTCCTTTATCGTCGGCAAGTTCCGCGTCCCGGGCATCCTGACCATGGCGGAATTCGAGATGGTGATCGCCGACGCCCGCAAGGCGAAGAAAGCCAACTGACGATCGTCACAACAACACGCCGTCGTTCGGAACGACGGCGTGTGACCGTTGAGTCGATTCTGCCGGCAAATTACTTCGACGAAAGCTTGACCCATTCCTCATGGGTGCGCGTCTTCAGCGTCTTCCAGTCGGCGGCCGCCACGTCCCAGTTGACGATGGTGCGGTTGGCCTGCGCGACCTGACCGCTGGCAACGCTCGACGTCTGCATGGAATCGTAGATGTAGACGCCGCAAACGAGCAGCAGTGCACCCAAAATCATTCCGACAAACGTCTGCATGGTATCCCTCCGTTGCGGGTCATCAACGCGGATGTCGCGGTTTGGTTCCGCCCCCTAGGAACGCGACTTCGTGGACGTCGGGCGAGGCGCCGTGGCCGAGGGCACGGCCGCCGCAGCCGTCGCCAGATTGAGCGATCTCAATTCATCCGGCTTGAACACGAAGAGCTTGTCATGCGGTGTTTCCATCGCATGCACCCAGACCTGCAAATTGACACCCATATCGCCGAGATAGCGCTGGCATCGCGCGGAAATATTTTGCGCCACGTTCATCTCGTCCCGCGGCAGGCCGGACGTCGCGCCCAGTGCCGCCACCTGATGTACGCCGACGATCGCTTTGTCGCCGACGCGACGCTCGACGCCGCCTGCGAATACCAGCGGGCAGGATGAGGCGCAGTATTTTCCCGGTTCGATCTCGGTTGCAAAATTCCTCTCGCGGATCAGCCGTCCCATCGCCAGCGCATCGGCCACCGATCCGCCCGGCGAATTCAGCACGACCGTCTTGATGTAATCTCCGCGCTTGGCGACCTCGGCGGCGAAGGCATCGAAAATTCCCGGCGTGATGGTGCCGGTCGCGATCAGCTTGCCGCCGCCGACCAGTTCGAACGTCATTGGCTTCGCCATCGCGCCATCTGCTTGCGGCCGCGGTGTCAGGCGCTTGTCGCCATCAGGCGCGAGCGGCGCCAGGATCGATGGCATCGCATCGGGAAGGTTCAGCGAAGGCGTGTCCTGCCTTACCTCGGCCGCCGGATCGGGCGTGCCGATCCATCCATTCATGCCGGCAAGATCGGCTGCGAGCACGGCAATGGTGACCATGACGACGCTGCGGAATAGCCAGCGCAGCATTACCTCGTCGGCATTACCCGCAAGGAAAGCGTGTATGCGTTGCTGGATCGTGAGGGACGGCTGCATGGCGCGCCTATTTGGTGTGCCGCGCCGACGACAGCGGCGTGACGTTTTCCTCGTCCGCCGTCGCGGTGCTTGATGCGGGCTCGTCGGGTTTGGCTTCGACCGCGACGTCGCCGGGCACCGGGCGGCGCGCATCCTCGACCTCGCGGGCCATCTGCAGCGCCGCGACCAGTTCGCCCGCGGTCATGCCGGATGCAGAAAAGGCGGGTAGCCCCTCGCGCCGGATCGCGGCGTGCACCACGCACAGGATCAACACCAGCACCGCCGGCATCAGGTCGATCGAGATCGCGCCGGCCCAGCTCGGAATGAAATCGCTGGCATAGCGAAGCACGGCTTCGGCGGGCGACATGGTCTGGAACCGTGCCGGCTCGACGCGAGGCAGCGCCAGGATCTTGTCGGCGGCATCTGAGAGCGAAGCTGCTTGCGCCGCGATCGAAGTCTCGACCTTGCCGACCACGGCGGTCTGTCGGTCCGCGAGATCGGCGGTGCGGCCGCCCGCCGCCGGCGCGATGAAGGTGGACGACAGCGACGCGGCCGCGCGCTTGACGGCGGGGGCCACCGAGGTCTGCTGCAAATTGGCGATCACGCCGCTGAGCGCCAGCGATTCCGTCGCGAAGGCGTCGCTGCGCTCCGAGATCGGTCCGCGGTCGGAAATCAGCTCGCGCATCTTGGCCAGATGCTTGCCGCCCTGTTCGAACAGCGCCGAGACGCGCTTGCCCGACGCCTGCACCTCCTGGCCGAGACCGTCGAGCTGTCCGGACATTTGCGTCAGAAGCTGGACGACAGTGCCGGATCCTGCGGTGCCGGTCAGTGAGCCCGCGCGCTCGGCGTCAGCCAGCTTTGCGAACCGCGAGGAGGCGAGTTGGATATCCGGCAACAGGCCTTGCGCCGCGATGGCGTTGCTGTTGGCGGTATCGAGGTCGCGGGTGTAGTTCTGCACGGTAATCGCGAGATGCTGCTGGATTGCGGCCGCACCTGCCAGCGCCGAAGCGTTGAGCCAGGACGACATCGCCACGATCATCAGCGAGCCCAGGAGCATGCAGCCGAACATCAGCCAACGCCCGGTGCGATCGACCACATGTGGCATGAACTGCATCAGGAAGATCCAGAAGGCGTAGATGCCGACCGACACCGCAACCGAATAGATCACCGCGGCGAAGAACACCGTGGTCGGGCTGCCGTTGAGCAGCTCGCGGACGCCGAGATAGGTGTAGACGCCGGCGGCAAGGGCGAGGATCGCGGTGGTGAGTTTCAGCGTCACTTCGAGGCGGGTGACGCCTTTGGAGAGCAGCAGCGAATTGGAGGCAGCGGTGGCCGCCGGAGCGGCAGGGCCGTTGTTCGAGGGCATGTTGCATCCTCTCGCGGTTCCAATGAACCGGTCTGGTCAACGCCCCCACGTTGTTGGCTAAGTTGTTCTACCGGTAGAGATAAATTCGGACGAGATTGTGTCGGCTGTCGGCGCTCAGGTCTGGCCGTTCAGCCATTGCAACATCTCCGCGTTCATCTCGCGCGGATAGGTGTGGCTGAGATCGTCGAGCTCGCGGTAGGTGACGTTGGCGCCCGCGGCCGACAGTGCCTGGGCAGTCTGCCGCGCCACCTGCACCGGGAACATCCAGTCGAGCCGGCCATGCACGATATGAACGGGCAGGCCGCGCAGCCGGTCGGCATCAGCCATCTCCGCCATCAGCGGATGGAAGGTCGCTGACACCGGCGCGAGATGGGTGAACGGCGAGGCGCTCTCGAATCCCGTTACGTAACAGAACGTACCACCGTCGCTCATGCCGGTCAGCAGCATCCGCTTCGGATCGACATTCCAGCGTGCCTGCACCGATTCCAGGATGCGCATCAGGTTCGGCGTATCCGTATCGTCGCCCATCAACGCCCAAGTGTTACCCGTGGCAGTCGGCGCAACCAGGATCGCGCCGCGGCTGCGGGCGTCGCGCAGCCAGCTCCACAGAAAGCCGCGACCATTGCCGCTGCCGCCGTGCAGCGCCATCACCAGCGGCCAGGCGCGATCCGGCGTATAATATTCCGGCACGTAGAGAGAGAAGCCGCCGCGGCTGCCGGGCTCGTTATGATGGTGAAAGATGCCGGTGTTCTCATGGGCCGGCGCCGCCAGCCGCGCAGCAAGCTCGGCGTCTCCCCGCAGCGAGGGATCGATGAAGAACTCGCTTACCGGCGGCAACTTCACCGACAGCGGATAGAGCGCCTCCAGCGCGCGCGGGGCATATCGAAGCGCACGAAACAGGCTGACGAAATCGCCGTTGCCATTTTGGACGACGCGCAGGCCCGCGAATGCGGCCAGTGCGGCATCGCTCGCTGCCTCAAGCGGGGCCTTGATATTGGCGAACTCGTCGGGCCATTGCGCCAGCCGCGGACGTACCGCGCGCAGATCGTCGTCCGGCTGGCCTGCCGCCACCATCACCCGGTCGAAATCCGGCGGGTTGAGGTAGCGCGCGACGAAAGCGAGGGCTTCGAGCGACTGCAGCAGCGGCGGCAGCACGGCCACGATGTCGTCCACCACGGCCTCACTCATCGGGCACTCTCTGCGTTCAATGGAGTCTTGATTCAGTGAAGCCTTGATTCAGTGAAGCCTTGGCGCCTTCAACAGCTTGGCGCGGTCGGTTGAGCTCAGCACCACGTCGAAGGTGACGCCCTCATGATAGACCGTAAGCGGCACGTCGACGCCGGCATTCCCGAGCGACCAGAGCTTGCGATAGAAGCCGGTCTGGCTCGTGATCTTGTCGCCATTCACCGCGAGGATGACGTCACCGGTCTTAAGTTCGGCGCGCGCCGCCGGGCCCTTGCTGGCGATGCCAACCACCACGACGCGGTTGTCGATTTCGGTGGTGTACATGCCGAGCCACGGCCGCGCCGGCTTGTTGACGCGGCCGAATTTCCTGAGGTCGTCGAGCACGGGATTCAACAGGTCGATCGGCACGATCATGTTGACATGCTCGGCCTTTCCTTCGCGCTCGCGTTCGAGCTGCAGCGAGCCGATGCCGATCAGTTCGCCGCGGTTCGAGATCAGCCCGGTGCCGCCCCAGTTCGGATGCGCGGGATGGGTGAAGATCGCCTCATCCAGCAGGTATTCCCAGTAGCCGGCAAATTCCTGCTTTGCAGCGATCTGGCTGGCGACCGAGCGCGTGCGGCCGCCAGCGCCGCCGACCACCACGCGGTCGCCGGTCTCGGCGGCGGCGGAAGAACCTAGCGGCAGCGGATCGAGATCGAGATCGCCGAGTGCCTGCACCAGGCCGAAGCCGCTTTCGAAATCGAAGCCGAGCGCGTGGCCCTCGACGACGCGGCCGTCACCGCGATGCAGCCAGACCGCTTCGGCCTCGGTGATCAGGTAGCCGATGGTCAGCACCAGTCCGCGATCGATCAGCACGCCATTGCCGGCGCGTTCGGTGCCGAGCGTTTCCGCGCTGAAAGCATCGGAAGGAATGATCGAATGCAGTCCGACCACCGACGACAGGGTTCTGTCGAGGTCGAAATCATAGTCGCCTGCGCGCGGCTGGTTTGCGGGCGGCACTCTCCATTCGGTCAAGGAAGGCATTGATGAGTCTCCTGGCGAACCGGCGGGCTTTTCCGCAGGGCGGAAGCGCGGGAATGTTGTCACAATCTATGCTGCAAACGGCCGTCTTGAAAGTATCCCCAAAATGGCCGCGACGTGACCCATAAGAGGGCCAATTCAGAATTGTTCCAGCGGTAATCGAGGATCAGTCCGCTTTTGCCCGTTCGCGTGCAGGCATGATCCGGAAACTGCGATTTCCCCTCAACCATTCCGCACGTTCATCACGCAACAGCGTGCGGCGAACCTTGCCGGAATCGTCGCGTAGTCCGATCTGGACGGCCTCGAAACTTTCGGGATGTTTGTAGCGGCTGAGCCGGTCGGAGAGAAAATCGGCCATGCCGTCGGCGACAGCTTGCGCATCCGTGCTGCGGTCGAGCTCGAGGATGGCATGGACGCGCTGTCCGAATTCCGGATCCGGCAAACCGACGACGACGCAGGAGCGCACGTCGGGATGTGCCGATACCGCGGCCTCGACCTCGGCCGGATAGATGTTGGCGCCGCCGCGCAGGATCATGTCGGCGAGCCGGTCGCCGAGATAGAGGTAGCCCTCTGCATCGAGCCGGCCGATATCGCCGAGCGATTCCCAGCCGTCGGCGCGGCGCTTCGGCTCGGCGCCGAGATAGTGATAGGTACAGCCGGCGCCGTCATTGGGCAGGAAATAGATCTCGCCGGTTTCACCCGGCGCGACATCGTTGCCGTCTTCGCCGATGATGCGCAGGCGCGCGGTCTCGCCGATCTTGCCGACCGAGCCGCGGTGCTCGAGCCATTCAACGCCTGATATGATCGTGGCGCCCTGTGCTTCGGTGCCGCCATAGAGTTCGTAGATGCGCTCGGGCCCCAGCCACTCGATCCATTTTTCCTTGAGCCATGGCGGCATCGGCGCCGCCATGTGAAACACGATCTGCAGGCTCGACAAGTCGTAGCGGTTGCGCACCTCGTCCGGCAGCGCCCAGATCCGGTGCATCATGGTGGGCACGAAATTGACCCACTGTACCCGGCTGGCCTCGATCAGGCGCAGACATTCCTCGGCGTCGAATTTGACGAGGCCGGTGACGCGTCCGCCGTGGAACAGCGCGGTGTGCGAAACGATGAAGGGTGCATTGTGGTAGAGCGGGCCGGGGTTGAGCAGGGAAGCGCCGAGCGGCATGCCGAGCGCCGCCGGTCCGGCGGTATCGATCACGGCGGGCCGGTGATCGAGGATCACTTTCGGCCGACCGGTCGAGCCGCCGCTGGTCATCGCCTTCCAATAGCGCGCCACCGGGTTGTCGATCGGTTCGTCGGAAAAGCCGTCCGGCACGAAATCCGCCGGCAGCGAATTCGGCGCGTTCCAGTCAGGCTGGCCGCCGACCACCAGTGACGGCTTGAGAATGTCGAGCACGGCAGCAGCCTCGCCGCGCGGCAATCGCCAGGTCAGCGACGTCGGCGTCGCGCCGCATTTCCACACCGCAAAAGTGGTTTCGAAAAACACGTTGCTATTGGGTAGCCCGATCGCGACGAAATCGCCGGGCTTTACGCCGTTTGCGGCCAAGGCACGGGCACGACGATTGGCATTGCGTTCGAGCTGTGCCCAGGTGATGGCTTCGGGGCCGTGACTGACTGCGATGCTGTCCTTCGGTTTCCGTTCGGCATACCAGCGCGGCACGTCGGCGATAGGAATGAGCATGGGGCGTTTCCCTTGGGGCGCTGATGCCGCTCTTGTGTTTCTGACGAGGCGGACGCCTCAAAACTATCGTGACAGAATTGGGCTGCTGAGTGAAGGGAGACTGGAGCACATGCGAGATCGGGAGCCGATTTGGCCGCAATCTTTCGAAATCTAAAATTGCGGAATCAACTTCGCCATTCGTCATAGTCACGCTCGACCGCCGTTGCCGCGGCTTTGGCTGCGGCATTAAGCCAGCCGCGTGGCCGCTTCCGGAGGTCGTGCCGGATCGCGCGCGTCGTGGCCGAACCGGCTGCATGTATGGACGCCAGATCGAATCCCATCGCCCGCAGCAGTTCGAGCCGAAGCATTGCGCCGGCATCGTCACCGAGCTCGATCTTGTGGGAATCGGCGGCGATGCGCCGGAGGATGAACTTGTCGCGAACACTGAGGAAGGGGTCCGGCGCGCGGTAGCGGCCGTTCGCCAGTTCGAGGGAATTCGACGTTTGGCTCTTCTTGCCGTTGGCCCAGATCCATGCCGAGGGCAC
This sequence comes from Bradyrhizobium sp. CCBAU 051011, assembly GCF_009930815.1. Lineage (NCBI taxonomy): Bacteria > Pseudomonadati > Pseudomonadota > Alphaproteobacteria > Hyphomicrobiales > Nitrobacteraceae > Bradyrhizobium > Bradyrhizobium sp. CCBAU 051011. Next base: position 1,093,907 of record NZ_CP022222.1, on the reverse strand, counting down.
CAGCGCCTTGGCCTCACGCAACGCGTGGCCGCCACGCTAATAGGCGACTGCAACGTAGCGCGGCCTGCCAAGGCCGCCACCGCCCTTGCGGCGTGAGCACAGGCGAACCTTCTCCACGTCCTTTGGCAGGCTGGCGATCAGCGCCTCGGCGATCCTTGCCGGCGGCCTTGCCTTTGGATATCCGGAAACTTCCTTCCAGAATTTCTCCGGCCGGAGGTCGGCACGTTCTGCATAGGGTCGCAGCCAGGTTTCACCTTCATACAGCAGCGCCGGCTGCGGGCCATCAAGGCCCTCGCGGTAACCCTTGAGTACGGCCTCCGTCGCATCCCGATTGCTGACTGCGAGATCGGGGGCGAGCCGGATGCTCGCCGCGAGCCGGACCAGGTCGAGCACATAGGGCATGACGGCGGCTTCGTCGAAATCGTTGACACCCCACACCAGGCGGCCGTCCGCATCGCGCCATGTTCCGAAATTTTCCAGATGCAGATCGCCGACCGAGAGCACGGACGGAGCATCCATCAATTCCGGACACCAGTCGCCGATCTTCCTCGCCCAGCGAAAATAGGTCGCGCGCAGGAATATGAAGGCGCTCTTTTTCATCCGGTGGTGCTTGTAGTCGATATCCGCCTTGACGACGTCGCATTGCGTACCCAGCCAGGTTTCGTAGTCGTCATTATCCTTGCGGAAAGACATTGCAGGACCTCGCAGGTTTGCCGGCAATGACGTGATTGCGGCGGCTGCAAAATCCTATCTCAGGATGTATCGGCTTGGAACCGCGCGGATCACATTTGGCCAAGGCAAGCGATGGGGTCGCAGCGCGCGCCAATCGGGACGCCAGGAATATGGCTTACGGATCGAGCTCGGTGTCCCAATAAAGATAGTCCAGCCAGCTATCGTGCAGATAGTTTGGCGGAAACAGCCGGCCGTTGCGGTGGAGTTGATGCACCGTCGGTGCGAATGGCGCCTGCCGCGGAAACATCTTGGCCTGCTGCGGCGTTAGATTGCCCTTGCGCAGATTACACGGCGAGCAGGCTGCGACGACATTTTCCCAGGTGGTCTGGCCACCCTTGCTGCGCGGGATGATGTGATCGAAGGTCAGGTCGTCATGCGCGTGGCAATACTGGCAGACAAAGCGGTCGCGCAGGAAGACGTTGAAGCGGGTGAAGGCGGGATGCGTGGTCGGCTTGACGAAGGATTTGAGCGACACCACGCTCGGGAGCTGCATCTCGAAGGTCGGGCTGTGCACCGCGCGGTCGTAGTGCTCGACGATATTGACGCGTTCGAGGAACACCGCCTTGATCGCGTCCTGCCACGACCAGAGAGACAGCGGATAGTAGCTCAGCGGCCGGAAGTCCGCGTTCAGCACCAGTACCGGCCAACCGCCCTGCGAGACATGTGCGTTCAAGTAACGCTCCTGACCCCCATGTTAGCTGCGAAGCAGCATGTTGTCCTGCATACTACAGGCAGCGTGACGGGATTGTGAAGAGCGTTCCGGGGCTTATCCAGCGCGGGGAACGCGTGAACGTGCGCCGTGGCCCGGAAAAAGCCGCGGTTCCTCGTCCCGCCAGTGCCGGCCGCGCGCGGTCAATCCATCGTGATAGGGGCTGGGCAGGCGATCAGGCGCTGGTGTGGCCGCGGATCAACTCGTCACACAACGCTGCGAATGGCGCAGGCGGGTGCACAGGCGTCTACGGTTTGGCCGCGCTGGTAACGAGCTTCAGGCCCAGACCGAACATGACCGCGCCGGCCGCGCGATCGCCCCACGACTTGTACGACAGATAGGCCCGTTGCGGCCCAGCCGACGAGAAGAGAACGGCGACGAGCGCATACCAGGCGGTCTCCACGAAAAACACCGCGACAAGCAGTGCGGCGGCGAACCCCATGGAAAAGGATGCCGGGAGGAAAGCTGCGAACACGCTCGCATAGACGATGGCCGTCTTCGGGTTGCTGACCTGCGTGGTGACGCCCAGCCAGAACGCGCGCAGCGGCCGGGAGCCGTTGTCGCCGCCGCCGGCAACCATCGCAACAGGCTGCCGCGCCGATCTGAAGATCAGAAAGCCGAGGTAGCAAAGATAGAGACCTCCGAGCACTCTGAGCACCGCATAGAGTGCTGGCACGGCCAGCAGGACGCTCTGCAACCCAAGCAGCGCCGCCGCGCCGAACATGGCGCCGCCGGCGCCCATGCCCAATGCCGTGGCAAGCGCCCGGATTCTGCTTGAGGCGACAGCCACGCGCGCCACCATCACAAAACTGGGTCCGGGGCTGATTACGCCTACGCTGAGCGCGGCGACGATGCTGGCGAGCACGGCAAGCTCTTGCATTGGCAATTCTCCGGGTCGGCTATGACACGCTACTACTCGGTGTGCGGCGGAGCTTCAACCGCCCAGGTCGGATCGGCGCCGAACGGGTGATCCATGAAAAACACCCAGGTGCCGTCGGGCATCCGGCGGTGCACTTCCATGCCATGGTGATGCACCTCGGTAGGGTTGCCCCGTTCATCAGTGCCCTTGATCAGCCATTGCGACCGCGTCATGGCGAAATCGCCGGAGACTGTCGTGTGATGGGTCACGACATCCATGTGTGGCTTCAAGCCGACATAGGCCGCCATCGTCTTGCGGATGCCGTCCGCGCCGCGCGCGACGGTGCTGCGGCCATGGACCTCGTCGACCTGAACGATCGAGGCGTCGGGGTGGTACATCGCCGCCGCAGCGTCAACGTCCTGCGCGTTGAACGCGCGCGCCAGCCAGAGATTGCAAAGTTCCGGGGATGGAGCACCCATGTCTTGGACTCCCATGTTGAATGTTGAAGATTTCATCTGTCATTGCGACGAGGCAGTGGGGCCACGCTTCGGTTTCCAGCGTGTTCCTCGTCCTCGCTTCAGCAATCCAGATAACGTCTGGCAGAACGGAAAGCACGTTGGAATTCCGCCAACGTCACTTGCGAAACTGCAAGGGCTCCATAGCTCTGCAGCATGGAGGACTGGAACGAGCCCCAACTCGTGTTGGCGGTGCATCGCGCAAGCAGCCTCACCGGCGCCGCTAAAGCGCTGGACATCGATCACTCGACCGCGTTTCGGCGCCTGAATGCCCTGGAAACGCGGCTCGGCGTTCGCCTGTTCGAGCGCCATCCCGGCGGCGCGTACCAGGCGACGCCGGCGGGTGAGCGAATGGCGGCGGCGGCCGAGCGGATGGAAGACGAGGCGCTCGCTATCGGCCGCGACATCGCCGGCCGCGATCACCGTCTCTCCGGCCGCTTGCGCGTCACCTCCTCGGAGACGCTGGCCTACCGAAAACTAACCGGCCATCTCGCAACGTTCCGGCAAACCCATCCCGGCATCGTCGTCGAACTCGTGATCGACAACCGCGTCCTCAATCTCTCGCGCCGCGAGGCCGACATCGCGCTTCGCCCGATGCGGCCGAAGGAGGGCGATCTCTGGGGCCGCAAGCTCGCCGATGTCGCATGGACCGTCTACGGCGCGACGAGCTATCTCGATGAAAAGGGCGGGGGCGTCTCATCCCCCGAAGATCTCGCCCGTCACGCCCTGATCGGATGGGAAGAAACCGCTGTTGGCATCATGGCGGCCGATTGGCTCAATCGGATGGTGCCAGGCGACGCCTTCGTCTACCGGACCAACAGTCTCGTCAATCAGTTCATCGCCGCAAAGGCCGGCATCGGTCTTGCGCTGCTTCCCTGCTATCTCGGCGACGAGGATGGCGATCTCGCCCGTGCGTTGCCGGAGCCGGTGGCGGATCTGGTTGGCGAATTGTGGATCGTGACCCACGCCGACTTGAAGAGGACAGCGCGGGTCCGTGCGTTCTTTGATCTCGTCGGCGAGGGCCTTGCCCGCGAGCACAATTTGTTCAGCGGGAGGGGGCGGTCCCGCCCTGCCGATCACGGACCGTAGCAAGGCTCTCCGCCGCAAATTAGCGCGTGGACTCATTAACGCGCAGCCATAACCTGATTGACGCAAGCTGGACGAATGCGAGGTAGTTGGAGGAGGCGCGGCTCGACTTTTCAATCTTTTGCACGGGGGATAGAATTCGGCCGGCTCAGCACCTCAAAAGTTGGGCTTAGTCTGAGACATGGGAGGATCACATGAAAATGATTCAAGTTGCCATCGTTTCCGGCTTGATCGCCTTGGCCGGTCCCGCGTCAGCCCAAGGCATGGACGACAAGATGCTTGGACCGCAGGATGTAAAATGGACGAAGGCCCCGCCGTCTGTTCCGCCAGGGGCTGAAGCAAGCGTACTCTACGGCGACCCCGCGAAGGACGGCTTGTTCGTGCTTCGGTTCAAGCTCCCCAAGGGCTATGCCGTTCCCCCGCACACCCACCCGAAGCCTGAAATCGTAACCGTTATCTCTGGCACTTTTATTCTCGGCATGGGCAACGTTGCCGATAAAGGTAACGCCAAGCCGCTGCCGGCTGGAAGCTTCTTCGCGTTTGCGCCCGGCATGGCGCACTACGCCTTCACCGATGAAGAAACCGTCGTACAGATCAACAGCACTGGTCCGTGGGGTATCAATTACGTAAATCCCAAAGATGATCCCCGACAGAAAACGCAGTGACGAAAACCCCGGTCGGCGGGGGCGCGCCAACCAAGGTCCCCGCTGATTTTGTTTGAGGCGGTCGTGGGCTCTCGGGCGAAACGCCATCGCTTGAGCGCATTTCGCGTGCCATGTGCTGCGCGCCGCTTTTTGAGCAAGGCGGACATACACTTCGTCGCGTCACGCCATCAGCTTTATCTGTACAAGGCCTAGTTGAGGCCTACACCTTCTCCAGCTTCTGCAGACATCGCGTCACGCCGACTTCCGGCGGCATCGGCGTCTCCGGAAAACTGGTTTTCCAGTCGGTAACGCCGACTTCGCCGATATAGATGTCGCCCTTCGAATCCAGCGCGATGCCGTGCGGCGCGAGGAATTTTCCGGCTTCCAGCCCCGGACCGTTCTCGCCGCCGAGCCGGGCGATCCGCTTGCCTTTGGAATCGACGATCGAAAGCCGCGGGCCGAGATTGGGCACCTTGCGATTAACCGCCATGCCGGGGCCGAGCTCGCCGACGATGAAATTCGGCTGCTTGCCGCCGCAACAGCACAGCGCGCACGGCCGGTGCAGAAAATTCCAGTGCGTCTCGTATTTGCCGTTGCCGTCGAACACCTGGACGCGGTGGTTCTCGCGGTCGGCGACATAGACCCAGCCGTCGGCATCGGTCGCGATGTTGTGGACGATGTTGAACTGGCCGGGATCGGTGCCGGCCTCGCCCCAGCTCTTCAAAAGCTTGCCGTCAGGCGAATATTTGTGAACGCGGGCATTGCCGTAGCCGTCGGAGACATAGATCTCGCCCTTCGGCGACAGCGCGGTATGGGTGCAACGGTGAAACGGCTCGCCGCTCATGAAGGGGGCGGGCTTGTTCGGGATGCCGATGGTCAGCAGCACCTTGCCGTCAACAGTGCACTTGCGCACGGTATGGTCGCCGTCATCCGTGCAATAGAGATTGTCGTCGGCATCGATGTGCAGGCCATGGGCGCGGTTGAACAGCCCTTCGCCCCAGCTCTTGATGAAGTTACCCTGTCGGTCCAGCACCACCATCGGATGGTCGCCGCGGTTGAAGACGTAGATGCGGTCCTTGCTGTCGACCGCGACGGATGCGACGTCGGTCAGGCGCCAGCCGTCCGGCAGCTTCGCCCAGTTCTCCACCACGCGGTAACGGTGCTCGCCCGAGCCGAGAATTGCCCGCATGCGTCTCTCCCCATCTGCTGTTTGTTGGCCCGGAGTGTTGCAGAGACCAGGTCGAAGCACGAGAGGGATTTGCGCATGGCACGTCTCCTCCGGACTAGCTGCCCATATCCTCCGCCGCGATGATGCGTTGGCGCAGCGCCAGGCGCACCAGTTCGATGTCGGACCCGACGCCGAGCTTGGCGCGGATCTGATAGCGCGTGTTGGCCGCGGTCTTGACGCTGATATGCAGCGTGTTCGCGATCTCATCCACGGATTTCTCCGCCAGCAGCATGCGCAGGATTTCGAATTCCCGCGGGCTCAGGGCGTCGATCGTCGAAGGCTCGTCGGCGAGCCGGCTGATGGCGAGTTCATGGTCGATGTCGGGGCTGAGCGCTATACGTCCGGCCATGACCTCGGTGATGGCGCGCAGCAGTGCGCCGGGCGGGTTGCTTTTGGTGACAAAGCCGCGTGCGCCCGCCTTGATCGCCTGGACGGCATAGGCGGCGCTCTGGTGCATCGTGAATACGAGGATGCGCGCGGATTTGTCCCATTGCCGGATGCGGCGGATGGCCTCGACCCCGCCAATTCCCGGCATCGACAGGTCCATGATCACGAGGTCGGGCCTGGCTTGCTTGTAGACGCGATAGGCGTCGGCCCCGTCGCCGGCTTCGGCGACGACTTGAAGGCGATCCTGCTTCTGCAGCAGCGAGCGATAGCCCTCGCGCACGATGGCATGGTCGTCCACCAGCATCACGCGCGTGCGGCTTGCGGTGTCCGCCAAATCCAAGGCTGCCATGTCTAGGCCTCCACCCGCATCGCGGGAATGCGCGCGACAAGCCGGGCGCCGCACGCCTCCCGCCGCTCGAATTGCAGGGTCCCTCCGAGCGAAGCCACACGCTCCTGCATGCCAAGCAGTCCCATGCCGGAGTTCGGCGTCAGGCTGGCGGGCGCCGCTTCGCCGTCGTCCTCGACGGTCAGGACGATGTCGGCGTCTCCAGCGTCGAGACGCAATTGCACACATCTGGCCTGTGCGTGCTTTGCCGCGTTGGTGATCGCCTCCTGCGCGATCCGATAAAGACTGGCGCTGACACCGGGCGGTAAATCGTCGGCCTCGCCAGTGACGGCAATCTCAAAGCGGGTGCGGCCCTTCTCAAAGCCATTCCAGCTCGCAACCAGGCTTTCGAGGCTGACGGTGAGGCCGAGTTCCTCGACATCGGGCGGACGCAGGCGAACCAGTGCCCCGCGCAGGGTTTCCATCAGGCCAGCCGTCGTGCGCGAAATGCCGCGGCATTCCTCGTAAAGCGGCGGACATTCGCGCTCCGCCGTGTGGGCGGCGGAGGCGGCCTGGGCTGCGATAGCGGTGAGCGATTGACCGAATTCGTCGTGCAGCTCGCGCGCAAGATGGAGCCGCTCCTCGTCCTGCACTTCGATCAGCTTTCGCGTCAGGGCGTTGCGTTCGGCAAGTGCTGCCTGCAGCCGCTCGGCAAGGGTGTTGAAGACACCGGAGATGGCAGACAATTCCGCAAGATCGAAACAGGGCAGGCGGGCGGAAAGATCGTTCGCCGCAAGCCGCTTCAGCCCGACCTGAATCGCCTGTGTGGGCCGCAGCGCACGCGCCAGCGCGGCATAGACAGCAAGGCAAAGTCCCGCCAGGGCGAAAGCCATGATTGCGAGCAGGTGGCTTACCTCGCGCCAGCTCTGGCCGATCTGCGCAGCCACGTCGAAAGTCGCGACGGCCCTGCCCCGGGGACTGCCGGCAACGAGGACCGGCATCGAGACCGGTTCACCCGGACGAAAGATGACGCGGTAGAGGGCCGCGAAGGTTTCGGGCGCGGCCATTTCATCGGCGGGCGCCCCGCTGCAGACGCCCTGGCGAAACGCGCCGGCATTGTCGCGATAGGCGATGCAAAGGCCCGGCTCCATCAGCGCCGCGATTCCCTGCAAATCCGGCGTCGCGTTGATGGACACCGAGAGCCACTGCGCCTGTGATTGCTGCAACGAGAGATCGCGGGCCACGATCTCGGCGATACGGCTCGCTTTGGCCTTCGCGATACGGTCGCTGTCGAACAAGGCGTAGGCTGCGACGGCGATGAAGCAAACTGCCGCAAGCGTCGCGACGCGCAACGTCAGCCGCAGCTTCAGATCGATGGCGGGCGCCAGGCTCGCCACGGAGTTGGATGCCTGTCGCAAGCTTCCTCCCCAAGCTTCCTCGCAGTGGCTTTGACTATAGAAGCAAATTTCGCCGGGAAGAAAGCGGGGTAAGCCAAGATCGGGTATTTCACCCGGCCGTTCCAGGGAAAGCTGCCGTTTCGGCGGTGTAGCAGATCGTCCGACATCGCATCGAACAAGGCAGCTCCGTGTTATCAGTTCCGAGGTGATCCATGCGCTCCATCGCCACTATTCTCGCTCCGGCCATTGTGCTGGCCACGCTCGCGGCGACTGCGGCCGCCGAGCCGGTCGCGCCGCCTCCAGTCAAGATTGCGGTGTTTCCGTTCGAACTGGAGGATTTCAGCGCCGGGGCCGCCTACGTCCCTCCGGATGATATCGACCGCGAGCAATTGCGGCTTTCGACGGAGGAAGTCCGTCGGCTGATCGCGGCATCCGGCCGCTATCAACTGGTCGACCTCAGCGCCGTGAACGAGCAGGCGGCGAAAGCAGGCAAGTTGCGGGAGTGCGAGGGCTGCGAAGCCAGGATCGCCGCCGGCGTTGACGCAGATCAGTCGATGATCGGGATCGTCACGCGCATCACCCGAACGGAATACACGGTGACCTACAAGCTTCGCGACGCCCGGTCCGGGACAATCGTCGCGGTCGACCAAACCGATCTGCGCATGGGCGCCAATGTGGCCTGGAGCCGCGGGGCGCGGTGGTTGATCGAGAACCGCCTGCTGGCGCAGGCGCAGGGCAAGCCGCTTGTTTTCGCGGTCGCCGAAATCGAATATATCGACACCTCGGGCGAGGTCATCGATCAAAGCGCCGACCATTTGCGGCGCCGGCGCACCTTCGAAGCCTCGCTACGCAACGATCTGGCGGCGAGTGGAAAGGTGCGAAGCGCTGACCTCGACTGTCCGCAAAACGCCTGTTCGGTCGGGGACCTCACTACCGGTCAGTTGCTGGACAAGGCGCAGGCGGCAGGCGCCGACCTTCTCCTGATCGGCAGCGTTCAGAAGATGAGCACGCTCGTGCAATGGGCGAAATTCGACATCATCGACGTGAAGGCGCGGAAGGTGGTGTTCGAACGCCTCGTCAGTTTCCGCGGTGACAACGACGAGGCCTGGCGCCGCGCGGAACTCTTTATCGCCGGGCAAATCAGGGATCGCGAGGCGGAGCTCATGCGCCTCGCGACAACAGCCTCTCCTCGATCGCCTTGATCTGTAGCGCCAGATGCTTTGAGCCGATGCGGCATTGCGCGAGGCCGCCGGCGATCAGCCACAGGCCGGGCTGGCCGGTGCGGGTGTACATGTTGCGGAGTTCCTGCTCCTCGCCAAAGCCCCAGATGGGGCCGACGCGCTTTTCGACGGCCTCGCCGAACAGTTTTCGCACCAGCTCTTCCTGGCGCTTGTAGCCGGTGGCGAGAACGACGAGATCCGCCGGGATGGTCTCGCCGTCCTTCATCTTCGCGCCATCGACAGCGAATTTGTCGAGATCGGCGAACTGCTTCAGCGCGATGTCGCCTTTGACGATCAAATCGGAGCAGCCGACGTTGAAATAATAGCCGCCGCCGCGGGTGAGATATTTGAACTGCCAGCCAGTATTGTCTTCGCCGAAATCCAGCTTGAAGCCGACGCGCTCCAGGCCGTCGAGCAATTCCTGGTCGAGCGCCTTGGATTTCTCCGCCGTCAACGCATGGCTCTTGCGCGCCAGCTTCAGCGGCATTGAAGTTGCGATCAGGTCATTGTCCTCCAGCGTGCCCTCATTGTAGGGCGCGTAGACCAGTTGCGCCGACGGTTCGATGCTGACGACCAGCGTGGAAGAGCGCTGGAACAGCGTGACGTGAGCGCCGCTCGAATGCAGGTCCTGCGCAATGTCGTGGCCGCTGTTGCCGGTGCCGATCACAATAGTGCGCTTGCCCTTCCAGTTCTCGCCATCGTCATACTGGCTGGAATGCAGCACCTTGCCGGCGAAATCCTTCAGTCCCGGGATGTCCGGCACGCTCGGAATGCCGCTGACGCCGGTGGCCAGCACGACGTGGCGCGGACGCATGATGCGCTTGCTACCGTCGGCGACGCGCAGCGTCACCGTCCACTTTCCTTCGTTCTCGTCGTAGCTGCCGCCTTCGAACTCGGTCTCGGTCCAGAAGTTCAGCTCCATCGCCTCGACATAGGCCTCGAACCAGTTGGCGAGTTTGTCCTTGGGGATGTAGGTCGGCCAGTTCGGCGGGAAGTGCAGATAGGGCAGGTGGTTGACCTGCACCTGGTTGTGCAGCGTCAGCGCATGATAGCGCTTGCGCCAATTGTCGCCGATGCGTTTTTCCCGGTCGACGATCAGCGTATCGACGTTCAACTGCTTCAGCCGCGCGGCGATGGAGAGCCCGGATTGGCCGCCGCCGATGACGAGCACGGTCGGATCGCGATCGGCATAGCCGGCCGAGGCCTTGCGCAGGTCAAGCCAGTTGGGCCCGCGAAAATCGCGCGAATAGGCATTGCCGCGCGGGCGATTGACGCCGAGCTGTTCCTCGAACCCCTTGAGCTCGCCGAGTTCGGTCAACAGCGTCCAGGCTTTCAGCCGGTTGCCGTCATCCTCATCCGGTATCAGTCGGATGATGCCACTGCCGCGCCCGACCTTGGTTTCGAATTTGAAGATTGCCTCGATGGCATTGGTGCCCGCGCGCATGACCTTGCGCGGCGCGGCGCGATTGGGATCGATGGTGAAGCCGCTCGGAGCCATATTGCGGGCCAGCGGTGGCAAAGCCTCCAGGATCGCATCCCTGCCATTCAGCGTCTGGATGTTCCAGCTCAGCGCCAGCACGTCGCGCCAGTAGCTGTCGGGGTGGAACAAGGGCTTCAGCAGGGCGTCATCGGGCTTTCCGAGCGCTTCCTCGAATTGCGCAAGCCAAGTGTCGGCGGTAACCGAACTGTCGTCCGTCCTGTCGAGCATGGGCGTTTCCCATCACCGGCCGTCTTCGCGGCGTTTCCCTGTCCTGCCGAGCCTATACCTATTCGGGACGGCGCAGAAAGGGCGTGAGGAGATATCGGTCATGCCGTTAGAGCGACAGGATCAACCCCTGATGCGGCGGTACGCGCCCGTTGAGAGTGTCGAGATAGGCGCGTTGAACGGCCGCAGGTCCAAGGTGCTCGATCACCTTCACCCATTGATCCAGCATCGGGACGAAGCCGGACCATGCGGCGCCAAACCGCGCGTCGACACCGCCCGGCCCCCACTCCTTGGCACGCTTGCGGATCTGGTCCGGCGCGAAGAAAAATTGAGGCTTGGCGCCGGGCAGGGCCTGTGCCGCTTCATCGGGCGATGACTTGCGATGCGTGAGGCCGATGATTCCGCTATATTTCATCTGCTCGCCGAAGTGCCGGTGCAGCGTCGCGCGCAACGGGCTGTTGCCGGCCATGTCGACATACGCGACGGCGGAGCTCGTCGGCAGCGAGTCCACGTTGTCATAGGTCACGACCTCGTCGTAGCAGCCGAGCGATTTGACGAAGGACGTATTGCCCGCCGAGGTCAGTCCGATCACCTTGATGCCGTTTCTCCTCGCGTGCAGGAGGTGCGCCAGCCCGTAGGCGGTCTTGCTGGAAGCCGAGGACAGCATCACGCTTTTTGCGCCATAAAATTCGTTCTCGGCGAGAAAGTCATCGACCAGGAACGACAACATGAACAGCGGGCGCAGCAGCGCCTGATAGTCGCCCTGCTTGCCCACAAACGCCGGATCGCCGCTGACCCGCCTATAGGCATTATAGACCGGCGCCACCCCTTGCCGGTGCGCGGCAGCGTCGCGTAGCCCAGTTTTGGAGACGTCGGCAGCTTCGATGACGAGATGCGTCGCCATCGGGAAGTAGCCGAACAAGGTTTCGCCTGCGGCAATCCCGGGATGCTTTGAGGAAATTACCTCACCAAATCCCCATACCGGAACGTTACCAAAGCCGTCGGGCGCCGGAAACAATTGCCAGTATTTCAGATGATCGCCGAGCACGGCATAGGTGATGTTGTTGGCGGTGAAGGCAAAGCGCGTGACCTTCACCAGCACCGCCTCGTCAGGCAGCGCGGCCGCGTCGGGCAGTGGTGTTTCGATCACCTTGCATTGCTGCAGATCGTTGCGGGCGACGACGAAGTCGGTGGCTTGCATGGTTTCGGATCCCTGCGCTTCACGTGCAGCAATCTTTGCGCCGACCAATGACCGTTTTGCAACAGCAATGATGTTTAAAACGCTGTTCGGATTGGGTACGGGAATGCCTCCACCGTCATTTGCGAGCCAACGGGTCGCGCGAATGCGCGCCCGATGACAGGCTCCGCGAAGCAATCGACCTCTCCGTACGGGGAGAGATGGATTGCTTCGGTCGCTTCGCTCCTCGCAATGACGCGGAGGTGCGTAGCGTGGCCTCTCACACAATCGCCCGCAGCTTGCCTTCGGTATACAGATCCCGCAGTTTGCGTTTGAAAATCTTGCCGGTGGCTTCGCGAGGCATCGCGTCCATGAGCTGGATGTCCTTCGGCACCTTAAAATTCGCCAGCTTGCCACGCAAAAATTCCTGCACCGCGGCCGGTGACAGCGCGACGTTCACCTCCGGCTCAATACACGCGAACAGCCGCTCGCCGAATTCGTCGTCGGGGACGCCGAACACCGCGCAGTCGCGCACGCCGTCCATGCCGATCAGCGCGTTCTCGATCTCCGCCGGATAGATGTTGACGCCGCCCGATATCACCATGTCGCGCTTGCGGTCGCACAGGAACAGGTAGCCGTCCTTGTCGAGATAGCCGACGTCACCGACGCTGACGAGGCCCTCGCGGCCCGCCTCGGCGCGCGCCTCGGCGTTGCCGTGATAGTCGAAATCCGGAACGGACATTTGCCGCATGAAGATTTCGCCTGTTTCGTCGACGCCGCACAGCGAGCCGTCGGGGCGGAAGATTTTGACGATGCCGCCTTCGATGGCGCGGCCGACCGTGCCGGGTTTCGCCAGCGCCTCCTCGGCCGAATGCCACACCGGAATGCCGGTTTCGGTCGAGCCGAAATATTCGTTGATGACCGGTCCCCACCAATCGATCATGGCGCGCTTGACCTGCGGCGGGCAAGGCGCCGCGCCATGGACGATGAAGCGCAGCGACGATAGATCGTAGCGCCGCTTGATCTCATCCGGCAGCCGCAGCAGGCGGACGAACATCGTCGGCACCATGTGCATGTGGGTGACGCGGTGGCGCTCGATCAGTTGCAGCATGTCTTCGGGATCGAAGCGCGGTTCGAGCACGATGGTGCAGCCGCTGCGGAACGCCAGCATGCCGTAGGAGTTCGGCGCCGAATGGTACATCGGGCCGTTCATCAGTATGATCTGGTCCTCATTCGGCTTGACGCCATAGGCGATGCCGCCGACCCGGGCCGATGCCGCGACCTGTTCCGGCGCCATCGGCTTGCGGCGCACGCCCTTGGGCAGGCCGGTTGTGCCCGACGTATAAAACATCGGCGCGCTGCCGATCGGGGCGTCCTGCGACGGCGTAAGCGTATCGCGCCAGCGGTCCCAGTCGGTCATGCCGTGGGGGACTTGCGTCAATGCGGCCGGCACGTTGAACGCGGCGGCGATTTCCGGCGGCGTGGTCACCACGAGGAGCCGCACATCGGCAGGCAGGCCGTCCCTGATCTGCGGCAGCAGGTCGGCGTGGCAGACCAGGATTTTGGCGCCGCTGTCGGCCAGGATGTAGGCCACTTCCTCGGCCTTCAGATGCCAGTTGATCGGCACCACCGGACTGCCCAGCGCCGCGGCAGCGGCCGACACTTCGAAGAACGCAAAATCGTTGCGCAGCATCATGCCGACCGGCCTTCCGCCACTGAGGCCGAACGCCCTAAAGCCCGTCACCGCCCGCGCGATGCGGGCGTGGATATCGGGATAGCTGATGTGGCGTTCGCCGCCGATGATCATGGCCGACTTCTCCAATTCTTACGGTTCTTGGTCTTCGATCAAATCGCCGAAGCCGACCCAGCTCTTGCCGTCGAAGCGCTGCATGCGGAGTTGCTGGAACAGCAAATAGTCGTCGGGGCCGGTCGTCACCGTGATTCCGGGCAGCAGCAGCGGCAGCGAGACCTTGTTCAGCGAGGTCGCCTTCTTCAGCACGTTAGCACGGCTCAGATCGTCGCCGCACGCGCGCAGCACATGCGCCAGCAATGTCAGGCTGGTGTAGCCACTGGCGTAGGTGGTGTCGTGCGGGTCGGCCGAAGGCATGTACTGCTTCATGAAGGCGAAATACTCCTTCACGTCGGCATCGTCAGCCCATTGCGGATCGTTGATGTTCTTCAGATAGGCCGCAGAGACCAGTCCGGTCGCGTTTTCCAGCCCTGCGGGCGTCAGGATCGTCGCGATCGAGGTCACTGAAGTCGGCACCAGGAACAGGTCCGGCTTGAATCCCATCTCGGCGCTGCGGCGGATCATCTGCGAGCCGAACTTGCCAATGGCGGCGCCAAAGAACACGTTGGCGCCGGAGGCTTTCAGCGTCGCGAGCTGCGAATCGATCGTCGGCTGCGTAGCCTCGTAGACCGCCTCGGCCACGATCATGCTGGCCGCCTTGTCGCCGAGGCCGCGCTTGAATGCGGAGACATAGTCGCGGCCGAAATCGTCGTTCTGCGACAGGATCGCGATCTTCGCGTCAGGCTTGGTGCGTAGCACGTATTTGCCATAGATGACGCCTTCGGAATGGTACGAGGCCATCCCGCCCATCGTCCATGGGAAATGCTTCGGATCGGCCCACTTGCTGGCGCCGGTGGTGATGAAGAGTTGCGGCACCTTCTTGCCGTTCAGGTAGCGGTGGACCGCGCTGTTGGTCGCCGTGCCGAGCGATCCGAACACCAGCAGCACCTCGTCCTGCTCGACCAGCCGGCGGGTCTGCTCGACCGTCTTGGGCGGCGAATAGGCGTCGTCGAGGCTGTGCAGCTTGAGCTTGCGGCCGCTGATGCCGCCTTCGGCATTCACCTTGTCAAAATACGCCTGCGCGACCTTGCCGAGGCCGGAATAGCTCGACAGCGGACCGCTGTAAGGCATGGTCTGCCCGATCAGGATTTCGTTAGCGGTAACGCCGTTTTCGGCGCGGGCCGTGCTGCCCGTGAGCGCCAGAAGTCCGGCACAGCACATCGCGATGGCTCTCATAGTATCACTCCCTGCTTGTTTGGTTGTTTGTTGAAGCGGCGTGTCTTACGCACGCGCTCGCTTGAGGAAGTCGCCGCTGGCCTCAGTGAATTCGGCCTTCAACCGCTCCACCAGCTCGGTGACCGGCGGCGCGTCCGCGATCTGGCCGATGCCCTGACCGGAGCCCCAGATGTCGCGCCACGCCTTGGCCTTGGTGTTGCCGCCGGAGCCGAAATTCATCTTCGACTTGTCGCTGAGCGGCAGGTTGTCGGGATCGAGCCCCGCGGCCACGATCGAGGGGCCAAGATAATTGCCGTGCACGCCGGTGAACAGGTTGGAGTAGACGATGTCGTGCGCGGCGTGCTCGACCAGCGCGGCCTTGTAGGCCGGGTCGGCGTTGGCTTCCGCTGTCGCAATGAAGCGCGTGCCCATGTAAGCCGCATCAGCCCCGAGCGCGAGCGCCGAGGCAATGCCCCAGCCGTCCGAGATCGCGCCGGACAGCAGGATCGTGCCCTTGAACCACTGCTTCACCTCGCGCAGCAGCGCGAACGGCGACAGCGTGCCGGCATGGCCGCCGGCGCCGGCGCAAACCAGGATCAGGCCATCGACGCCGTGTTCGGCCGCTTTCCGCGCATGCTTGACGTTGATCACGTCGTGGAACACGACGCCGCCATAGGAATGCGCTGCCTCGACGATTTCGATCGGCGGGCGCAGCGAGGTGATGATGATCGGAACCTTGTGCTTCACACAGGTCTCCATGTCCTTCATCAGCCGGTCGTTGGAATGGTGGCAGATCTGGTTGACCGCGTAAGGCGCGACCTTCTTCTCCGGATGCAGCGCCTTGTACTCGCCGAGCTCGTTCTCGATGCGTGTCAGCCATTCGTCGAGCTTTTCGACCGGACGGGCGTTCAGCGCCGGGAACGAGCCGACGATGCCGGCCTTGCACTGGGCGATGACAAGCTCCGGCCCGGAGACGATGAACAGCGGCGAGCCGACCACGGGCAGTTCGAGCGAATTGGCAAGCGAAGCAGGCAACGGCATTCGGTCTCTCCCGTGCAACGCAATGCCGGCGGTGCCGGGACGCGTCGATTGATGTTGATTTGAGAGCGTCGGGCCGGGCGGAGCCGCTGGCCGGGCGCTATTTATTGGGTCGCATTATAGGGCTGGACGACGCGCTCCGGCCGTTCAATATTGAACAGGTAATCGGTCAGGAATGAACGGAGCCGGGAGGAGCGCCGATGGACTGGGATCTGTGCAAGACCTTCGTCGCGGTGGCCGAGACCCGCAGCTTCGCGGCCGCGGCGCGCCGCCTGCGCTCCAGTCATCCGACCGTTGGGCGCAAGATCGTCGAACTGGAGGGCCAGCTCGGCATCCCCTTGTTTGCCCGGTCCAACGAAGGTCTTTCACTAACCTCGCACGGGCAGAAATTTCGCGAGCATGTCGATGCGATGGCGGCGGCGGCGTTGCGTGCCGAGGCTGCGGTGTCGGCGACGGGTGCGCAGGCGCGCGGCGTGGTCAAGCTGTCAATCGGCGCTACGCTCGCCTCGCACTGGCTGATGCCGCGGCTCGGGCCGTTCCTGCGCAGGCATGACCATATCCAGATCGAAATCATCACCTATCCGTATCCGGCCAGCGTACGCCGCCGCGAGGCCGATGTGGTGCTACGCCCTGTCGACAGCGGCGAGGAGAATTTGATCGGCCGCAAGATCGGCCGGCTCGGCACCGGCTTCTACGCCTCGCGCGATTATGCGGCGCGGCGGCGCCTGCCTGAACGGCGCGACGAATGGAAAGGCCACAGCGTCATCGGCTTTGCCGACCGGCTGTCAAACGAGCGCCTGGCGCGCTGGAGCGACGCGATCACAAAACAGGGTTCGATGGTGATGCGCTGCTCCTCGCAAGGCGACATGCTCGCCGCCGCTCGCGCGGGTCTCGGGATATCGACGCTGTCTTGTTTCGTCGCGGCCGCCTATCCGGAACTGGTCCGCGTCGCGCCGCAGAAACTCGTCAGCGTGGCCGATCTCTGGCTGCTGGCGCATCCCGATCTCGTCGATCTCCCCGCGGTGCGCGCGGTGATCGACTTCGTCACGGTTTCCGCGCGCGAAGACCGGGTACGGCTGCGGGGGTAATCTTGTCGGCGAGCACGCCCTCGCGCTTTTTCAGCACCCGGTAGTAGCTCCACCACAGATGCGCCGCCGCGCCGCGCAAGGGGCGCCAGGGTTCCGCCAGCGAGGCCATCTGCTTGGCGGTCGGGCGAGCCTTCAGGCCGAGCCCGACTTTGACCGCTTCCTGTATGGCGATATCTCCGGCCGGCCAGGCATCGCCATGGCCGAGACAGAACAGCAGATAGACGTCGGCGGTCCACGGTCCGATGCCGGGCAGCGCGATCAGGGTATGATGCGCAGCGTCCGCATCTTCCTCGGCCAGCACCTCGAGGTTCAGCCGTTCGGCGGCCAGTTCGCGCGCGATATGTTTCAGCGTCTTGATCTTGGCGGCCGAAAGCCCCAGCCGGCCAAGGCGGTCGGTGCGGGCCTTGCCGATGGTGTGGTGATCGAACGGGTCGAACGCGGCCGCCAGCCGCGCCCAGATCGCGCCAGCGCTTGCGGTGGACAATTGCTGGCCGCACACGATCGCCGCGAGGCCCGCAAAACCCGGCTCGCGCTGCCGCAGCGCCGGCATGCCCGTCAGTTCGAAGATCGGCTTCAGCCGCACGTCCTGCTTGACCAGCGCGTGGACGGCATCTTCGAGATCGGACTGGCTGTTGAGGTGGATGGTCATTACGGATCTTCTTAGTCATGGTCGGGCATGGTAATCTGCCTTGTGCAGACTGCGAATAGCCGTCTGCGGCCTCCGGCTGTCGATATCTTTCTGCCTCGGCGGACAGGTCATAGCCCGCCCTGAGCTGGAAAGATGAGTTTGAGAAGCATCCCACCCGAGATGGAAGGCGAGAAGGTCGCGCTTATCGATGCGCTGCTCGACCGCATAGCCGACGAGCATAAGGTATTCTTGCCGCTGGCCATTGAGAGCGGAAGTCGTGCATGGGGCTTTTCCTCGCCTGATAGCGACTACGATTGCCGCTTCGTCTTCGTGCGGCGTATTGCGGAGCATATCACCCCTTGGCCAGTGCGAGACGTAATCGAGTTTCCGCCCAAAGACGACCTGGACGCGAACGGGTGGGATCTTGGCAAGGCGCTCCGGCTGTTGCTGAAAGGCAATGCGGTGATTGTCGAGTGGCTGCGGTCGCCCGTGGTTTATCGCGGGCAGGCCTGGTTCCGGGACGGCTTCCTGGAGTTCGCGCAGCATGCCGCGACTCGGGACGCCATTGGTCGCCACTACCTTCATCTTGGAGAACGCCAGAGGCGGGTTTATTTTGGCGATGGGACAAGCGTGGCGCAGAAGAAAATCTTCTATGCCCTCCGTCCGGCCGCAACCTTGCGTTGGCTGCGGGTGCACCCGACGGAAGCCATTGCGCCAATGCACTTTCCGACGCTGATGGCGGAATGCGATCCCCCGGCCGCGTTACGCAGGGAGGTTGCCGATCTCATGCGCCGCAAGCTTGCGACGCGCGAGCTTGGCGCCGCTCCGTTACCGCCTGTCGTCGCGAGATTCCTCGATTCGGAATTCGAGTTAGGGCGGGCGTCGTTTGAGAATGGTCGCGCGCGGGCGCCCGAAGAAGTCGTCGCGCAGGCCGAACGATTCTACCGGGCGGTCGTCGAGCGCTTGGAGCGCGAGGGCAATGGCAGCGCGAATATGACGAGACCCGTGTGATGCCGCCACCCGTTTTCCGATTTGCACCAAGCCCGAACGGCTACCTCCACCTCGGCCACGCCTATTCGGCGCTGTTGAACTTCGATCTCGCGCGCGCGAGTGGCGGCCGGTTCCTGCTGCGGATCGAGGACATCGACGCGACCAGGTGCCGGCCGGAATTCGAGGCGGCGATCTACGAGGACCTCGCCTGGCTCGGGATATCCTGGGAAACGCCGGTGCGGCGGCAGTCGGAACACTTTGCAAACTATCGAGATGCGCTCGAAAAACTGTCGGCAAAGGGCCTGATCTATCCGAGCTTCGAGAGCCGCGCGGAGATCGCCCGCCTCGTCGCGCAGCGGGAAACCGAAGCGTCGTGGCCGCGCGATCCCGATGGGGCGCCGCTCTACCCGGGCGCGGCGAAGTCGTTGTCGTCGGATCAGCGCGAGCTATTGATCGGGCAAGGTACGCTTTACGCGCTACGGCTCGACATGGCCGCGGCGCTGGCGCGGGCGGGGGAATTACGTTGGGAGGAGCTTGGCGAGGGTCCCGACGGCGAAACCGGCAGCGTCTCTGCCCGGCCGGACGCGTGGGGTGACGTCATCCTGGCGCGCAAGGAGACGCCGACCAGCTATCATCTGTCCGTCGTGATCGACGACGCCCTGCAGGGCGTCACCGACGTCGTGCGCGGGCAGGACCTGTTCTGGTCGACCAGCGTGCATCTTGTTTTGCAGCATCTGCTCGGTATTCCGCAACCGGCCTATCGGCATCATCGGCTCATTGCCGATTCGTTGGGGCAAAAGCTGTCGAAATCGACTGCCGCCACCGGCTTGCGCGAATTGCGCGGGGAGGGCGCCACGCCGGCCGACATCAGGCGCATCGTCGGATTGTCAGAGTAGTCCGTAGTTCTACTGGGGGTTGCTGCAAAGGTCTCCGTGACTTTTCCCTCGCTCGCATGCCATGCTGGTCGCGGCAGAGGAAGGGGGATCATGGCGGCAAAGCGGCGCTCACCAGGCACCACGGGGACAATCAAGAAGCGGCGCGCGAAGAAAAAACGCGGATCCAGCGCCGCTGCAAAGACGCGCGCGACGCGCAAGTCCACCGCCCCTGGCATGGTCGAGGCCGCGCTGGCGGCGTTTGCCCACGAAGTCCGCACGCCGCTCACGGGCATTCTGGCGATCAGCAATCTCCTGGCGACATCGGAACTCGATGAGCGCGAACGGCGCTGGGTCGACACCATCAAGGCGGGTGCCGAACATCTGGCGAGCCTTGCGACCCTGTTTGTCGACGCCGCACGCAGCGGCGGTCCCGGGCTCACGGTGCGGCAGGACTTCTTCGACCTGCGCACGCTCGCCCGCAATGCCGGCGATTCGCTGACTGGGCGCGCGGCGGCGAAAGGCCTTCAGTCGTCGGTGGTCATTTCCGAAGAACTCCCGGGATTTGCGATCGGCGATTCCGTCCGCCTGCGCGCCGCGGTGGAAAACCTGATCGACAATGCCGTGAAATTCACCGAACAGGGCAGTGTCGCGCTCCAGGTCACGCCCGTGCGCGCCTCAAAAGGCCGGGTCGCGGTTTCGTTCGCGGTCTCCGACAGCGGGATCGGCCTCACGCTGAGCGAAATCAAACGACTGTTCCGGCCGTTTTCGCAGGCCAATGTCTCGATCGCATCGCGTTTCGGCGGCGCCGGGCTAGGCTTGTCGTCGGTCAGGCAACTGGCGCGCGCCATGGGCGGCGACGTCACGGTGACGCAACGGCGCGGCGGCGGCACCACCTTTACCCTCAATGTCGTGATGTCATCCGCGGAGGACACCATGGCGGCGGCGTCCGGCCCCAACGGTGAGGCACCGATCGATTCGCCGCGGCCGCTGCGCCTGCTCAGCGTCGAAGACAATCCGTTCGGCCGCGTCGTGCTCAATTCGATCCTCACCGAACTCGGTCACCAGGCCGAGTTCATCGGCCAGGGTGAGGCGGCGCCCGAGCGCCTCGCGCAAGGCGCATTCGATGCGGTGCTCATGGACATGGTTCTGCCGGGCATCGACGGCGTCGAGGCGATCAGGCGCATTCGCGCACTCTCTGCGCCGCTCGGGCGCATTCCGATCATCGGCATATCCGGCCGCGGCGAGGACGAGGCGGCGTCGCGCGCCGCCGGCGCCGACATCTTTCTGGTCAAGCCTGTGTCTCCGCGCGCCTTGGCGACTGCGCTGCATGAAGCGACATCCCCTTCGGCAATTGCGACTTCATGATCGCCGCATTCAGTTCGCCGCCAAAGACGAAAATCGCCGAAATGAAATACAGAAACACCAGCGCGATGATGACCGAGGCAAGCCCCGCATACATCGTCACGTAGTTGCTGGCGAAGCGCGCCAGATACTGGCCGAACACGATGCCCGAGATCAGCGAGGCCACCATCGTAAACACGATACCGGGAAGGATCTGCAGAAAGCTTCGCCGGCCGCAGGGTAGCCAGGCATGCAGCACGATCAGCGCCACGGTCATCGCCGTGATCGTGATGCCGTAGCGGGCGAAAAACAGGAAGCTTTCGTTGCTCTCGATGAAGAACGGAATGTGGCGTCGGGCCGTCTCCAGGATCAGCGGGCCGAGCACGATCAGGAACGCCATCAACAGCGACGTGATGGCGGCGACTAGCGTGTAGCCGATCGATTCCAGCCGCAGCCAGTACCACGCCCGCGGCTCGACCACCGAATAAGCGCGGTTCAGCGCCACCCGCAGCGCCTCGACGCCGTTGGAGGCGAAGTAGACCGCCAGCACCACGCCGACGGTCAGGATGCCGCCGCGCGTCGTGGTCAGCACGTCGTGGATTTCGGCTGACAGCGCGTCCGCGACCTGCTGCGGCCAGGTTTGCAGCAACAGTGCCACGGCTCCGTCGGCGAGTTCCTTGGAGCCGAAAAAGCCGGCCAGTGACGTCAGCACGATCAGGAACGGAAATAGTGCCATCAAGCTCGAAAGCGCGATGTGGCTTGCGATCGCCCAGCCGTCATCGGCAAGGAACGTATAAAACGCCTCCATCACGACGAGGTAGACGTAGCGAATGAACCTCACATCTCACCTCGATCAGGATGCGGCGACGCGGTCCCAAAACTTGGGCTACCATCTGACAATACTGGACTAAAGGCCAGATCGTCGAGCGGCTGTGCGAGTGGTTTTGGACGTGTGGAAGTCGGCGCTTCGCGGTGTTATGTAGCGCCAATGACATCCTTTCTGAGTTCGATCGTCCTCCCCATCGCGGTTGCGGCCGTGGCTATCGTGCTGCTGCTCGGCCTCATCAACATGATGCGGGGCGGCTCGCCGAGCCGTTCGCAGAATCTGATGCGGCTTCGTGTGTTGCTGCAGTTCGTCGCCATCGTCATCACCATGGTCGTGGTCTGGGCGATGGGCAGATAAAGACAAGGTAAGGGACAGGCCGATGGTCGTGCTCAACCGCATCTATACCAAGACCGGCGATGACGGCACCACCGCGCTCGGCAGCGGCGAACGCCGGCCGAAATATGATCTGCGCATTAATGCCTACGGCACCGTGGATGAAACCAACGCTGCCATCGGCGTGGTGCGGCTGCATCTTGGCGAGGCCCGCGAACTCGATGCGATGCTGGGCCGGATCCAGAACGACCTGTTCGATCTCGGGGCCGACCTCGCGGTGCCCCAGCGCGACGGCAAGGCCGAGCGCTTGAGGATGCTGGCGAGCCAGGTCGAGCGGCTCGAGCGCGACATCGATGGGCTGAATGAACATCTCGCGCCCCTGACCTCGTTCGTCCTGCCCGGCGGTACCCCCGCTGCGGCATACCTGCATCTCGCCCGCACCATATGCCGCAGGGCGGAACGGATCATGGTGGAACTCGCCGCCAATCCCGAGGAGCCGGTCAGCGCGGCTGCCATTCAATATATGAACCGACTGTCGGATTTCCTGTTCGTCGCCAGCCGTGCCATGAACGATAATGGGGCCGGAGACGTGTTGTGGGTGCCGGGTCAGAACCGTTAAGGTAGGCCTGATCCGGGGCCGATTTTTGCCTTTCGCGCGTTGACCGCTGATAGCGGGACCTTTAGGTTCCGCGCCCAAGCTAATACAAGCTAATAAACCCCAGAATTGAAGCGAAAGAGGATCGATGAAGGTTCTTGTGCCGGTAAAGCGGGTGGTCGATTACAACGTCAAGGTCCGCGTCAAGAGCGACGGAACGGGCGTGGAACTGGCCAACGTCAAGATGTCGATGAATCCGTTCGACGAAATCGCCGTCGAGGAAGCGCTGCGCCTGAAGGAAGCCGGCAAGGCGACCGAAGTGGTGGTGGTGTCGATCGGCCCGGCGCAGGCCTCGGAGACGATCCGGACCGGTCTGGCGATGGGCGCCGACCGCGGCATCTTGGTCAAGGCCGAAGGCAACGTCGAGCCGCTCGCGGTCGCGAAGATTCTCAAGGCGGTGGCCGACGCGGAGAAGCCCGGTCTCATCATTCTCGGCAAGCAGGCGATCGACGACGATTCCAACCAGACCGGCCAGATGCTGGCCGCGCTGCTGGGCTGGTCGCAGGCAACGTTTGCCTCCAAGCTCGAAGTCGAAGGCAGTGACTTCAAGGTGACGCGCGAAGTCGACGGCGGCCTGCAGACCGTGCAGCTGAAGGGGCCGGCGATCGTCACCACCGACCTTCGCCTGAACGAGCCGCGCTATGCGTCGCTGCCCAACATCATGAAGGCGAAGAAGAAGCCGATCGACGACAAGAACGCGTCCGATTACGGCGTCGATCTCACGCCGCATCTGGAAGTGCTGAAGACGGCGGAACCGCCCGGCCGCAAGGGAGGCGTCAAGGTCAAGGACGTCGCTGAGCTCGTATCCAAACTCAAGACCGAAGCCGGGGTTCTCTGATGACGACGCTGCTGATTGCCGAACACGACAATGCGTCGATCAAGGACGCCACCAACAAGACGCTGACGGCAGCCGCCGCGCTTGGCGCCGACGTGCATGTGCTGGTCGCCGGCGAAAACGCCAAGGCCGCGGCCGATGCCGCGTCCGAGCTCGCCGGCGTCAAGAAGGTGCTGCTGGCCGACAACGCCGCCTATGCCCATGACCTGGCCGAACCGCTGGCCGCGCTGATCGTGTCGCTGGCGCCGTCCTATGATGCGTTTGTCGCGCCCGCGACCTCGCGCTTCAAGAACGTGATGCCGCGCGTCGCCGCGCTGCTCGACGTGATGCAGGTGTCGGAGATCATCAAGGTGGTTTCGCCTGACACCTTCGAGCGGCCGATCTATGCCGGCAACGCGATCCAGACGGTGAAGTCCAAGGACGCCAAGAAGGTCATCACGGTGCGGACCTCGACCTTTGCCGCGGCCGGCGACGGCGGCAGCGCGCCGGTCGAGAACGCCGCAGCCGCGGCCGATCCGGGCCTTTCCAGCTTCGTTGGCGAGGAGGTCGCCAAGAGCGATCGTCCCGAACTGACCTCGGCCAAGATCATCGTTTCCGGCGGACGCGCCATGCAGAGCCGCGAGAACTTTGCCAAATATATCGAACCGCTCGCCGACAAGCTCGGCGCCGGCGTCGGCGCCTCGCGCGCCGCGGTCGACGCTGGCTATGCACCCAACGACTGGCAGGTCGGCCAGACCGGCAAGGTGGTCGCCCCGGAACTCTATGTCGCAATCGGCATTTCCGGCGCGATCCAGCATCTCGCCGGCATGAAAGATTCCAAGGTGATCGTTGCGATCAACAAGGATGAAGACGCGCCGATCTTCCAGGTTGCCGATTATGGCCTGGTCGCGGACCTCTATCAGGCGGTTCCTGAGCTGACCGAGGCGCTCGGCAAGCTCGGGAAGTAAGCAAAAGCGGCCAGAGCATGATCCGGAAGTGGAAACCGGTCTTCCGAAAAGATCATGCTCAAACAGAAAGATAGATCGGGATGACGGTTCAGGAAACGTCATCCCAATCGGCCGGACGCGCAACGTCCGGCCGATATTTACCTTAAGCGGTTGCGGGCGAAGTAGATTAAGCTTCGCGTGACGAATACGTGCCAATGGTGGGACTGAAACCTCGGGTCTGATGATATCGTAATTGAGGTTTGGAGATGAACAGGCGCGATGTGCGCGCCGTTCCGGTGGATGACAAGATGGCGGTGACAATCAAGAAGGTCGGCGTGATCGGTTCGGGCCAGATGGGCAACGGGATCGCGCATGTGGCGGCGCTCGCCGGCTTCGACGTAGTGCTCAACGACGTCTCCGACGAACGGCTGAAATCGGCGATGGCGACCATCAACGGCCATCTGTCGCGCCAGGTTGCCAAGCAGCACATCACCGAGGACGCGCGCAAAAAAGCGCTCGCGCGGATCACCTCCACCGAAACGCTGGATGGTTTGGCGGACTGCGACCTCGTGATCGAGACCGCGGTCGAAAAGGAAGAGGTCAAGCGCAAGATCTTTCACGAGCTCTGCGCGGTGCTGAAGCCGGAAGCGATCGTCGCTACCAACTCCTCGTCGATCTCGATCACGCGGCTCGCCGCCTCGACCGATCGTCCGGAAAAATTCATCGGCATTCATTTCATGAATCCGGTGCCGGCGATGGAACTGGTCGAACTGATCCGCGGCATCGCCACCGACGACAATACCTTCGACACCGCCAAGGAATTTGTCGCCAACGTCGGCAAGCAGGTCGCGGTATCGGAGGATTTCCCGGCCTTCATCGTCAACCGCATCCTGCTGCCGATGATCAACGAGGCGATCTACACGCTCTATGAGGGCGTCGGAAACGTCGAGGCGATCGATGCGGCCATGAAGCTCGGCGCGCATCATCCGATGGGCCCGCTGGAACTGGCCGATTTCATCGGCCTCGATACCTGTCTGTCGATCATGCAGGTGTTGCACGAGGGGCTGGCGGATTCGAAGTACCGGCCGTGCCCGCTGCTGGTGAAATACGTTGAGGCCGGTTGGCTCGGCCGCAAAACCCAGCGCGGCTTCTACGATTATCGCGGCGACAAGCCGGTCCCGACGCGCTAAAGCGTCATTGCGAATCCGTAGTCGTAGATGGGGTAACGGGCCCCGGTCCACCCTCCAGGCAAGCCGCGCTTGCTACGGCGGTGTTGGGTGGCGCGCTTCGCGCGACCTGCCTGGAAGGCGGGCGGTCGTCCCTCACATTGATGGTGTTACGGAGTCAGAGGGATGAGCCTCGCTCCAAGCATCAAGGAGAGACGACCATGGAGCATTATGCCGGAATCGACGTGTCATTGGAATGCTCGAGCGTGTGCGTTGTCGACGCCAATGGCAAGATCGTGCGCGAGGCCAAGGTGGCGAGCGAGCCGCAAGCCCTAATCGCCTGGTTCGGTTCGCTGGGCTTCGGCCTGGAGCGGATCGGGCTGGAGGCCGGACCATTGTCGCAATGGCTGTTTGCGGCCATGAAGATAGCCGGCCTTGCCGTGGAACTGCTGGAGACGCGGCACGTGCGGAAGGCGTTCGAGGCGATGCCGGTCAAGTCGGATCGCAACGATGCCCGCGGCATCGCGCAACTGATGCGGCTGGGCTGGTTCCGGCCAGTGCATTGCAAATCGATGAGTGCGCAAGAGACCCGATCGCTGCTGACGGCGCGCAAGCTGGTGCAATCGAAGCTTCACGACGTGGAGAACAGTCTGCGCGGGATCCTGCGCGGTTTTGGCCTGAAGGTTGGCAAGACGACCGGGCAGACGTTCGCGGGACGGATCGAGGAGCTCGTGGCGGGCCACCCGCACCTGCAAACGATCGCCAAGGCGCTGCTAGCGGTGCGAACAGTGCTGCGGGCCGAGTTCGCAGCCTTCGAGAAGCAGATCCGCAGGATGGTGCGATCCGACATGCAAGCACGGCTGCTGACGTCAGTCCCGGCGGTCGGCCCAATCGTGGCGCTAACCTATGCCAGCGCGATCGACGATCCAGCCCGGTTCAAATCGTCGAAGCAGGCAGGAGCCCATTTCGGGTTGACCCCGAAGAAGCATCAATCCGGCGAGACCGACTACACCGGCCGGATCAGCAAGATCGGTGATGCTTCGGTGCGCACGGTGCTTTACGAAGCCGCCAACGTCATGCTGACCAAGCCGGTCAAAGGCTGTTCGCAATTGAAGAGCTGGGCCATGCGGATCAAACGGCGCGCCGGCACGAACAAAGCCAAAGTGGCGCTGGCGCGCCGGCTCGCGGTGATCATGCATCGCATGCTCGCCGACGGAACACCCTTTAACGCCGCTGCTGCCGCAGCCTAACAGGAGAGACACAACAGTTTTCGGGCGGGTCACAACACCAGGCCTTCTCGAAGCGAAGTCCCTTCGCCGGGACGATGGATCAGGTCAGGCCGTTGCCCACCAGGTCGCCCTCGTGAGCACGCACAACGTAGATTGGTCGACCTATCCTCTTCCAACCCCATCAGGTGGCGGCCCTGCGCCGACCCCGTACAGAAGCGAGACCCCGGCGGGCGGACAACGCAAAGGGATTGACTAATCGAGGCCCGTTACAGAAGGGTGGGCAAAGCGAAGCGTGCCCACCACGCCTCCAAATATATCGCTAGAAATGGCGGGCACGCCTCGCTTTGCCCAGCCTACAAATTCACGACACGCGGCGCGTGTTACGGGATGTGCATTTCGCGCGCCTGCCAACTTTTCTTCGATCTCCAGAATTCGTTAACCGGTGCCGGGGTAGGGTGCCCTCACGTTCCTGGAGTGCTGCGTTATGGATATGATGGCTATGGTTTCGAGCATGCTCAGCATGCAGGCGGCGGGTACGCAGCAGCAGATCCAGACCTCGATCATCAAGCAGAACGCGGATGCGGAGAAAGCGGCGGTCCATACGCTGCTCGGCATCCCCTCGACGGCCAATCTCGCCCCCGGCGTCGGCGGCAACCTCAATATTACGGCCTGAATTCCAAAACCCTGTCTGGCCTCATCCTGAGGAGCCGCGTAACCGGCATCGAAGGCTGAATGACGCCAGCAGGGCCGCGTGGTTCTCCCGGCGATGCAAAGCATCGTCCGGAGACGGCGCTTCGCGCCTCCACAATGAGAGTTGACGACTATGACCCCGCCTTCATTGGCTGCATCGCAGCCTTGATCAGCTTGATCGCATCCTCGCTGGCCCATTCGGCGGGGCCGGCCAGGGTCGCGATTTCGCAGCCCTGGGCGTCTATCAGCACTGAAGTCGGCATGCCCAGCGCCTTGCCTATATTCTTAAGATCCTGAAAAACCTTGGCTTTCTGGTCAGCGAAATAGCCGAGCCGGGTCAGATTGGCCTCTTTCAGGAAATTTTTCGGCTTCTCGGGGTCGCGGGTGTCGATGTTGATGGCGACCACCTCGAAATCCTTGCCGCCGAGCGTGGTCTGCAGGCTCTCCAGCGCCGGCATTTCCTTGCGGCAAGGCACACACCAGGTGGCCCACAGGTTCACCAGCACGGTCTTGCCGCGCCATTCCGACAGCTTCCTCGGCTTGCCCTCGGCGTCGTCGAAGGCGAGGTCGGGAAGCCGCAGCGGGGTCGTCGCCATGGTCAGCGCGGCTACCTCACCATGCGCCAGCGGCGCGATCTTGCGGGCCAGTTCGACCGCCCCCGTGCAGGTGGGATCGCCGCCGCGCTTGAGGCCGCCGAGCCCGTAAAACAGGCCGATTCCGACCACGCCCGCAGCCACTACCGCGCCGATGGCGATCGGAATCCGGCGCGTCTTTGCCGGGCGGGGCGGGGGCATTTCGGGCATATCGTTTGTCATCCTGTATCAGTTACGGCTATGCAGGGCCCAAGAATACGATCGGCATTACGGTCGAGTTACGGCCGAAACCGGCCCGGCGTTTCGCCGAACGCTCGACGATATAGATGGCAAGGCACGGGAAGTCATGAGCAACAAGATGTGGGGCGGCCGGTTCACCGAGCGTCCCGATGCGATCATGGAGGAAATCAACGTCTCGATCGACGTCGACCGTCACCTCTATGCCCAGGACATCGCCGCGTCCAAGGCCCATGCCGCCATGCTGGCCGCGCAAGGCATTATCACTGCGGGTGATGCGAAAAATATCGGCAAGGGTCTAGACACGATTTTGTCAGAGATCGCCAAGGGCGGCTTCGACTTCAAGCGTGCGCTCGAAGACATCCATATGAATGTCGAGAGCCGGCTGTCCGAACTGATCGGGCCCGCTGCGGGCCGGCTGCACACCGCGCGCTCGCGCAACGACCAGGTCGCGACCGATTTCCGTCTCTATGTCCGCGACACGATCGATGAGACCGACGCGGCGCTGGCCGCCTTCCAGCACGCGCTGGCGTCCCGCGCGCTGGAACATGCCGCGACCGTAATGCCGGGCTTCACCCATTTGCAGACCGCCCAGCCCGTGACCTTCGGGCATCATCTGCTGGCCTATGTCGAGATGGCTGCGCGCGACCGCGGCCGCTTTGCCGATGCGCGCAGGCGGCTGAACGAATCACCGCTCGGCGCTGCTGCGCTGGCGGGAACCTCGTTCCCGATCGATCGCGCCGCGACCGCAAAAGCGCTCGGCTTCGATCGTCCCATGGCCAATTCGCTCGACGCCGTCTCGGATCGCGATTTCGTGCTCGAAACGCTCTCTGCAGCGTCGATCGCCGCCGTGCACATGTCACGCTTTGCCGAGGAGATCGTGATCTGGACCTCGCCGCTGGTCGGCCTGGTGCGGCTCTCCGACAAGTTCACCACCGGCTCCTCGATCATGCCGCAGAAGCGCAATCCGGACGCGGCCGAACTGGTGCGCGCCAAGACCGGCCGGGTGATTGGCGCGTTGAATGCTCTCCTGATCGTGATGAAGGGCCTGCCGCTCGCCTATCAAAAGGACATGCAGGAGGACAAGCAGGGCGCGATGGAGGCGTTTTCCGCGCTCTCGCTGGCGATTCGCGCCATGACCGGCATGGTCCTCGACCTCGTGCCCGACGAGAACAGGATGAAGGCCGCCGCCGGCGAGGGCTACGCCACCGCCACCGACCTCGCCGATTGGCTGGTGCGAACGCTGAAGATGCCGTTCCGCGACGCCCATCATGTCACCGGACGAATCGTCGGCCTGGCGTCCACGCAGGGCGTGGCGCTGCACGAACTGCCGCTGCAGGCGATGCAAGAGGTCGAGCCGAAGATTACCGCCGATGCCCTGCGCGTGCTGTCGGTGGAGGCATCCGTGAAGAGCCGGACCAGTTATGGCGGCACCGCGCCGAAGAACGTGGTTTCGCAGGCCAAAGCCTGGCTGAAACGGCTGGAAAAAGAGCGAAAATAGGCTTGAAGAGAAAATTTCGCTGCAATTTCATGGTTGTCAGTGGCCGATCGGCACTCGCCAGACCATGGCAATCTTTGTATGGTGCGGCGCGCATTGGGGATTTCGTCGTGATCAGTAACTACCGCCCGTCATCGTCGGGATGGGCCATCATCCTGTTGAGCGTGACCGCGCTCGCGCTCGGAGGCTGCGGCCGCAAGGGCGGGCTCGACCTGCCGCCGACCGCGGCGGCGCCGCAGGCTCAGGCGACGTCCGATACCGAGGCCGAGCGCGCGGCGCAGCCCGGCGTGTTCAATTCGACCTACGGAACCGACGCCGGCCCCAGCGCCCCCAAGGGCGGCAAGAAGAAATTCGTTCTCGATCCGCTGCTGGACTGAGCACGCCATGAACCATTTTGACTATCGCAACGGCGTGCTGCACGCCGAGGCCGTCAACCTGTCCGAACTGGCTGAAACCGTCGGCACGCCGTTCTATTGCTATTCGACGGCGACGCTGGAGCGCCATTACCGCGTCTTTACCGAGGCTTTTGCAGGCGAGAAGACGCTGGTCTGCTACGCCATGAAGGCGAATTCCAACCAGTCGGTGCTGCGCACGCTGGCCAAGCTCGGCGCTGGCGCCGACGTCGTCTCCGGCGGCGAATTGAAGCGGGCGCTGGCGGCGGGGATTCCGCCGAACAAGATTCTGTTTTCCGGCGTCGGCAAGACCGAGGCCGAGTTGCGCGCAGCGCTCGCTGCCGACATTCTCTGCATCAACGTCGAATCCGAGCCCGAACTGGAATTGCTGTCGAGGCTCGCGGTCGAAGCCGGAAAGACCGCGCGGATTTCCTTGCGGGTCAATCCTGACGTCGATGCCGGCACCCACGCCAAGATCGCCACCGGCAAGTCCGAGAACAAGTTCGGCATTCCGATCGAACGCGCCCGCGAGGTCTATGCCCGCGCGGCGAAGCTGCCGGGGATCGAGGTGACCGGCACCGACATGCATATCGGCAGCCAGATCACCGATCTCAGCAAGATGGAAACCGCGTTCCGGATCCTCTCCGATTTCGTGCAGACGCTGCGCGCCGACGGCCACAAGATCGAGCATATCGATTTCGGCGGCGGGCTCGGCATTCCCTATCACGCCGACCGCGAAGCCCCGCCCTTGCCATCCGCCTATGCCGCGATGGTCAAGCGGGTGACGCACAACCTCGGCTGCACGCTGATGTTCGAGCCGGGGCGCATGATCGTCGGCAATGCCGGCATCCTCGTCTCGCGGGTGATATATGTGAAGCCGGGCGAGGCCAAGAACTTCGTCATCATCGATGCCGCGATGAACGATCTGATCCGCCCGACGCTATACGAAGCCCATCACGACATCCTTCCCGTTCGCGAGGCGGGGAAGGGCGCGCGAACGATCACGGCCGACGTAGTCGGGCCGGTCTGCGAAACCGGCGACTACCTCGCGCTCGATCGTAACATGCCCGAGCCGAAGGCCGGTGATCTGCTGGCGATCATGACCGCCGGCGCCTACGGCGCGGTGCAGTCCGGCTTCTACAACACGCGTGCCCTGGTGCCGGAAGTCCTGGTCAAGGACGACCAGTACGCCGTGGTCCGCCCGCGCATCGAGGTCGACGAATTGATCGCGATGGACAAGCCGGCACCCTGGCTGTGAGCTTGTAGGATGGGTGGAGCGAAGCGATACCCATCATCTTCGCGATCTGTAATCGATCGGTATCGCTGCGCTCCACACATCCTACGCACTTGTCGCCAAGCTGCGCGTTCGCTGCTTACGAACAATGAGTCGTATCGATGAAACTTGGGCATGGGAAATCGCCATGGGGATAAAGCACCTTGCTGCGGCGCCCGCGGCGGCTCTTGCTCTCGGACTCTCCTTCACGCCGTCGGCTGCCATCTGCGATCTCGGCTTCATATCGCCTGCCATGGGTGAGCCGGCCGCACTCACGAAAAAGCAGTTGGATGCGCTCAACACATACAACAATTCACGCAGCCAATTTGAGCAGATCCTGCGCCAGCGGCGCGCGCAGATCAATTCGAACCAGCCGTTGCCCAACTTGCCGGGACAGGCGCTCTACCTTGCACGCAACAACATGATGAGCGCGTACAAGGACCTCACCGACGCGCTTCCGTCCAGAATAGGCGGGCCCAACAAATACGGAATCCCTCCGGCGTATTTCAGCGCCGACAATGAACCGCTGCTCGATGAGTACAGAAAACTCTTCGACATCATGCAGGCGCCGCCCGTCAGCGCGCAAAACTCGGATACGCCATTCAAGGACGTTGTCGATCTGGGCACGGCCATTGCGCGAGCCAGGGGCCTTGATGCGGCCAATGCCGAAGCCGCAGGCCGCATCAGCCTGGGGCTGTTCTTCGCCGAGACAAACGGCAACCAGAACATCGGGAATGCGCGCTCGAACAAATACAAGGGCAGTCTGCAATCAGGCATATCCGAAGATCAAAACGGGCAGAGGAAATGGGCAGCGATAAAGAAGTCGATAGCCGCCTTTGATCCCGCACTGAACGCGCGCGACGACAAGGAAGAGGCGCGGGCCGGCAATCTGGATCGTCGGTACAACCACTGGACCGCCGTACGGGATGCCCTCATGAACGCGCACGCGGATATTTTTCCGCAGGTGCCGGCGATCGTGAAAACGCTGCCGGACCCGATCGATCAGATGAAGCTGTTTGAACTCATCCAGATCATTCCCAGCCCGACCAAGTCGGCACTCCGCTCACGCAACCTGGTCGACTACCGGATTTCCGACCCTAGGATCATGGGATATCTGCGGAACAACAGCATGCTCACCTTTGGACAAGCCGACAGGGCCAAGACATCTGCAACCTTCCGCGAGATTCTGGATGCGATGTGGCTCTTCAACGAAAAATTTGAACGAGCGCTTTCCAAGTTCGACGAGATCAAGAAGCAGTCAAAGAGGTGAAGGCGGTGAGCCGGAAGGAGATGCAGGCCGCCACCGCGCCATCAGAGTGGGCCGAGGATTCCCCATCGAGGCTCGCAGAATTCCTTCACCGCCGCTGTGACGCCGCTGCTGATGATGTTCCGGCGTTCAGGTGAGCTCATCATGAGTTCTTCGTCCCGGTTGATAATCGAGCCCGCCTCCAGCAGGGCGGCAGCCATCCGGGTCTTTCTCAGTACGATGAGCTCATCGTAGCGATACACGCCGGTTTCCCTGTTCAGCAGCGGACGCTGGTGCCGGCCCATGATCGGCTCGGAATATTGCCTGGCATATTCGAGGCCCTGAGCCTTCATTTCTTTGCCGATCAGTTCGGCGAACGAGAGGCTCGTCTTGAAGTCCGGATTGTTGCGGGAGACGAAGACGGAATATCCGCTAAAGCGGTCGCTGAAACGGCTCTTCTTTCCCTCGAATTCCCAATCCTCGAGGAATTTGTTGGGCACGGAGTCATGGTGGATCGACAGGAGGAGGTCTGCGCGCAGATCGTTGGCGGTGGCGACGCGTTTGAAGAGGCTGCGCCTGGCCTTGCCCTCGGTCAGAAGCAATCTGGTCTCGGCAAAGCCTTCGGCCTTCAACTTCTGCTCGATCTGCTTCGCAAGGCGCAGGTTGAAGACAAATTCGGAGACGTTGCGAGCGCTGATCGCGCCTTCCGATTCGGCGGTATGTCCCACATCCAGCACGATCCGGAACTTTGCGGGTTCGCAACGCGTCGTGACCGGTTTCAAAGCGGCAGCGGGCAATTGGACCGGACCCAGCGCGGCAAGCTTTACAGTGTGGCGCTTTGACGAGGCTGTACGCTTCGCCAAAGCGGCTGACTTGGGCGAAGCGACGTGCTTCGCCGGCTTGGCTTGTCTTGACGATTTGCCTTGCTTTGGAGAGCCTTTGAAGAGATCCGACAGCCAGCCGGCGTTGCCGGCGTCGATCGGCAGCAGCACCACTGCAGCCATTGCCGCGATGACCGTGCGGCGGCCGGGCCAAAATCCCCAAGCGATACTGCCGAGATCACAAATGAACTCGCGGCGCTTCATGCTCGCTCCCCTGAAGGCATCATAGCATCAGATGCCGCAATGCCGGAAGAGGGGCGGTGATGTCCATTCCGGGTCAGTACGGAACACGACGCGATGCCTGCCGGATGTCTGTTTTTGTCTTTGGCGCGCGTCCGTTTCGTTCCCAATAACCGACGCAAATGCTCCCTATCCTCATGTCAGGTTTGTGGCAATTCCAGTCGTGAGCCGCCTTTCTTCCTGCTCGGCAAAGATTTCCCCCGGGGGCGCACCGATAGTTCCCTGCGACGATTGGCGGCGTGAGTGGTGCCGGCGGCGGTTGGTAGATTCAAGAATCACGATCTGACACTTTATGCGACAGAAGCGCGAACAGGCATTTCAACCGGGGCATGGCATGGCAAGTCGATTGGCGATGGCGCAGTCCACCTTGACGATGCGGCGTTGGGGGCTCGCGGCGATGGCCCTGCTTGCGACGCTGCCCGCCTCCGCCGTGGCGCAAAGGGCGCGCCCCGCGCCACCTGTCGAGGCAACGGCGCCGCGCGATGCAGGCGAGCCGATCATGGCAATCGTGTCGATCAAGACCCAGCACGTCACTTTCTACGACGCCGACGGCTGGATCGCGCGCGCACCGGTGTCGACCGGCACCACGGGACGGGAGACGCCTGCCGGCATCTTCGCCATCGTCGA
Organism: Bradyrhizobium sp. CCBAU 051011; assembly: GCF_009930815.1. Taxonomy (NCBI): domain Bacteria; kingdom Pseudomonadati; phylum Pseudomonadota; class Alphaproteobacteria; order Hyphomicrobiales; family Nitrobacteraceae; genus Bradyrhizobium; species Bradyrhizobium sp. CCBAU 051011. The sequence goes on along the minus strand of NZ_CP022222.1, from coordinate 1,059,312 downwards.
GAAGAACAAGGACCACCGCTCATCTCTTTACGACGATGCCGAGATGCCGAACATGCAGCGCATCACCTGGAACGGTATCGCGCTTCACGGCGGGCCGTTGCCCGGGTATGCCGCCTCACACGGCTGCATTCGCATGCCTTTTGGCTTTGCGGAGAAGCTGTTCGACAGGACGCGGATCGGGATGCGGGTGATCATCTCGCCGAACGACGCGGCTCCGGTCGAGATTTCCCATCCGGCGCTGTTGATGCCGAAAGCCGACGCCGTCGCGGCTGCTCCGTCGCGTGCCGAGACGCTGGCCCGCGAGGCTGCAGAGGCCGTCAAGACGGCCGACGAGGCGAAGAAGGCCGCCGCGACAGCGGCGCGCGAGAGTGCAGCCCTCGCGGCATCGCTGCGCAAACTGGAAGGGCTCAAGAGGAACGCGGAAGCCGAGCTCGCATTCGCCGACAAGATGCTCGCCGCCGCAAAGACCGACCAGGCCAGGGCGCAGGCCGAGGACCGCAAGCAGAAGGCCGCCCTCAAGGCCGAGGAAGCAGCAAAGCAGCTCGACACAGCCAAGGCTGATGCGAGTTCGAAGCCCGACGCCGTCGTCGCCAAGACCGCCGCCAAAGCGGCCGAGACCCGGAAGGCCGAAGCCGTCAAAGCGGCGAGCGAGGCGAAGCTCGCGCTCGAGCCCGTCTCGATCTACATCAGCCGCGCGACGCAGAAGCTGTACGTGCGGCGCAACACGCACAAGCCGGCGCCGGACGGGGGCGGCGAGGTGTTCGATACGTCCATAGAGGTTCCAGTCGTAATCCGCGACCCCGGACGGAGGATCGGCACGCATGTGTTCACGGCGATGGCGCGCAACGACGCGGGCCTGCGCTGGAGCGCGGTCACGATCGACAACGGGGACGACGCCAGGAGTGCACTCGACCGCATCAGCATCCCGCAGGATGTGCTCGATCGCGTCGCGCCGACCGCATTGCCACGGTCCTCGATCGTCGTCTCGGACGAGCCGCTGAGCCGCGAGACCAACTATCGCACCGAGTTCGTCGCAGTGCTGAGCGACCAGCCCCAGGGCGGCTTCATTACGCGCCGGCCTTCGCCCGCCGTCGACATCGCGGACAGCAGCACCTGGGGCGGCGAAGGCGGTGGCTTCTTTTTTCAGCCCTGGAATTCCCCACCCCAAACCAGCAATTCGCGTCAGCGCGGGGGACAATCCTATTATCCGGCGCAACGGGGCTATCCGGCGCAACAAGACTATCCGATGCAACCGGGCTATCCGATGCAACCGGGCCGGTGGTGAGACGCGGTACGCCAAGTCAGGCCGCATAGCAGCTCAGGGGCATTGACCCCGGTCTGCACTATCCCAAACAGCGGACGTCAATCAGGACAGCCACAAGTCCGCTTCGGTCATTGGCGGAAATCGAACATCCCGGTGCCCTGGTCCGCTTCTCCTCACGGAAACGTTTTGAGCGATGTAAGCCAATTCACATACCGCAGAGCGCCACCGCAATATCCTTTGATCCGATATCGCGTCGGTTCCGCGGTGGCTTTGAAAGCGGCGCGCTGGTCTTAACCCGGTCGTTCGAAAACGCGGGTAGTGAGACCGGACGCCAATTTTGAATGGCAGGCTTACCCGCTCTGAACGGGCGGATCGTACTAAGCAGTTGCCGGATTGCATTGGCACGCAATTCCATTCGCAAGTAGGTCGCTATGGACCGAACTGCTGGCAAGGAAAGCGGTTACCGCGCCATACCGCATCGGTCGATGCGGAGACGAAGTGGCAGTGCTTTGATTGCGATGCTCTCCACCGCATGCATCGTCATGCTCGCGAGCGAAGCCAGTGCTCAATGCACGGCGCGAGCCGTTCTGCAGAACCGCTTGACGCTCAAAGTAGCTCCCTCCAATACGCCGCGGGCTCCACTCAAATCGGCCTTCACGGTTCCGGTGTGGAGGACGATTACAGTCGGAACGTTTGCAAATTCCTTTGCCCTGCTTAACGCGTTGGACGCGGCAGGCTGCGGCATCGGCAGCTCGGCGGAGGAAATTCTCGCTCGGCCGGCCTTTAACGTCGGCAGGACGAAAACAAACGTGGAGCTATTTGCGGTGTCGGCCGCCGAACTCGGCTTTCAGACCGATACTGTGCGGCTGGCGGACGTTTATGCGCGCGCTCGACAATTGGGTTTCGGACTTGCGGCGGCAGAGGTCGCTCCGCAGCTGAGGCTGCAATATTTCGACCAGCCGATGGGTGAATTTCTCGTCGCAATGGACCCGATCAAAACGTGGAAGGGCGACCCTGTCATTTTGGCGGTGGCCAACGGCGGAGCGGGATTAGTCTTGATCGGCCGAGATGGCAGCGCTGACGCGGAAATACCAGTAGCGTCCCGCTTCCTGTTCGTGCGGTCCAACGAAGCCGCATTGGCGAAGGCGGTTCGCGGGGGTGATGAGGCCGCAACGCTCGGCCGTCGCTGAGTTTCGGGCGAATAGTTCCCGACTTGAGCAGTCAAGCGGACTAGCTTGCGAGGAGTGACTCACCAGGTAGGAAAACCGATAGGCGAGCGCCACATTTGAAAGCTGCGAGGGTATGCATAGCGGAAGTCGTTTCCCGGGCTGCGACGCCGCTTCTTGATGCCGCCTTGCGGCTCGCCGCTCAACAGCACCACGAATTCCGTTCCCTTGCCGGTTTCCGAACTCAGCGCCTCGTCCGTGACGATCAGGGAAGATCGCGGCGTAATGCTGCCGATGCGATCCAGTACGTCCTGCGGAATGGCGATGCGGTCGAGCGCGGCCTTTGCGCTATCCGGATTCGGCTGCTCCGGCTCAACGCCGCGAGCACTACTTCCGTGCGCCCGGCTGCCTACCTCAACAGTGCCACTCAGCGCAGGTCCCCCGCGCAATGAGACGACGTTCCATCGCAACTTAGCATCGTCGGTCGCGCGCTCGATGGCGGTAAAGACATGCGTGCCGATTGGGCGATCCGGGTCTGCGATCGTGACCGGACTTTCAAGGATGGGCTTGAACGCCTGACGGACATAAAGCCGCTGGGTCTTGCGGCTGATCGCCACCGATATCGGCTGGAGTTCGTGTGCGACCTGGCGCGCCGCCTCGGCGGCCGTGACGCGCGCGCTCTCCGCCGCCGCGGCGGCTTCACGCGCGGACGTGACGGCATCGAGCCTCAGTTGCAGATTTACGTTGGCGACGTCCCATTGCAGCTGCAGTTCAGCGATTTTGGCAACGGCCTGCGCCTTGGCGTCCTCAGCCTGCTCCTTTGCCTCCGCCGAGATGCCAGAGCCGAGTCTAGTTTCGACGGCTGCCAATTGCGCCTCGGCGATGCGCCTCAGATTTTCCGCCGTGCGAACCGGTGCTCTGGCCTGCGTGGCCTCACGCAAGGCCATCGCGGCGGCCGTTCGTGCCTCGGCTGCTTTCCTCGTGGCCTCTTGCGCCTCTGCGGTGCGGGCGGCGGCCAAGGCGGCGGCATCCGGCTTGGGTTGGAACAGAAGCGGATGGGCGAGTTCAATTGGCGCCACATCGGTTGGCGCCACGATCACCCGCATGCCCATCATAGTCTCGCCGAACAGGTGTTCGGCGAAGTTGAAGGGCAGCCGGATACAGCCATGGGACGCCGGACGCCCCGGCAGGACGCCGCCATGGAGTGCGATGCCCGACCAGGTGATGCGTTGCATGTGCGGCATGAAGGCGTCGTCATACAGGTTCGAATAATGCTCCTCGACCTTCTGGATGACGCTGAAGATGCCTGCGGGCGTCTCGCGTCCCTTGGTGCCGCTCGATACCGGCGCCCGCAGGATCCATCCCTTGGAATCGTAGACGGTGATCCGCTGGGTGCGAAGCGAAACGATGGCCATGGTCGGCTCGCCGGCGCTGCGCGACTGAACCGACTCGATCGGTCGTTCGCTCTGTCCGCTTCTGGCGGAGGCATCGTTCCGCGCCGCGATCAGTACGGCCAGACCCATAACGGCAAGATATGCAGGCCGCAGCCGCTTTTGCTTGCACGTCGGATTTACGCAACGAGACGTCATGCGCGTCCCAACTGGTCGACGGGGTCAACGCCAACTTCTACCCAAGCAGATTCGGAACGTAACGCCATTCGGCCGGACTTGCCAACCTGGAACTGCGCAAATGCTCAAGGACCGCCAGCCGCGCACCGCACCGCTGTCCGGCACGCGCCAGCAGATGGACCGGCCGTCCTCGTTAGCTCGCCGCGGGGCCACCTTTTGCGCCACCCACTACGACGCCCGCCGCCTTTTCGATCGGCTTGATCGCCGCGGTGAAATCCGACTCTGCACCCTCGTCGCGGATGATGACTTCCCAGAGCCGGCCGACCGCCTCGGCGACTTCCATCGACAGCCCCAGCGATTTCATCTCGTCCAGCGCAAGCCGCACGTCCTTGACCATCAGCCCCGTGGCGAAGCCAAAATCGAAGCTGCGCGGCAAGACCGAGCGCGGAAACTTGTCGCGGCTCGCGGTGTTGAGTCCGGAACCGGCGTTGATGACGTCGATCATCACGGCCGGATCGAGCCCCGCCTTGACGCCCATCACCACGGCTTCTGATGTTGCGACCATGGCGGTCGCCGACAGGAAATTGTTGGCGAGCTTCATGGTCTGTGCCGAGCCCGGTTTCTCGCCGATGAAGAACACTTTTCCGATCACGTCGAGCGCGCCCTTCACCGTCTCGCAATCGGCGCGCGGGCCGGAGACCATCACGGCGAGCGTTCCCTTCTCGGCGCCGCCGACGCCGCCGCTCACGGGGCTGTCGATCTGCACGATGTTTCGCTTGGCCAGCAGCCCGTGAATTTTCGTTGCCATCTGCGAGCCAACGGTGGAGAGGTCGACAAATCGCTTGACGCGCTTGCCGTCGATCACGCCGCCCGCGCCGGTCGCGACCTCGAGCGAAGCCTGCAGCGACGGCAGGCTGGCCAGCACGGTCTCGCAGCGGTCGGCAATATCCTTGGGCGATGATGCCGCCTGCGCGCCGAGCGCGACGAGCTTGTCGACGGCCTCCTTCCGAGTATCGAACACGGTGAGTTGGTGCTTGGCTTCGATCAGGCGGCGGGCCATCGGGAAGCCCATCTTCCCGAGGCCGATGAATCCGATTTCCATGGTGTCTCCCCGAATTCGTCATTGCTGTCGATGTTCACTAATTCGCTGATTGGATCGCAGTGGTCTTGGTAGCGGCGAAGGCCTTGGGAGTTTGCCCCGCCAAGGCCTGATGGGGCCTGTGGTTGTTGTAGTAGATTAGGTACTCGAACAGTTCGTTGGCAAAGTGATCGAGATTGTCGAAGGTGGCGCCCTCGATAACGTCCTCGTCGAGGGTGCGCCAGAAGCGTTCGACCTTGCCATTGGTCTGCGGTCGATAGGGCCTGGAGTAGCGGTGTTTGATGCCAAGCTCGAGCAGCATGGCCTCGAACGGATGCTCGTCCGGCTTGGTGCGGGCGGCGAACTCGGCGCCGTTGTCGGACAGGATTTCCTGGAAGACGAGCCCATAGGTGACGTTGAGGGTGTTGATCATCTTCAGGGTCTTGAACATGACCGGCAGCGCCTTCTTGGACGTCAGGACCTCGGCCCAGGCCAGCCGCGAGCAGCTGTCGATCAGGCTGATGATGTAGGCCGTGACCGGGGGTGGCGCGAGGAACATATCGCGCGGCAATTGATGCAGATCGACGTGGCCCAGCTCCCCGAGCTTGTCCTTGATAATGCGACGTTTCTCCTCACGCATCGCCACCGTGCGGCGGTTCAGCTGGTAGCGTCTCAGCACCCGGTAGATCGTTACGGGCGAAGGTACCGTGTCGCGCTTCTCACGCAAGACGGCATGAATCTCGTAGCGGTTCATCCCCCGCCTGCGGTGGGCGACGATCTCCGCCTCGATCCCTTCCGGCTCGCGCCGTTCCCGCCATTTGGGCCCGCGCCGGCGCGGCAGCAGGTCCGCTTCCTCACCGCTCTGCAGATAGCGATTGTAATACTTGCGGAAGGTCTGCGAGCAGGTCCCGTGATGGCGGTAGAAGTCGCCGACCCGCTTGAACAGCGGGGATCGACCAGCCTTCACCGCCTCATATTCCGGGATCAGAAACCGCCACTTCTGCAGATAGTTGCGTTCAATCGTCCGGTCGTAGCTATTGTCGCGCATCGGATCGTCCTCCAGAGGAGCGATCCAATCAGCGAATTAGTGAACATGCACAATTGCGAGCGAAGCGAAGCAATCCACCCTTCGGCTTGCGGGACTATGGATTGCTTCGCTTCGCTCGCAATGACGGTTGAAACGGTTTTGTTGTTATTCGACCGCTCTTACGCCTTGTCCAATTCAGCGAACACTTCGCGCGCGATGCGAAAGCTGTCGACGCCCGCCGGAATGCCGGCATAGATCGAAACCTGCATGAATATCTCGCGGATCTCGTCGCGGCTGACGCCGTTGGTCAGCGCGCCCTTGATGTGCGCCTTCAATTCGTGCGGGCGGTTCAGGATCGAGATCATGGCGAGATTGAGCATGCTGCGGGTCTTGCGCGGCAGTTCGTCGCGTCCCCACACCGCGCCCCAGCAATATTCGGTGACGAGTTCCTGAAACGGCTTGTTGAAGCTGTCGGCATTCTTCAGGGCGTTGTTGACATAGGCCTCGCCGAGCACGGCTTTACGAATTTCCAGGCCCTTGTCGTGTGTCTTCTGGTCCATGTCGTTTCCTCGTATTTTTACGGTTCGGCGCACGTTAGGGGGTGGGGCGCCCGCAGTCACGCCTTCGTGTTATGCGTATTTCCGGGTGTGGGTTACCCCCGGAACAGGTGCCTCATTGCCGCCGTTGTGCTAGGCTGACGTGTCGGCAACCCGGAGAGATTGTTGAGCGGCGCATCCCCCGACCCCACCAAACCCGCGCGCGAGCCGGACGCGCTCGCGCGGCTGCAACTGACGCAGGCCCTGCAACGGGCTCAGTATGCGATTGCGTGGGAGCGCGCCTGGCCGGGCCTCGCCCGGTTTCTGAGCGTCGTCGGACTGTTTCTGGTGGCGTCCTGGGCCGGGCTGTGGCTGGCGCTGCCGTTCCTGGCGCGTGCGATCGGCATCGGCCTGTTCGCCTTCGCGAGCTTGGCCGCGCTGTTCCCGCTCGCGCGGTTTCGCTGGCCAAGCCGCGAAGAGGGCTTGAGCCGGCTCGACCGCGGTACCGGCATCCGCCACCGCCCGGCGACCGCGCTGACCGATACGCTTCAGTCCAAGGATCCGATCGCGCAGGCGCTGTGGCGCGAGCAGCGCGAGCGCACGCTGGCCTCGATCAAGCGGATCCGTGCCGGGCTACCTTCGCCGCGGCTGCCGATCCACGATCCCTGGGCGTTGCGCGCGCTGGTCATGGTGATGCTGGCGGCCGCCTATGTCGCCGCCGGCGACGAGCGCGCGCTGCGCATAGCCGCCGCGTTCGACTGGAACGGCGTGCTGGCGCCGGCCAACGTCCGGGTCGATGCCTGGGTGACCCCGCCGCCCTATACCGGCAAGCCGCCCGTCATTCTGTCCGCCGCCAACCGGGATGCAGCTTCTCCTGATAGCGGAGCCCCGTTGCCGGTGCCATCAGGCAGCACGCTCCTGGTGCGCTCCAGCGGCGGCACCATCGACGTCGTGGTCGGCGGCGGTGTGACCGAGGTCGCCCCGAGCGAGCAGGCGCCGAAGGGCACCAACGAACGGCATTTCAAGATCACAGGCGACGGCAGCGCGCATGTTCGTGCGCCGTCCGGCCAGCCGCTGTGGCGCTTTGCGGCCACGCCCGACCGTGCGCCGAGCATTTCACTGGCCAAGGATCCGGAACGCCAGGCCCGCGGCTCGCTGCAGATGTCCTACAAGCTGGAGGACGATTACGGCGTCACCGAAGCCCGCGCGCAATTTGCCGCCCGCAATCCGGATGCGGCCAAAGATAATGCGGTCAAGGATGATGCGGCCAAGGACAAGGACGCGAAGGATGGCAATGCCGGGCGGCGGCCGCTGTTCGATGCGCCGCAGTTTGCGCTGGTGCTGCCGAATGCGCGCACGCGCAACGGCGTCGGTCAGACGGTGAAGGATCTCAGCGAAGACCCATACGCCGGTGCCGATGTGACGCTGACGCTCACGGCCAAGGACGAGGCCGGCAATGAGGGCAAGAGCGAGCCGCACAACATGCGGCTGCCGGAGCGGCTGTTCACCAAACCTCTGGCGCGTGCGCTGATCGAGCAGCGCCGCATCCTGGCGCTTGACGCCAACCAGAACGCGCTAGTTTATGCCGCGCTCGACGCGCTGATGATCGCGCCGGAGCTGTTCACGCCCGAATCCGGTCATTATCTCGGTCTCTTCAGTGTTAAGCACCAGCTCGAGGCGGCGCGCACCGATGACGCGCTGCGCGAGGTCGTCGCCAGCCTGTGGGCGCTGGCGGTGACCATCGAGGACGGCAACATCACCGATGTCGACAAGGCGTTGCGCGCCGCCCAGGAGGCGCTCAAGCAGGCGCTGGAGCGCGGCGCCACCGACGAGGAGATCAAGAAGCTCACGGACAATCTGCGCGCCGCGCTGGATAATTTCCTGCGCCAGCTCGCCGAGCAGTTCCGCAACAATCCGCAGCAACTGGCGCGCCCGCTCGATCCCAACACCAAGATGCTGAGCCAGCAGGATCTCAAGAGCATGCTCGACCGGCTGGAGCGGATGTCGCGTTCCGGCGACAAGGAGGCCGCCAAGCAATTGCTTGAGCAGCTGCAGCAGATGCTGGAAAACCTGCAGATGGCGCAGCCCGGCCAGGGCGGCGACAACGACATGGAGCAGGCGCTGAACGAGCTCGGCGACATGATCCGCAAGCAGCAGCAACTGCGCGACAAGACCTACAAGCAGGGCCAGGATTCCAGGCGCGACCGCATGCGCGGCAAGCAGGGCGACCAGAGCATGGGCGACCTGCAGCAGGACCAGCAGGGCCTGCGCGACCGGCTGAAGAAATTGCAGGAAGAGCTCGCCAAGCGCGGCATGGGCCCGGGCCAGCGCGGCCAGCAGGGCCAGCAGGGGCAGGGCCAGCAAGGCCAGGGCGGCGAGCAGGGCGACGGCGAGGACGGGCTCGATCAGGCCGATAACGCCATGGGCGATGCTACCGGCCGGCTCGGCGAGGGCAATGCCGACGGCGCGGTGGACTCTCAGGGCCGCGCGCTGGATGCGTTGCGCAAGGGCGCCCAGAGCCTTGCCGAGGCCATGCAGCAGGGCGACGGCGATCAGCCGGGCGACGGCCCCGGCAACCCCAGGGGCCGCCAGCAGGGCGCGCAAAACTCCACCGATCCGCTCGGACGTCCGATGCGCAACAACGAATTCACCGACGACTATACGGTGAAGATCCCCGGCGAGATCGACGTGCAGCGGGTGCGCCGGATTCTGGAAGAACTGCGCCGCCGCCTTGGCGATCCGTCCCGTCCGCAGATCGAACTCGACTACATCGAGCGGCTGCTGAAGGATTATTGAGCGGTCCAGCTCTTTCCACCGTCATTGCGAGCCAACGGGTCGCGCGAATGCGCGCCCGATGACAGGCTCCGCGAAGCAATCCATGGCTCCGCGCGTGCGGTATGGATTGCTTCGTCGCTTACGCTCCTCGCAATGACGAGTGGAGACCGAGCCCTACCTATCCCGCTTTCCTCGCCGCCAGCGCATCGGCCACCGCGGTGCGGATGTCGTGCACCGAAAACGGCTTCGTCACCACGTCATGAACGATGGCGTTGAGACCGGAAGCGCGCTCGCGCTGGTCGGCAAAGCCGGTCATCAACAGGATCTTTAGGTCGGGAAAGTCGCGCGCCGCGGTCAGCGCCAGCGCGATGCCGTCCATGACCGGCATCTGGATGTCGGTCAAAAGCAGGTCGAACATGCCCTGTTCGCGGGTCAGGATATCGAGCGCTTCGGCGCCGTCCTCGGCGGTGACGGTCTCGTGGCCGTCCATGGCGATGGCGCGCGCCACCAGCGAGCGCATGGAATCTTCGTCGTCGGCAATCAGCACGCGTGGCATGAAGTCTTGATCTCTCGCCTCAGCGGAACAGGCGACCACGTTCAGGCGTGGCCGGCCAGATCCCGCTTGTTGAAGAAGCGTACGTCGATATTGCGGCCTTCGGGCGGCGGCGAGGCCAGCCGTGACTTGAAATAGGTGCGCTCGCCGGGCTTGAGTACCGGCTGCTCCAGCACCGCGTTCCAGGCGTAGATCTCGGCGCCCTGCGCGTCACGCACGGAGAAGCGCAGCCGCGGCAATTCGACCGGCTTTTTGGTCTCGCCTACGATCACGCCCTCGATCACCAGCACCGGCTTGCCGTCCACGGTCTCGTTGCTGACCTGGACGTCCTTGAAGGCCAGCCCGCGCAGGTTCACCTCCAATCCGACCATCTTGTAGAACGTCGCGGTCTGCGGCAGCAGCCGCACGACGTCGCTACGCCAGATCATCAGTGCCAGGACCAGTGCGCCCATCGCGGCGCAGGCGGTCGGCAGGCCGACGGCCGGCAGGAACCGAATTCGGGGCGGGGACGGTAGCCGGAACAGACGGGCCAGCCGCTCGCGGTGCGTGGTGATCGGAATTTCCTCATGGTCTTCCGCATCGCGCCGGGCGGCCGATGGCCAGTCGCTGCCGCCGCCCTGCGGCGCGCCATCGCCCTCGGCCGGCCAGCCGGCCGAAATCGAGGGGCTGTCGACTACCGGGGTATCCTGTGCCTCGTCCTCGCGCGCCATCGCCTCCCATTCGGCCGTGGTATCGTCCACGGCCGCTTGGCTCGATTGCGCCCGACTTGACGGCGGGCTTGGCATGGCTGCCGGCGCGGCTTCCGCCAGTTCGATCGCGTCCTCGGGCCGCGCCAGCCAGGTTTCCTTGCAACGGGAGCAACGGACGGTGCGTCCACCGGCCCCCAGGGTGGCCGGATTGATCGCGTAAGATGTTGTACAATGGGGGCAAACGATATGCATGGAGCCCATCTCACCAGTGTCTTTGCCCGGATGCTACATAGCGACTGTTAACGAATCGGAAACCATAACGGTCGCAAAACCGTTTTGTCCGGTTAGTACCCAAACCGGCGGGCTACGAGCCCGAAGTTCAGGTTCGGGCCCAGGTTCAGGTTCAAGTCCGGGGTCTCCGGGCACGGTCCATATCGAGCGGAGCTGAGCTTGGTTCGGTTCGAAAATGTCGGTTTGCGCTACGGGCTCGGCCCGGAGATTTTGCGCGACCTCTCCTTCATGATTCCGGCGCATTCCTTCCAGTTTCTCACCGGCCCCTCGGGCGCCGGCAAGACGTCGCTGCTGCGGCTGCTGTTCCTGTCGCTGCGGCCGACGCGCGGCCTCGTCAACCTGTTCGGCGAGGATGTCTCGCTGCTCGGCAAGGATCAGGTTGCGAACATGCGCCAGAAGATCGGCATCGTTCTGCAGGATTTTCGCCTGCTCGACCACATGACGACCTATGAGAATGTGGCGCTGCCGTTCCGCGTGATGGGCCGCGACGAATCCAGCTATCGCCGCGAGGTGATCGACCTGTTGCGGTGGGTCGGCCTCGGCGAGCGCATGGATGCGCTGCCGCCGATCCTGTCGGGCGGTGAGAAGCAACGCGCCGCGATCGCGCGCGCGGTGATCTCGCGGCCGCAATTGCTGCTGGCGGACGAGCCGACCGGCAGCGTCGACCCGACGCTCGGCCGGCGCCTGTTGCGGCTGTTCATCGAATTGAACCGGCTGGGCACCGCGGTGATCATCGCGACCCATGACATCACGCTGATGGATCAGTATGAGGCGCGGCGGCTGGTGCTGCATCAGGGACGGCTGCACATTTATGAGTAGGGTCGGCGACGAGCATGGACCGCTGGTGGACCTCGGCAACGAGCGCCCGCAGGTGCCGGCGCAGGCGCGCAACATGTCGCCGATCGTGCCGCGGGCTTCGATCTCCGGCCGTGCGCTGGTCGCAGTGGTCGCCATCATGACGTTCCTCGCGTCCATCACCACCGGCACGGTGTTTCTGATCAGCGCATCGGCGGCGGAATGGCAGTCGGAAGTCGCCAGCGAAATCACCGTTCAGGTGCGCCCCTCGGCCGGCCGCGATCTTGAGCGCGACGTGACCGCGGCGGCGGAGGCGATGCGGACGCAGCCCGGCATTGTCCAGGTCAAGTCGTTCAGCAAGGACGAATCGGCGAAACTGCTGGAGCCGTGGCTCGGCAGCGGGCTGTCGATCGAGCAATTGCCGGTGCCTCGCGTCGTCGTCGCGCGCGTGCAGCCCGGCACCACGCTCGACCTCGCAGGCCTGCGCAGGGCGGTGACGCAGGTGGCCCCGTCAGCGAGTGTCGACGACCACCGTGCCTGGATCGAGCGCATGCGCTCGATGACCGGAGCGACGGTGTTCGCCGGCGTCGGAATTCTTGCGCTGGTGATTGTGGCGACGATCATCTCGGTTTCGTTCGCGACCCGCGGCGCGATGGCGGCGAACCGCCCGATCGTCGAAGTGCTGCACTTCGTCGGCGCCGGAGACCGCTATATCGCCAACCACTTCCTGCGGCATTTTCTTAGGCTCGGGCTGGAGGGAGGGGTGATCGGCGGCGGCGCCGCGATGCTGGGTTTTGGCTTTTCCGAATCGATCGCGAGCTGGTTTTCGGGTACCCCCGTAGGCGATCAGTTCGCAGCGCTGCTGGGGACATTTTCGCTGCCGCCCTCGGGTTATCTGGCGCTCGCGGTGCAGGCCGTGGCGATTGCCGCCATCACCGCCTGGGCCTCGCGGCGAACGCTGTTTGCCACGCTGGACGATATCGATTGACGCGGCCGATGGCGGTTTCGAGTGAAGCAGGTCACGGACTTGTCCCCGGGGGCGGGACTCCACTTCGCGTGAAAACGTTCTAGAATTACAAACGGGAAGAGGACCGTTGGACTACATGGGTTTGCAGCACGCCGATAGCACGCCGAGGGCCGCACGACCACGCGGGTTGCTGCGCGCGGTCGTCGTCGGCTCGATGGCGATCCTGTTCGTCGGCGCGGCAGTGGGCTTCGCCGCCTTTCTCTCGCAGTTGCGCGGCGTCGAAATCAAGCCGGCGCGCAACGCCGACGGAATCGTGGTGTTCACCGGCGGCTCGTCGCGGGTGTCGGACGCGATGGAATTGCTGGCCGGTGGCTACGGCAAGCGGCTGCTGATTTCGGGCGTGCACCCGACCAACGCCGTCAGCGACATTTCGCGCTCACTGCCCGACAACCAGTCGCTGCTCGGCTGCTGCGTCGATCTCGACCGCTCCGCCGTCAACACGCGCAGCAATGCCGCGGAGACGCGGCGCTGGGCCCGCGAGCGCGGCTTCAAGTCGCTGATCGTGGTGACGTCGAACTACCATATGCCGCGGGCCATCCTGGAACTGTCGCATGCGATGCCTGATGTCACGCTGATTCCGTTCGCGGTGATCGGCGACAGATGGCGCGACGAGCCGTGGTGGACCAGCGGCACGACGCTGCGTCTGTTGCTGTCGGAATATGCGAAATACGTCGCCGCCGAGGTGCGCGTACGGCTGGCCGATGCCGGCCTCGAACTGATGCCCGCCCCCTCCGATCAGCCCGCGCCGGCGCCGCGCCGGCCGGCGACGGCGCAGGCCAACTGAGCGGCTCCTCCTGCATCGGCCTGCCAATGCCCGCGAGTTAATTCCCGCCGAGCGTTTTCTTTAGTCCTCTCCAGACGGCTGCAAGCTTATCCCGTGCAAGCCGGGCTAACGACGTGTCGGTCGTGATGATTCGGATGAGGCCCGATTCCCTGTTCGCGCACGCCGCCTCGGCGCGGTCGGCGGTCATCGGGATCACCACCTCGTCTTTCGCCTGATATGACGTGGCGATGCGACTGATCCCCGGAATTCCGTTGGCGCCGAGTTGAACCGCCCTGCATACCTCCCTGGGCGCCGATTGCAGATCGAGGATCCATCCGCGCCCGCTGCGGCTGAGGGCAGCCTCGCCCCAGGGCCACGCCAGTTCGCCATTCCTGACGAACCCAGCCGGAACGGCAACGCCTAGCTGACGCAGCGCCGGCAGGGTCATCTGTCCCTGCGCACCGGCGGGAGCTTTTTCCAGATCGCCGATGAATTCGGCGAATTGTGCGAGCAGTTGATCGATGGGAACAGGCGAGGGCGCGCGGTCGACGGGCGCACGTGCTTCGGCCGCGATGATCCGTATGATGTCCGATTCTGTATTCGAACACGCCACGTCGGCCTGCCCGGCCGTTACCGGAATGCTGGTTTCGTCCCGCGCAGAGGCCGATGCCGCGATGCGGACCACGCCGTGAATATTGTTCGCGGCGAGATAGATCGCCTTACAGGCATCCTTCGGTGCGGAGTACAGGTCCACGACCCACGTCTGTCCGTCGCGCGTCAGCACGACATCGCCCCACCGCGTCGCCAGCCGGCCGTTCCGCACAAACAGCTCGGGCACAGCTACACCGCGTTCGCGCAATGCGCCGAGCTCCAGCGGCCCTCGACCGTTTTCTCCCGCGCGTTGCAGGCTTTCTATCAGTTCGGCCAGACCTGCGATCGTCCGATCGATTGTCGCAACCGTCGTGGATGTCTCGCCTTCGACGGGAGTTTCCGCGAATTGCCCGTCGGAGCCGACGACGAAAACCCTGATTCCCTTGTTCACGAGGTCAACGCACTCCTCGGCGACGACGAGCGTAAACGAGTTTGCCTGCCCGCTCACCTCGAGATCCGTCGTCTGGGTGGCACCGCAGATTCGGTCTCCCAGCGCGACCAGGATGTCGCGGGTTTGGCCGTCCTGCGCGCCGCCGTTGATTTGCGCGTCGATGCGCAACGAAAGGTGCGGGCTGGCGCGGCTGAAGCGGGTGCCGAACAGATGCACGGCGGCGTCCAGCACGCGGCTAAACCGGAATTCGCCGACATGGCGCCCGACATAACCGCTGAACTTGCCGAACCCGTACAGGTCGGCCATCGACGTTCCCGCTCCAAACCACTCCACGCGGCGTTTCAGGGTGACGTCGTCGCGATGCGGCGTCGACTTCGCCGTCTCGGCCGCCGCCGCCTCGCGAATAGCCTTGAGGAGCGATCTGCCCTGCAGGCTCTCCGGAATGGTGACGCCGAGTTGGTCGAGGATGGTTGGATAGATGTCGACGGTATGCACCGGATCGAGCGATATTCCGCCGCGGCTTTGCCCGGGCAGCTTGATAATCAGCGGAATGGCCTGGACGTCAGGCAAACGAAAGTCGCTGGGATTGCGAGGCTGCTCGCCCGGCCACAAAGAGACCCCGTGGTCGGCCACCACGGCGATGATCGAATGATCGTACTGCCTATTGGCCTTGATCTGGGCCAGCAACTCTCCCAACAGCTTGTCGGCATGCATCGATTGCAGCAAATGGGCCTTGTAGTCATGCATGATCCTGACGTTGTCGTCGCCGAGCTTCGCGTCCTTGCGGTCCTTGAGCGACAGGTAGTCGCCCCATCGAGATTCCCCGTAGGAGCGCCCTGACGGGTAGTGCGACCAGCCATTGTGCGGATAGATGTTGTGGTAGACCGCCAGAAGTGGCTGTTCCGCCCGCGCCAGCGCGGTGACGAACTTTTCGTGATGACGCAGGCCGCGCGGCGACCTGTCACTGTCCTCGCCGAAGCGATTGTGTTGCAGGTCGATCCGCGGAAGGAGCGCGGCGAACTGCGGCGGCGCCACGATGTGCCCAAAGATGATCGCCATATCGAGAGCGATCGCGCTCAGCCTGTCCTGGCCGTCGGGTGCTTCCGTCTGCCAGCCCGGCGGCCTTGCGGGATTGAGGTCAGTTGCGAATTGCAGATCGAGAACGTTGTAGCTTGGGCCGAGCCGGTGAAAAATATTCTCCGGATAGCTTGTGTAGGTCGCCGGCACTTCGTGTTGGCGCATTCGGCCGGCGAGAATCGCGGGTACCGCGGCCTCGGTATGTCCCGACGCGGAACGCGCGTTGGCAAACCATGTCGCGCCGCGGGCGAATTGGTAGAAGTTCGGAAATTTGTTTCGATCGATCAGGCCGTCTGCGTCCAGGATCGTGGTTAGCGGCAGTTCGTCGTAGACGATCAGGATGACGTTGGGCCGGTCGGCGGCTTCGATCTTTTTGGCCGGCGGCACTTCGGAAAACCGGACCACACCCATGCCATGGGCATGGAGCAGCACGGCGGCGGGGAAGATGACCGTCGTCACGGCAAAGAACCTGACAAATCCCTGAATTTTCGGCTTCGTAAGCACGAGCGCCGCGAGACTGGCCGATACGATCAGCAGCAGGGCGTATATCCAGAGGGGCATCTCGCTGCGAGCCGTGAACGGCAGGCTGTGCACCAACTGGCGCGCCGCCATCAGCAAAGTCAGCGAGATGTAGAAGCAGAGAGCCAGAAACAACAGCGCGCTGCCGAGATTTCGGTGCAAGCGGTTGCCGAGCCGGACCAATAGCCAGGTGACAAGCGCCGGCACGATGTAGATGAGCAGTATGCAGAGCGTAAACTCGACGCTGCTCATTCTCCAGGCGACGAAAAAATTCAGGGTCCGCCCGGTGACGGAATAGAACGGCTGCGCGATGGCAACGGCCGACAGCGCGAGATGCAGCAGGAACGCGTTTTGCGCGCGCGCCGGGAAAGCGCTTTCGGTTGCCGTCACGCTCATGCCGCGCTCGGGGATGGAACCGGTGCCGGTTTCGGTTGAAGCAGATAGATCTGCCTGCGGCCTTGCTTGAGCGCCGCCGCATCGGCGATGTCGAACATCGATGCGGCGATGGATTCGAACTGATCCTGCGTATAGTCGGGATGCGCCTCTTTCTTGTTCTTCGTCAGGCGCAACGTCATCTCGTCCTCAGGTCCCACGAATTCCAGCACGACCGCCGCATCGAAGTTGCGGATCCACTGCAGAAAGTCCTGCATCGGAATATTCGCCGAGACCACCATGTGATGGATCAGCGCCAGGCACAGGATCAGGTCGGGCTTGCCGCGGCTGTCGAACGATTTCCTTTCCCGGCCCCGCCAGCCCTGGTCCGGCGATACGTTGTTCAGCGGCATCACCAGCGGCGTGATATTGCCCGGCCGTTCCGCCTTCAGGCGGCGGTAGAGCGTGTCGATGGCAAGCTCGTCCTCATCGACGGCGACGACGTGATCTGCATGGCCGCTGCACAGCCGCGCGAACGTTCCCGTGTTGCTGCCGAGATCGTAGACCATCCGCCATCGCTTGCCGCGGACGTGCCGTTCGACGAAGCCCTGCTTCTCGGCAAGCGATGCGTCGTCGTAGGAATGGGTCGTCTCATAGGCCGACCACGCGGTCTCGCCGCTGCTGCGGTCGAGCTTCGCCACCATCCGCCTGATCGATTGGACCATGCGCAGCGTCATCTCGCGCGTCTGCCGGACCGGCCATGTTGCCGGCGCGGTGTTCGTGGACGACGTCCGCGCTTCGGCCCGCTTGGCGTGGGCCTGCAGGCGTGCATGCAGGTAGAGATGGGTAAAGACGCCGCGCCGGCAAATGTCGCGCCATGAGATGAATTTAAGCGCCTCCTCGGGATCGACGCCTTCGAGATTGCTCCGCAGCAAATGTGCAATCTGGATGTCGCGATGCGCCTTGAGGAGCAGGGGGATGATGAACATCATGCAGAACTGGCGATATCCGGTCCAGGAGTCGCCGTCACGATAAGGCTCGAATGACGAGACGTCGATGAAGACAGGCTGCTGCCCGCGCCATTGCATGTTGTAGGCGGAGCCGTCCTTCAGCGTCCAGCCGTTCTCCAGCGCTTGCGAGAGCACGTCGAGATGCAGCAGCGCCGCATCCTTCAACATCCAAAACGGCCACTCATAGGGATACGAGATGAACGCCAGCCGCTCGTGCCGCACGACGCCGGCCCATCGGCCGGAGAGCTGCGCCATGATCTCCGGGCGGTCTTCCGTCTCGGTGGCGATGACCGCGCCGCTTTCCACGAGTCGCTGAAAGAACGCCGTTTGCCGGAGCTGATGCCAGTTGGCGGTTGCTTCCGCACTCAGGCTTCGAAACACTGCGCCGTCGTGATAGAAAATTCGATTGCTCGCGTCGCGAAATGAGCCGTGCTCGGGGGTCATGTCCTTCGAATTCTATTGGTCGCGGCGGCAGGTCGTTGCATCGGTTCGAGAGCGAGCTCTCCAGGTCTCGTTTCAGAAAGTCTCGTTTCACGAAGCCGCATCGCCGGCTACGGATGAAGCGATCAATCCTTGGTCCGCCCCGCAGCATCGCCGGCTTCGGGTCGATTCCTGCGGAACAGGGTGGTTGCCTTGTGGAAGTAGCCCTTCAACGTGTAGGTCGTCGCGGCCAGCACGCCGAGGATGGCGGTCAGGAGCATGCTGCCGGAACCCGGATCCAGATAGGCGAAGCTCGGGCCGATCGAAATCAAATAGAACGCACTGCCAAGCAGGGCAGTCCAGGTGATGTTCTTCGGGCTTGCGGTCATTTCCGGCGGCCTTTGACAAACGGTTCGACAGAGAATCACTGATATTGCTGGTTGTAGCGGAAGCGCGAAATTCTACCAAGAAGCGAAACGGTTAGCAATTTCAGAGACGGCGCAGGGGATGGCCGGTCGCGGAACCGTGCGCCCCGGGCGAGGCTGCGTCTTCTGCGCCCTCGGCGGAAGGGTGGAACGGATGCTGGTTGTGAAGCATCGCCGCGAGCTGGTGCAGTTGGGAATCGCGGAAACCTTCCGCCTCGATCGCCTTTACGGTGGCTAGAACATAGTCGCGGTTGACGCCGGACTGGCCGTGCCCCTGCAGCACGTGGCGCAACTGCTCGGCGAGCGACAGCCGACCGGCATATTGCGCGTGGCCGCGATCGACCACGTAGACCAGCGCGCTGACGCGCTCGCGCGCCTCGTTCTCCAGCCACACCGATCGTTTCACCTCGCGATAGACCGAAGTGACCTGCTCGCGTTCGCGCAAATAGGCGATGGTCGCGGTGCTGTGCTTTTCTGCAACCCGGAAAGCGATGCCGCGACAGGCGCCGCCGCGGTCGAGCCCGAGCACGAGACCCGGCTTTTCCGGCGTGCCGCGATGGACGAAGGAATAGACGCAGAGCGCGCGGTGTTCCCCGATCAGCCGCGCCGGCACCCGTTCGATGAAGTCGAAGCCCGGGCGCCACATCAGGGAGCCGTAACCGAACACCCAGAGGTCGCCTGTCGAGAATTCCGTATCGTTGAGTGTAATCGCGGACATGCCCTTGCACCGCTACCAGAACCGACCGGCAAAGCGAAGTGATTTCAATGCCTTTTGTTGTGGGAAGCGGATGCTTACATTCGCCTCAATCGCTAGCCAAAGGACGCCGCATGCCTGACATGACCCCCGCGCCGCGCCGGCGCCCGCTGTGGCGCCTCTTCATCGCGCCTGCACTGCTCCTTGTCGTTGCCGCGGCGTGGAGCGCGTTCTGGTTCTATGCCGCTTCCGAAGTCGGCGTGCGCGCGGATGCATGGGCCGCGCAGGAGGCAAAGGCCGGACGGGTCTATGCATGCGGCAAGCGTTCGGTGGCCGGCTTCCCGTTCCGTTTCGAAGTCCGCTGCGACGACGCCAGCGTTGCGCTGGTCTCGCAGACCGCCGGAGCGCAGGCGCTGTTCACCGCGCGGCTCGGGGAAATCATGGTTATCGCGCAGATCTATCAGCCGAAATTGCTGATCGCCGAATTCAAGGCGCCGGCGACGCTTTCCGATCGCGGCCAGCCGCCGTCGATGAAGGTGAATTGGACCAACGGCCAGAGCAGCATAGTCGGGTTGCCGGATATTCCGCAACGCGCCTCCATCGTGTTCGACAATCCCTCGATCGATCGCATCAACGGTCCCGTGCAGACGCCGCTCGCGCGCGCCGGCCGAGCTGGGTTGCACGGGCGCTTCGTCGAGGGCTCGACGAAAGATCATCCCGTGATCGAAACCGCGTTGCAAATAACAAGCGGCAGCGTGCAGGAGCTGCACCCGCTGCTGGCTGCCCCGTTCGATGCCGGCGTCGAGGCCAAGCTCACCGGGTTGAAGGATTTTTCGCCGAAGCCGTGGCCCGAGCGGTTCAGGGAGTTGCAGGCGGCGGGCGGCCATGTCGAAATCGTGCGCTCGCGCATTCAGCAGGGCGATCTGATCTCGGTCGCCGCCGGGACGTTGAGCCTCAATGCCCAGGGGCGGATCGACGGCGAATTGCAGATGACGGTGGCGGGGATCGAGAAGGTGATTCCGGCCCTTGGCATCGAAAAGATGCTGGAGGAGGGCGTTCCGCAGGCAACCCTCGATCGCGTCGCACCTGGCGTCAAGACGCAGGACCTCAACAATCTATTCGGCGCGCTCGACCGGGCGATCCCTGGCCTTGGCAAGGTCGTCAAGCAGAACGCCAACGCAGGTGTCGCCGCCGGCATCAACGCGCTCGGCAAGGAGACGGAGCTGGAGGGCAAGAAGGCGCGAGCTTTCCCGCTGCGCTTCGCGGACGGCGCGGTGTTTCTCGGGCCGTTCAAAGTAGGGCAGGTGCCGCCGCTGTTTTGATCGCCGTTATAGTTTGCGCGAATCTCTCCACGTCATTGCGAGCGTCGCGAAGCAATCGATCTTTCCCCGTGCGGAGGTATGGATTGCTTCGCGGAGCCTGTCATCGGGCGCGCATTCGCGCGACCCGTTGGCTCGCAATGACGGCCGAGAGAGCGGAGTCTCCTCACTCCCCCTTCTTTTCCAGCGGCGGATGCGGCCGGCCGAAGTCGGGCGCCGCCGAATCCTGGCCGATCTCGACGATGCCGCGGCGGATGGCACGGGTGCGGGTGAAGTGCTCGAACAGCGCCTCTCCGTCATTGCGGCGAATCGCACGCGTGAGTTTCGACAGGTCCTCGTTGAAGGTGCCGAGCATTTCCAGCACGGCTTCCTTGTTGTTCAGGAACACGTCGCGCCACATCGTCGGATCGGAGGCTGCGATGCGGGTGAAATCGCGAAAACCGCCGGCGGAAAACTTGATCACTTCCGACGACGTCACCTGCGCCAGCTCGTCCGCGGTGCCGACGATGGTGTAGGCGATCAGATGCGGCAGATGGCTGGTGATCGCCAGCACCAGGTCGTGATGATCTGGCGTCATGATCTCGACCTTGGCGCCCATGCCGGCCCAGAACGCGCGCAGCGTTTCGACCGCCATGGGATCGGCGCCGTCGGGCGGGGTCAGAATGCACCAGCGGTTGATGAAGAGTTCGGCGAAGCCGGAGTCGGGCCCCGAATGTTCGGTGCCGGCGACCGGATGCGCCGGCACGAAATGAACGTTGCCCGCCAGGTGTGGCGCCATTTCGCGGACGATAGCGCCCTTGACCGAGCCGACGTCGGAAACGATCGCGCCCGCTTTCAGGTGTGGAGCGATCTCCTGCGCCACCGGGCCGCAGGCGCCGACGGGAATGCAGAGGATCACGAGGTCGGCGTCCCCGACGGCTTCCACGTTGGTCTCGAGCACGCGATCGACGATACCGAGCTCAGTGACCCGCGCGCGGGTTTTCTCCGAGCGCGCCGTGGTGACGATTTCGCTGGCAAGCCCCTGGGCCCGCACAGCGCGCGCGATCGAGCCGCCGATCAGGCCGAAGCCGATCAGCGCGACGCGTCGGAAGATCGGTGCCGCGCTCACTTGACCGCCATGAAGTCGCGCAAGGCTTCGACGACGAGGCGGTTGGCCTCCTCGGTGCCGATGGTCATGCGCAGCGCGTGCGGGAGGCCGTAATTGTTCAGCGCGCGCAGCACCAGGCCGCGTTTGGTGAGAAACGCATCCGCTTCAGTCGAGGTCTTGCCTTTCTCGGTCGGGAAATGGATCAGCACGAAGTTCGCGACGCTGGGCGTCACCTTCAAGCCGAGCTTGCCGATTTCCTCGGTCAGCCAGTTGCGCCATTGCTCGGTAAAGGCCTTCGACATCTGGACATGCGCGGTGTCCTCGATCGCGGCCACCGCCGCCAGCATCGCCGGCGTCGAGACGTTGAAGGGCCCGCGGATCCGGTTGACGGCATCGACGATGTTGGCCGGGCCGAACATCCAGCCGATCCGCAGAGCCGCGAGCCCGTGAATCTTGGAGAAGGTGTGTGTCATCACGGTGTTTTCGGTGGTCGCCACCAGCTCCAGCCCCAGCTCGTAGTCGTTGCGCGAGACGTAGTCGGCGTACGCAGCATCGAGCACCAACAGCACATGCGGTGGCAGACCGGCGCGCAGCCGCTTGACCTCGTCGAAGGGCACATAGGTGCCGGTGGGGTTGTTCGGGTTGGCGAGCCAGACCAGTTTGGTGCGCGGCGTCACGCGCGCTAGAATGGCGTCGACGTCGGCAGTGAAGTTGGTCTCCGGCGCCACCACGTTCTTGGCGCCGTTCGCCATCGTGGCGATCGGGTAGACCAGGAAGCCGTGGGCGGTCGAGATCGCCTCATCGCCATGGCTGAGATAGGTGTGCGCCAAAAGATTGAGGATTTCGTCCGAGCCGGCGCCGCAGATGATGCGGTTGGGGTCGAGACCGTAGGCGCGGCCGATCGCCTCGCGCAGCACCTTTGAGGTTCCTTCCGGATAGTCTTCCAGATGCCCGGCGGCGTCCTTGTAGACGGCTATCGCCTTCGGCGACGGCCCGAACGGGGTTTCGTTGGCCGACAGCTTGAACACCTTGCGGCCCGGCTCCGGCACCGGCGTCTTGCCGGGCGTGTAGGGCGCAATATCGAGAATGCCGGGATTCGGCACGGGGCGGTTCATCTTCAACTCCGGAAATGGCAGGCAGCGTTTAAGGCTTCGCAGACCCGTTCGGGGGCACCGTATAGCGTGTTGCGTGGCTGCCGACGAGGGCTGAAGAGCGCACCGAGGCGCCGGCCTGGATCAGGGCGGCTTTGATCTTTTCGAAGCCGGTGCCTGCGTCCGAGACCAGAAGCGCCGCGCCGTCGAAGGCGGTATCGGGCACGGCGACGATTTCGGCGAGCGGGGCCAGCGCACGAGCGACGTCGGCGTTCCACCCCGAGACGCGGACGCTCCACATCTCGACTTCCGTCACCATGGCGTCGTCGGCGACACGCGAGATCACGAACACCGGCAGCGCCGCCGGATGATCGGCGCGTTCGAGGAACGGCAGCCGGGCGATGATCTTCGGCGCGCCATCGGCTTCGAGCGCATTCCACCACGGTGTGCGGCTCGACACCGCCGAGACCAGCGCCAGATCGCCCTTCGATTTCGCCACCGCCTCGACGGCGGCCTGCGCGCTGAAATGGCCGACATAGGGCACCACGAAGCCGAAGTGAAACCGCGCCGAATCCCGCATCGCGGGCTCGCCGACCGAGACGTCCGCATGCACCGAGAACGGCGCCTGGACGTAAGTGAAGGTCGAGATGATGACGCGCCAGATACTTTCGATGGTGTCGAGCGGCAGGATGCCGCGATGGCGCCGGACGAGCTCGCGCATCATGCTGGCCTCGCGCGCCGGGCGAAATGCCGAGCCGACTTCCTGGGTCTGCTTCACCTGGATCAGCCGGTCGATAATGTCGCCGCGCGCCATCAGCAGGCGATGGACCTGCTCGTCGATCGCGTCGATCTCCTTGCGCAATTCCTGCAGCGAGGGCGGAGCCGGGGGAGCTTTGGACATCTCAGAAACCTTCAGGGCCGGATCGATCCGAAATCACCGGCAATCACGGCCATTGATTAGAAAAGACGGCCGCTGAAAGCAAAGAGAAACGTCAGATCCGCCATGATCCCCGCAGGGTTAACCATGCGGCTGCCTTGACGGGGGACCTGCTTCGGACTAGCTTTGTTCCATTCCGTGGTCATTTGAGCCGGCCGGCTTGCAGCCACGTTAAACAACTCGCTAAACAGGCCGGGGACAGAGTTGATCCCGGCCGAACCTTTCGTTCAGGCCGGGTTTTTTATGGCCTGACTTCTGTCTGGAGCCTCCGCAAGGAGGTTGGTCGTCGATGACAAATTTGCAGTCGGTATCCAGTCCGTCGATTCACAGCGAGGACCGCGCCCACGAGGCCGATCATCCGACTTCGACGGTGGCGAAGTTCGGCGTCGAGCAGCCGCTAAAGCTCGATTGCGGCATTGATCTCGCGCCGTTCCAGATCGCGTATCAGACCTATGGCGAGCTGAACGCCGATCGCTCCAATGCGATCCTGATCTGCCACGCGCTGACGCTGGATCAGCATGTCGCCAATGTGCATCCCCTGACCGGCAAGGCCGGCTGGTGGGAAATCATGGTCGGCCCCGGCCGTCCGCTCGATACCGACAAGTACTTCATCATCTGTTCGAACGTGATCGGCGGCTGCATGGGATCGACCGGTCCGGCCTCGACCAATCCGGCGACCGGCAAGGCCTGGGGGCTGGATTTCCCGATCATCACCATCCCCGACATGGTCCGCGCGCAGGCCTTGCTGCTCGACCGGCTGGGCATCGAGACACTACTCTGTGTGATCGGCGGATCGATGGGCGGCATGCAGGTGCTGCAATGGACCGCCGCCTATCCGGAGCGGGTGTTTTCGGCGCTGCCGGTGGCGTGCAGCACGCGCCATTCGGCGCAGAACATCGCGTTTCACGAACTCGGCCGGCAGGCCGTGATGGCTGACCCGGACTGGCACCATGGGCGCTATTTCGAACGCAACACCCATCCGCATCGCGGGCTGGCGGTGGCGCGGATGGCAGGGCACATCACCTATCTCTCCGACGCCGCGCTGCATCGCAAGTTCGGACGGCGGATGCAGGACCGCGAGCTGCCGACGTTTTCGTTCGACGCGGATTTCCAGGTCGAAAGCTATCTGCGTTATCAGGGCTCGTCCTTTGTCGAGCGTTTCGACGCCAACAGCTACCTCTATCTGACGCGGGCGATGGACTATTTCGATATCGCCGCCGACCACAACGGCGTGCTGGCGCAGGCGTTTCGCGGCATCAAGACCCGCTTCTGCGTGGTGTCATTCACTTCCGACTGGCTGTTCCCGACCTCGGAATCGCGCGCGCTGGTGCATGCGCTGAACGCATCGAGCGCGCGGGTGTCGTTTGCCGAGATCGAGACCGACCGCGGCCACGACGCATTCCTGCTCGACGTGCCCGAGTTCTTCGACATTTCCCGCGCCTTCCTGGAATCCGCGGGCAAGGCGCGCGGCCTTGAAAGCAAAGCGTTTTCAAGCGAAGTGGATACCGGTTCGCGTGAAGAAAACGCGTCAAAACAAGAAAGGTAGAGCTTTTTCCGTTCCGATCGAATCGGAACGGAAAAAGCTCTGGAGTGGCTGACATGGCGTTACAGGAACAGGCCTTGCCGCTCGGCGGCATCGCTCCCGATCGCACCGGCAAGCATCGCACCGATCATCTCCTCGTCGCCGAAATGATTTCGGCCGGCTCAAAAGTGCTCGACGTCGGCTGCGGCGACGGCGAACTCTTGCAACTGCTGGAGAGCCGCGGCATCGATGGCCGCGGCATCGAGCTGTCGCGCGAGGGCGTCAACCGCTGCGTCGCCAGGGGGCTGGCCGTGGTGCAGGGCGACGCCGATACCGATCTCGTCAATTATCCCGATGATGCTTTCGACTACGTGATCCTGTCGCAGACGCTGCAGGCGACGCGGCAGCCGAAGACCGTGCTGGAGAATCTGTTGCGCATCGGCCGGCGCGCGGTCGTGTCGTTCCCGAATTTCGGCTTCTGGAAGATGCGGCTGCAACTGCTCGTCGGCGGCCACATGCCGCGCACCGAACATCTCCCCGCCACCTGGTACGACACGCCGAACATCCATTTCTGCACCATCAAGGATTTCGTCCAGCTGTGCGACGAGATCAACGTCAAGATGGAGCGCGCGGTGGCGCTCGATCTCTATGGCCGCCCGGTGCCGCTGAACCTGCCCTGGTGGGTCTGGAACATGTTCGGCGAGCAGGGCGTGTTTTTGCTGAGCAGGGGCGGAAGCGCGAAGTAGAGAAAGCATGCCGCGGCGGCGGTCCACTCCCTCTCCCGCTTGCGGGGGAGGGCCGGGGTGGGGGTGCTTCCGCATAACGTGCTCGTCGAATGGACAACCTTTTCTCACTGGATCGAGTGCGTCGACTAAGCGAATGGTGGGCGGCTCTCTCCACTCGAACAGTGTGACTCGCGGAGGCACCCCCACCCCAACCCTCCCCCGCAAGCGGGAGAGGGGGCGCATCTCCGCTGCGGCTAAACCTAAACCACCGCCGCCACCAGCGACCTCGGATCCCGCACCGGCCATCGGCCGGCCTCCACCAGCGCGATGAACCGCTCCACCATCTCATTAAACAGCGCCGGCTCTTCCAGATTCAGCACGTGGCCGGACTTCGGAAAGAACGAAAGCCCCGCCGCCGGCAGATGCTGCTTTAAAAACAGGCTCGGTCCGATGCAATTGTCGTCCTCGTCACCGCAGAGAATGAGCGCCGGCGTCGGCACGCGCCGGATCGCCTCCGTCATGGTGTAGATCGACGGGCGCTTGCCTTGAAAGCTGCGCATGGTGTTGGCCGAGCCTCTGGCATCGTGCCGGGCCAGCGCGGCGTAGAAATCGGCGTGGCCGCGCGGGTCCTTCAGCAGAAACGGAATCCGGCTCGGCGCCTCCCGCGTCACCTTGGCGACCTCGACCGAACCGATCGTCTCATACTGCTCGGCATTGGCGACACATTGCGCGCGGAACGCGTCGAGATTTTCCAAACCCGATCCTGCGCCGACCGCAGCGAGCGTCATCGACAGTGCGCGCTCCGGCGCGTTGAGGCCGACCTGTAGCGAGGAATAGGAGCCCATCGACAGGCCGACGAAATGGGCGCTTGCGATGCCGAGGTGATCGAGCACGGCGAGAGCATCGGTGTAAAAATGCTCGTAGGTATAGACGTCGGCCGATGGCGGCACGTCGGAAGGCGTATAGCCGCGCGCCGAATAGGCGATGCAGCGATGGCCGCGCGAGAAATAGCGCATCTGCGGCTCCCAGTTGGTGTGGTCGGCCGCGAACTCGTGCAGGAAGATGATCGGCGTCCCGCTTCCGGCCTCTTCATAGTGCAGACGAACGTTGTCCCTGGCGACGGCGTAAGGCATTTCTGATTCCTCTCGATTTTCTCGTTTTTTCGTAACTTCGTTGCGTGACGAGCAGGCAAAATTGCAATTAATTCTCGGGGCTGCAATGCGGCGGAATTGTTCCATTTTCGCCATCGAATCTTCGCGGAATTACCCCGGAATCGTTTCCGCGCCGCCACATGAAATCTTCCTCTCGTCACATCCCGAAACGCAAAACGCCGCCCGCGTTCGTTCGTAGGCGAACGCAAAGGGGAAGTGGGAGTTCTACAGAGGACTAAGTATGCGTCAGTTGTTTGCGTTTCGCCGGTCGCTTCGTTTCATCGCGCTGGCATTGTGTTCGGCTTCTATCGTCGTATTTGTCACTCCGGCTTCGGCAAGACCTCACCACGGCGCAGGGCGGCACGCCCGGGCCTATCACGCCGGCCATCATGCCAAGCATCACTACGCCTATCGCCACCATCGCCGTGCTCTCAGGATGTCGCGCTGGGAGCGCCAAGTCGCACAGACGCAGGCCGGCAGCTTTTCGGATTTCAACCCGAGCTACACGGGCACCCCTCAGATGGTCGCACCCGGCGGCTTCGGTTACGCCAACGCTGACGCATCGCGCAACGTCCGCACCGGCCGCCGTGGCGCCCGGCTCCAACATGCCGAGCGCACCTCGCGCTGGGATCGCGCCGTCGCGCGCATGCAGACGCGCGGCCTTGCCGACGCCAACGCGAGCGTCGCCGCGAACGCAAACGTCGCAGCGGATGCTGGCGTCGCTTCGAATGCAACGGTGACGCCCACCGGCGGCGCGATGGCCTCGGGCTACACCTCGTCGAACGTCGTCGCCGAAGCGCGCAAATATCTCGGCGGCAACCCGACCGGGCGTGGCAGCCTGTGGTGCGCGCGCTTCATGAACATGGTTCTGCAGCATTCCGGCTATCGCGGCACCGGCTCCGACATGGCGAGTTCGTTCGCGAAATACGGCCAGCGCGTTTCCGGCCCGCAGGTCGGCGCCATCGCGGTGATGACGCGCGGCCGCCGCGGCGGCCATGTCGGCATCATCACCGGCGTCGACGCCAAGGGCAATCCGATCATGATCTCCGGCAACAACGGCAATCGCGTCCGTGAAGCCCCGGTCTCACGAGGCCGGATCTACGCCTACGTCATGCCGACGAGCTGAGACGGATCGCGACAAACCGTACGGTGGGCAAAGGCGCGCAAGCGTCGTGCCCACCATCGCCCGTGAGCGAAGATCATTCGCTCATGGGAGCGGTTCGACCTTCGCCGCCATATCGGGGGCGCGTGTCACCCTGTATGTCGCGTTGCTGCATTTGAGGACCCAGACAGCACGGTCCGGCTGTGAGCGCTTTCTGTCCCTCGTGGCGCCAAGCGCCTTGTCACAGGTGAATCCCTGTGTACGAATCTGAGCCGACAGCATTGTCTGCGGCGTTTCGGCCGCAACCTGTTGCGCCCGCACCTGCGGGCTGAAAAGCACGGCAGCGATAGCCAGGAGTAACGATCCCGGTGTTTTGCGCATAACCTCAATCCTCCGACAGACATCCCGCTCGTCTGAGTGCTGAACTATATGGCAAGAACACCGGCGTTGTCTGCTTGGAGTCATTGGCGGTCTTCGGCCGAAGTCACCTTAACGTCCGCTAAGGGCCCGTCGGCCGAGTGGATGTGAGAGCGGCCCGCATCTCGCTGCGCCGATCGCAAGTAGTTCCGGCGCGCGGCCGCTGCATGTGAAGTGCGCCACCTCACGGAGGCTTTGTCTCGTTTGAGCGAGGGATGGTCGAGGCGCGTCCTGGCGCGCCGACCTCTCGGTTTCGTGAGGATGCTTCATGCGCAGCTCGGCATGTAACGATGGAACCGCGCCGACGAAGTCGTTTTCGTAGGTCGACGAAGACATGCTGAAACGAACCGATGGTTTAATGGTCTTCAACCCAAAACCATGGGTGGCTATTGAGGCGTCATTATCACCCTGACTTGTGAGCAGCGATGCGAGCGTCGTGTGTTTCAAAATTTTGGGGCGTCAAGGTTCGCCCGCTGGAGATATTTGATTGAGTCATAGGTGCCGTCATGCGCGAAGATCTTGCTTCATCCAGTTTCCTTGCCGTTATCATCGTGAGTTTGATTGTCGTTTGTAGTGGCCTCGTCGCACTTGGAATCTGAAACTGCAGCGAAATGTCCGGCCTCGCGCCGTGCTTGGCACGAAGTGTCATCGCTTGACCGCTGCACGCGTGCTGCTGTTCGCAACATGATCCGCTGCGGTGGAACTGTTTCCAAATATTTCTATCGGCTGGGCAGTCTGGAGAGATTCTAGCAACCACCCATCGAACTCCGAAGATGCTTGCGTTAGAGCGGGGCATCAAAAAATCATACCGGCCAAGCCGGCAGACCTCGGGGCAATTTCAGGGTGACACCAACAGGATTCGATTCGCTTTCCGCCACTCGACTTCAACTCATGCGAATGATCTGCCTCGGGGCAGTCAGCGGATTAACCCTTCTCCTACCGCCCAGAACCGCACTGGCGCAGTCGGCGCTGCCACCGGTCACCGTGGACGCGCCGCAGCAACGCGCTCGTCAGGTTGCGGCCCAGCCATCCCGCCGCGCTTCGACCACGCGCGGCGCGCGCGCAGCTCGTGCAGCCCGCTCGCCGCAAGCGGTGCCCGCTGCGGCCGCATCGGGTCCCGGTGCCGGCGAACGCGCCAATGGTCCGGTGCGCGGCTTCGTCGCGACCCGCAGCGGAACAGGGACCAAGACCGACACGCCGATCATCGAAACCCCACAGTCGATTTCCGTCGTCACCACCGATCAGATCAAGAACCAGGGTGCGGAATCGGTCGGCGCCGCGCTGCGCTACACGGCAGGCGTCAGCGGGGACGTTAACGGCGGATCGGATACCCGCTTCGGCGGGTTGCAGATCCGCGGTTTCGACATGACCATGCCCGGCCTCTATCTCGATGGCCTCCGGCTGCCAAGCAGCCGCTATGTGCACTTCCTCGGTCTGGAACCCTACGGCGCCGAGCGCCTGGAAGTGCTGAAGGGTCCATCCTCGGTAATGTATGGCGGCAGCGGCACCGGCGGCATTCTCAATTATGTCAGCAAGCTGCCCACGGCCTACCAGTTTGGCGAAGTGTCGGTGTCGGGCGGAAGCTTCAATCGCTACCAGGGGCAGTTTGACGTCGGCGGCCCCGCCAACAAGGAAGGCACCGTATTGTGGCGGCTGACGGGCGTCGTCCGCGACGGCGAAACCCAGGTCGATTTCACCAAGGACAACCGCGTCTTCATCGCGCCCGCGGTGACGTTCAAGCCGAACGACGCCACCACCATCACGCTGCTGGCCAATTATCAAAAGGACACTGCGGGCTGGGGTCTGCAGTTCCTTCCGCCCTCCGGCACGGTATTTCCGAACAACGGCCGCATTATCCCGAACACGTTTTTCGGCGGCGAACCCAATTTCAACCGGTTCGATACCGAACTGGCCACAGCCGGATACTTGCTTTCGCATGACCTCAACGAGGCACTCACGTTCCGGCAGAACCTGCGTTATGCGTGGATGCACAACGAACAGCAGAGCTTCTACGGTCTGGGCTACCTCTCGGCGGCCGACGAAGCGGCAGGTCTGATGTCACGCGCCGGTTCCGGCGGCGCGTCAACCATCAACTCGTTCGCCGTCGATAACCAGCTCCAGGGCAAGTTTGTTACCGGCATCCTGAGCCACACTACGTTGTTCGGCATCGACTACCGCAACACGTCGTTCCGGGACACAGCTTCAACGTATAGCACCGGCAAGATCAACGTGTTTGCGCCTGTCTACACCAACACCTGGACCAACCTCGGCCCTTCTGACGACCTGAACATCAAGCAGTCGCAGATTGGTTTCTACGCGCAGGATCAGATCAAGCTCGGCCGGCTCTCGTTCCTGCTTGGCGCCCGGCAGGACTTCGCCACGACCGACCTCAACGACTTTCTCCTTCGGTCTTCCGCCACCGCCGACGCTTCGGCATTCACCCGTCGCGCAGCGGTGATGTACAATTTCGACAACGGCGTCGCGCCATATTTCAGCTACGCCGAATCATTCCTGCCGGTACTCAACACCAACGCCGCGGGCGAGCTGCTGAAGCCGGAAACCGGCGTCCAGTATGAAGTCGGCGTGAAATATCAGCCGGTCGGGATCAATGCATTGATCACACTGGCGGCCTTCGATCTGACGCGGTCCAATGTCGTCACCTTCGCGCCTCCGACATACACTGCCGAGCAGAGGGGGCAGGTGAACTCGCGCGGCATCGAACTCGAAGGCACGGCCACGCTGACGGAAGGTTTCAACGTCCGTGGCGCCTACTCCTACATCGACGCCGTGGTCACGCAGGATCCCGTCAACGTCGGCAAGGCGCCGACCACCGTGCCGCTCAACCGGTTCGCGCTGTGGAGCGATTATACGCTGCAGAGCGGCGCGCTCGCTGGCGTGCAGGTCGGCGGCGGCGTCCGTTATGTCGGCTCGACCTTCGGCGACGACGCCAACACCTTCAAGGTGCCGGCCTCGACCGCGTTCGACGCGCTGCTGGCCTACACCAAGGGCAATTATCGCCTGGCGCTGAACGTCACCAACGTCGCCGACACCCGCTATGTCGCAGCCTGCTACGGCTACACCAGTTGCTTCTATGCCGAAGGCCGCAAGGCGATCGCGAAGCTGACCTATCGATGGTAGGTCGGCTGGCACATGCGCAACGGTTACATCACCGCCGGTCGATCGACCGGAGGTGATGATGTTTCACTGCGGCACCAACAGCACGGGCGCAAGCCATGAAATCGATCTTCGGGCGGCTGCATCGCTGGGCCGGTCTTTTCACCGCCGGCATTCTGTTCTTTTCAGGCGTCACTGGCGCGATCATCTCCTGGGATCACGCGATCGACGATGCACTGAACCAGGATCTGTTCGACGTAACCAGCAGCGGTCCCGCCATTCCCTCCGTCGAGTTGGTCAAGCTGATCGAGCAGCGCGATCCGCGCGCGCGCGTCGTCCACATGTTCATGACGCCGGAGAAGGGTCATTCGCTGTGGTTCATCGTGCTGCCGCGGATCGATCCCGCCACCGGCAAGCGCTTCACGCTGGATTACAACCAGATCTTCCTCGATCCCAACACCGGCGCGGAGCTCGGGCGGCGCTACTGGGGCGCGGTGTGGCCGGTGACGCGCGCCAACTTCGTCTCATTCCTCTACAAGCTGCATTACACCATGCACATTCCGGAGTTTTGGGGCAGCGATCGCTGGGGCATGCGCGTGCTTGGCGTCATCGCGATCATCTGGACCATCGACTGTTTCGTCGGTTTCTATCTGACGCTGCCGTCCCGACGCCGCGCCAAAGCGGAGCGGGCGCCGGCCGTAGAGCGCCAACTCGGCCGCGGCTTCTGGGCGCGCTGGGCGCCGGCCTGGAAGATCAAGACCTCGGGCAGCGCCTATCGAATCAATTTCGACATCCACCGCGCTTTCAGCCTGTGGACATGGGCGCTGCTGTTCGTCATCGCCTTCACGGCGTTTTCGCTTAGCCTGTATTTCGAGGTGTTTTCGCCGCTGATGAAGACGGTGTCGAACTACACCCCGACGCCCTACGAGCAGCGTCCGTACCGGCATCTCGACGACCCGATCGAACCCAAGGTCACGTTTGCGGATATTGCGGCCCGCGCGGCGGCCGACGGCAAGAGCCGCGGATGGACCACGCCCGTCGGCTCGATCAATTATGGCCCGGCCCATGGCGTCTATGCCGCAGCCTTCTTCCACCCCGGCGACGATCATGGCGCCGGCGGCGTCGGCCCGGCGCAGCTCTATTACGACAGCGAGGACGGCCGCCCGATCGGCCAGAGACTGCCGTGGGTCGGCACCGCCGCCGACATCTTCGTGCAGGCGCAGTTCCCGCTGCATTCCGGCCGGATCGTTGGATTGCCCGGCCGCATCCTGATCTCGATCATGGGGCTGGTGGTTGCGGCGCTGTCGGTGACAGGCGTCGTGATCTGGTGGCGCAAGCGCCGCGCCCGCATCCGCGTGCGCGAGACCGCCGCAACCCGCGCGAGCGCACGCCTCGCGCCCGCGGAATAGCTCTGTCGAACTTTTCGGATCGCTGCGAGCCGAAACCCGTTGCGCGTAAAATCTAATTTTTGAAGCAGATTCAAACTGATTTGGGTCGTCCAGTCGTCCGCGCAAAAATATACCGCTTCCTTTTCACCCCAAATCAGCGGCAATTTTCGCGCGTCTCGTCCCGGCAAGAGGGGCGTATCGCGGTCGTCACGAACGCGGGACGGGATGCGGTGGACGCAAGCAGCGTCGGCGCGCAAGGTGGCAGCAGGGCGAGGTCAACTCGTGAGCGGCTCACGGCGTGCAAGATGACGGCGCTGATTTCCGCCTTCGCTAACGCTCGTCGGGCGGGTACCAAGCCCGGCGAAGCCTCTTGGCGAAGACGGGTTGCGTACGGCAAAACCGTGTGGTCCTGACACCCGTGGCTGGTGCCAAGCTGACGGAGGTTTGTGAAACCCAACCGGGTTTCGATAACCACTAATCCGACAGCGACGGAGGCCAGAGGAATTCGGCTCCGGGGAGACCACGGCATAAGCCGTCAACCCATTGCGCAGGGAAAATAAAGAGTCCCATGAAGTTCTATGGAGCCCTGTGGACTCCGCAAGCCATTGATCGCCCGCGCAATATCCCCATAACGTGTCCTACGCCTCCATAGGCCTTCACAGACACGATCGCGACACTTCGCGGGAACGGGACACGATTTCATATGGCACGCCGGGTGAGTTTTAGTGCACTGGAAAGCCGCAGTGCACGACTTCGATTGAAAATCCGCCGCAGGCCCTACAGCGGTCCATCGCTAGCGCGCGGCATTGCCCTCATGTATCGCCGCAACAAGACCAATGGCACCTGGGTGCTGAAGGCCAGCAACGGCCACGGCGCATACTGGACCAAAGCCTTCGCCCTGGCCGACGATTTCGATGACGCCGACGCCAAGAGCGTTCTGACGTTCTATCAGGCGCAGGATCAAGCGAAGAAACTGGCGCGTGGGGATGACGGAAGCGCCGATAGCGCACTAATCACCGTTGATAGTGCGCTTACGGCCTACAGGCGCGATTTGGAAGCGCGCGAGGCCAATCCTTATAACGCCGAGTGGCCGCGCCTACACCTCACTGGCGTGCTGCTGAGCAAGCCGGTGGCGTTGCTCACGAGCGCAGAGCTCAAGAAGTGGCGCGACGGCCAGCTCGGCACAATGGCGCCGGCGACCATTAACAGACTTTGCCGTTGTTTGTGTGCCGCGCTGGCGCTGGCAGCGCGGCACGACAAGCGTGTTCAGAACCGAGAAGCCTGGGAAACTGGACTTGCTGGTTTGCCGGATGCGCAAGAAGCTCGAAACGTTGTTCTGTCTGACGACAAGGTGCTCGCGTTTGTCGCCGCCGCTTACGCGCTGGACCATCAACTGGGGCTGCTGACCGATACGCTGGCGATCACTGGCGCTCGTCCCAGCCAAGCCGTCCGCCTCCGGGTCGAGGATCTGCACGATCACCCGCTGCGGCCGAAGCTAATGATGCCGAAGTCGGCCAAGGGTGGCGGCAGAAACCGCAGTGCGAAGAAGATCGAGCGCTACAGCGTCCCGATCACCCGAGCGTTGGCGCTGAGATTGAAGGCAGCGGCGAAGGGCCGCGCTGGCGAGGCGCCGCTACTGCTGCAAAGCGAGGGCATCCCCTGGGATAAGAATCCAGGTCAGAATTATCATCGCGAAGTCGACAACATCGTCAGCGCTATCGGGCTCGATCCTGCAGAGGTGACGATGTACTGCCTGCGGCACTCCAGCATCGTCCGCATGCTGCTGCGAAATGTGCCAATCAGGCTGGTGGCGTCGCTGCACAACACCAGCGTCGCGATGATCGAAAAGCATTATTCGAAGTACATCACTGAGCATTCTATCGACGACATCGCGCGCGTCGGACTGTTGTCGGAATCTGCGCCAGCCGCTGACAATGTGATTGCACTCGCAAGGTGACAGGTGAACTTCAACACCAACCCGCACGGAACTCAATGTCGTCCTTGGCACCAAGGCATCCCGGACGTAAGCTGATCATCAAGCGCGGATAGGGTAGCTCCCGACAAGCCGGCTTGCACCGCCAGCTTCCGCGTGTCCCACGGTGCTGCCTCGCGAGGTGCGCGCGAATGGCTGACGAGCCAGACGACACCGACCCCCATGTACTGCGTAACCGGCTGCTTATGCAGGCTGAACGTGGCGAGCTCACGAAGGAGCAAGCGGAGGCGGCGGCCGCCGCCCATGGCCTTGAACCGTTCGAACGAAGGCCTGAGTTGCCTCGCTTCGATCCAAAGGCCAAATCCCACTGGTCGATCGTGATGTCGGTGGCATGGATCGCGTGGCGTGATTTCGAAATGGTCAGGGAGCAAGATCCCGAGTTCTGCTCGGCGTGCCTTCATTGGATCTATCGTAAGTGGAATGATTCCACGGACAAAACTGCCAAGCCTGTCAAGCGCGGAGGAAATTTTCTCGAGACGAGACTCGCGCCGACGGTCAGCCGGCTGGTGCTGCGGGATGGATTGTTACGCGGTCGAGGCAATGTTCCCCCAACCGCCGTCATGACGGTTCGGGAAGCAGTGGCCGCGCTGTGGCAGGCGTTGTCGGAGAATCGTCTGATAGCCCAAGGTTTTGACGTCCACGGCACGGTAGTCGAGATTCCATCGCGGGAGTGGGTTTACCTTCGATTGCGCGATGAAAGGGGGCGAGACGTCCTGAGGTATGACGCCGTCAGCCAGCCCGAGCCCTTCACCGCAGTGACACTTGGGCAGAGCGATGTGTTGCGGCTGTGGCCGGTGAGCGGCGAATTTCCTGTCTTACCGGCAACAGTGATCGACAAGGCACATAGCCGCCGTTGGCAAGTCAGCCGTATCCAATGGGCGCTACACTTGGAATTTCCGGACGGCGTACCGCCCAATGTTCCCGCAAAGGAAATCCAACGCCTTATCGGGCCGCTTTTTAAAGACAAATCTTGGAAACCGCCTTCAATTGACTCTATCGCCCGTGCCCGGGGCCGGCGAAAGGTCGGCTGACACGCAAATACGCAAATACGCCAATACGCAAATAGGCAAATGCGTATTTGCGTGTTCGCTTAAATTTCCACACTGCCTCATCGTTCTCCATACGGCTTCTCAAGTATGGAGGACAAGGCGTGGCACGCCCCGAAGTTACCGGCCGGGCCAACGCAGGCGACTGCGCCGACGCCTATTCCATTGACGAATTCTGCGCGCGTCATCGCATCAGCCCGCAGCTTTACTACAAATTGAGACCGCTGGGCTTGATGCCCGTGACGTTCCGCGTCGGCACTCGCGTGTTGATCTCACGTGAGGCGGCCGAAGCGTGGCGTCGCGCGCGCGAAAAAGCCACGCGAGGCGTGTCATGATCGCTGAAAATCTCGCGAAAGCCCTTGGCGGACATCGGGCGGGTTCAGGTTGGATGGCGCGATGCCCGGCGCACGAGGATCGCAAGCCGAGCCTCTCGATTCGTGATGCGGATAACAAGCTGCTGATCCACTGCCACGCTGGTTGCGCCCAGGAGCGCGTCATTTCGGCACTTCGAGCGCGGGGCCTTTGGTCCGATCACCGTCCTCGTTCGATTTCGCGCACGGCACGCCGCGCGCCTATCGAGCGCGCTTCGTATCAGGAAAATGAGAGGCGTAGCGAGACGGCCCTCGCCATCTGGCAGACCGCCCGATCGGCGTTACGGTCGTCGGTGGAGACGTACCTCGCCTCGCGGGGCCTCGGCCTGCCGTTACCAGATGCGCTTCGCTTCCACGCTGGTTTGAAGCATCCCTCGGGAGGCATTTGGCCGGCCATGGTGGCCTTGGTGACCGAAAGCGTTGGCGGAAAGCCGCTCGCTATTCATCGCACTTACCTTGCCCGCGACGGGGCCGGTAAGGCCCCGATCGAGCCGCAGAAGTTGATGCTCGGTCCGTGTCGCGGCGGCGTGGTCCGGCTCGCCCTGCCAGACTCCTTGCTGATGATTGGGGAAGGCATTGAAACCTGCCTTTCCGCCATGCAGGCGACCGGACATCCGGCATGGGCTGCGCTTTCGACATCTGGCCTGCGCTTCCTCGGTCTGCCGACCAACGTTCGTGACGTGATCATTCTCGCCGACGGCGACGAACCCGGCGAAGCGGCGGCCTGGAATTGCGCCCAGCGCTGGAAGCGCGGAGGGCGCAGCGTTCGGATCGCCCGACCGCCGACCGGCATGGATTTCAACGATCTGCTCGTGGGGTTTCGCCCCGTGATCGCGTTCGCCGATGGCGGTCCCGGCAATACCAAGGAAAGCGCCACAGACGGATCAAGCCCGAGGAGTGTCTTGCCGTGGCGGTAAACACAAACGAGTGCGAGCACGGGTTTCCACAGTTCCTCTGCGTTCGTTGCGAAGGAAGTGATCGCAGTGGTTCGGCGAGGTCCTCCACGAGCCATGCCTTGGCGGGCTCTGATTGCGATGAACACGTCAAGATCGCAGATCACGTGATCTTAAACACCATTGCTGCCGCCGAGGAGGTGCACGACGCACTGGATGGATTGGTCGAGCAAACCGCTGGCGATCCCGGCGCTCCCTTCAACCCGGAGGTGATAGTCGCCCTTGCCGCGCTGAAAAATAATGACCGCTCAGCTTTCGAGTCGCTGCGTGCTCAGCTCAAGAGTGCGGGCTGCAGAGTGACGGCGCTCGACGGCGCTATCGCGGAGCAGACGGGAAATGCCGGCGGGCGGCAACCGACACAGGCCGACATTCTGGTCGGCCTCGCGCAAACCGCTGAACCGTTCCATGCTCCGGACGGAACTGGCTTTGCCGACCTCGACGTTAATGGCCATCGCGAAACCTGGCCTATCCGCTCCAAGGGGTTCCGCCGTTGGCTAACCCGCCGCTTCTATGAAGCAACCGGCGGCGCGCCGAGTTCCGAAGCGCTGCAATCGGCGCTGAACGTGATCGAGGCGAAGGCCCATTTCGACGGGCCGGAGCGGCACGTTCACATCCGTATCGGCGGATTCGAAGGCAGGCTCTACCTTGACCTTGCCGACAACACCTGGCGCGCGGTTGAGATCGACGCCACTGGATGGCGCGTTGTCGAGAATCCGCCTGTCCGCTTCCGGCGCGCCGCCGGGATGCAGGCATTATCGGTGCCGGTGACCGGTGGATCGATCGAGGCTCTGCGCCCCTTCCTCAATGTGAAATCTGATAGTGACTTTGTCCTGTTGGTGGCCTGGGCACTGGCTGTTCTGCGCGACCGCGGTCCCTATCCGGTGATGGTTTTGTCTGGCGAGCAGGGTTCGGCCAAGTCCACCTTGTTGGCGATCCTGCGGTCGCTGCTCGATCCCAACACCGCGCCGTTGCGCGCCCTGCCGCGCGAGGACCGCGACCTGTTCATCGCCGCCAGTAACGGCCATGTCCTGGCCTTCGATAACGTATCGGGTCTGCCGGAGTGGATATCGGACACGCTTTGTCGGCTGGCAACGGGCGGCGGCTTTGCCGTGCGACAGCTCTACACCGACCATGATGAGGTGCTGTTCGACGCGGCGCGACCTGTGATCCTTAATGGCATTGAAGAGATCGTCAACCGGCCCGACCTCGCCGACCGCGCGCTGTTCCTGACGTTACAACCGATCTCGGAAGAACACCGACGACCCGAACAGGAATTATGGGCTGCATTTGAGACCGAACGACCGCATATCCTTGGCGCCCTGCTCGATGCAGTAGTTGTCGGCCTGAAGCTACTTCCCGAAACACGGCTCGAGAAGCTGCCCCGCATGGCGGATTTCGCGCTGTGGGCGACCGCGTGCGAACCGGCGCTGTGGTCCGACGGCACCTTCTGGTCGGCCTATTGTGGCAACCTTGAAGATGCGGTGGAGGCCATGATCGACGCCAACCCCATCGCTACAGCCGTGCGCGCCATGATGACAGCGCGGACGGTGTGGACGGGGACGGCGTCGGACCTTCTGGGCGACCTTGCCAAGGAAGCGGGTGAGCGCATCGCCAAGTCGAAGCACTGGCCTAATAACCCACGGGCGCTTTCGGGCCGGCTGCGGCGGGCTGCGACCAACTTGCGCAAGATCGGTATCGAAATCGCCTTCGCAAAGAAAAAAAGCCGGGTGCGGGATCGGATCATCACCATCACTTTTTCCGCACCAGAAAAGCCGGGGGAATTTGCGTCCGCATCGTCCGCACCGTCCGCCAATTCGGGAAAAGCCAATCTCGGCAATGGCTTCTTCGCCCAGTCGGCGCGGACGCAAAATAGCGATGCGGACGCAAAGTCGCGCGATGCGGACGGTAGCGGCTAAGACGATCAAACCGTCTGCGGCAACTCCTTGGAAAATAACGCCGCGGACGCTGCGGACGGTGCGGACGCAAATTTCCGACCCGAATCTGGCTCGGAAAAAAGGAGGTTGCGGCCTGATGGGCAAACGATCCAACTTCGAGCGCCGCGAGGCTGATTTCTACCCGACGCCACGGGCAGCGGTAGTGCCACTGATCCCGTACCTTCGCGGAGTTCGCAGCTTTGCCGAACCCTGTGCCGGCGACGGCGACCTGGTACGGCATCTCCAAGGGTTCGGCCTGCGCTGTGTCTATGCCGGCGACATCCACACCGGTCAGGATGCACTTAAATTCGACCATTACGGCGCAGCCGACGCGATTATCACAGACCCGCCTTACAACCGCCCGGTGATGCATGTGCTGATCGAGCATTTCCAGCGCATTGCACCGACGTGGCTGTTGCTGGAATCGGATTGGGCGTCGACCCGGCAGGCTTCGCCGTTCATGGCCTCGTGCTCGGACATTGTGGCGATCGGCCGCGTCAAATGGATTGAGGGTTCGAAGCATACCGGCAAGGACAACCACGCCTGGTACAGGTTCAACGCCCGGCATAACGGCGGCCCAGTCTTCCACTGTCGTAGCGGTGACACCGTCACTCCTATTCGACGGACTGGAATCTGCGAGCAATGCCGCAAGGCCTATGAGCCGCAGCGATCCAGTTCTCGGTTCTGTTCGCAGGCATGCAAGCAAAGCGCCTACCGCAGCAGGCTTAGCGGAACGCCTGCCGTAACCGCGTCATCGGGACTGTTCCGCTACGTCCAGCGTGCTGAGGTTCCGGGGTACACGGCTGAAGGCTGGGAACCGTTGCCTGCGCTCGATGGCACAGATCACGGTGAGTATTCGCTGCTGATGCGCCGGCGAGTCGAACAGGGTTGAAACCGCGCTCGGCCGGCTGCCGGGCAAGGACCAATGCCTCGCATCGGGGCCGTTCCGACATTGAGGAGGGATCGATGGGTATGGATATCTGTGGCAGGAACCCGACCGGCGAACCCGGTCAGTATTTTCGCAACAATGTTTGGTGGTGGCATCCCCTGGCGGACTATTGCACCACGGTCGCGCCGGATATCTGCGCGGCATGCAGGTATTGGCACAGCAACGATCGCGACGGTCTCGACGCTGCGGACGCGTTCGCCCTGGCGGAAGCTTTGCAAAGGGAGATCGATGCCGGAAGGACGGAAACCTACGCGCGGCGATATGCTTCCGACCAAGAGCTTATGCCCGATGAGCCTTGCAACATCTGCGCCGGGACCGGCATGCGAACGCCCAGGCCGCATCGCGGCGCGGATGCTCTGAAAGAAGGCGGCATCAAGTGCAACAAGTGCCAAGGGGCCGGCTACGTTCGCCCGTGGGCAAGCCATTACCCATTCTCGACCGAGAACGTCGCCGCCTTCGCCGCGTTCCTGCGCGAAAGCGGCGGCTTCTCAATTCTGTGAAGCTTAAAGCCAAGGAGAAGGACCATGAGCGACGATAGAATGAAAGAGGAAATTGTGGCGAACTGCGTTGCGGCCGGACAGGCTGTTGATATCGACACTTGTGAAGTCCGCTGGAGCACTTGCAATGTGGCCGATCACTGATTCCGTATCTTCACGGCGGCGGGCAGCTTTGCCGCCGACCAACCGAGTAATCGCCGCTCAGACGAACTGCGGTATACTGGGCGCCACACCCAATGAGCCAGTCGGATGTCTTTGACCCAGAAACCAAAAGCCGAAGTGCTATCCCCTCGTAATGCGATGGCCTTGGACACGCTTGTCGGGGTGCGGGGCGAGATGGCGAGGCTGTATCGGCTTGCCTTGAATGGGCGGATCCCGTCCGACGAAATGACCCGGTTTATCTACGCATTGAAGGAAATCCGCGCCTGTCTGGAGGCCGAGATCCTGACCGATGTTCAACAGCGACTGGTTACGCTGACGCGAAACATGGACAACCACAATGGTCACCACATTATTCATCAACCGACTGTCCCAAGCAGTTGACCGGATCGAGAGCCGGAGCCAGCCGCGTCCATGGAAGGTCGTGGAAGTTCGGCGTGATCCTGAGGAAGATACGGATGTGGCGCTGGAACGCCATTTCGCTGCACACCCCGAGGATCGGAACGCGAACGTGGTGATTTGGAAGTTCTTCGATTAGGGGAACAGCCGACGCCGGGATGCGGTCGCGATGGGCACCTGCCTCATCATGGTGTTGCGAGATCGAGGTGAGCTATTAGCCGGATCACCTGCGTAGTTTGCCAGCGACCTCCACGAGGAGCGGCGATTTTTCGCTCGTTCAAGATCGCGGAAATTCGTGTAGCAGGCATTTTGCGCAGCGGTTCGATGATGGATCGAAGCCCGTTGGCACGCTCAATCGCCTCTGCTTGGCGAAGCTGGCCGATGTTGGGATCTCCGAGCTGCTGGCCACGGGCTTTGGCGGCGGCGAGGGCTTCTCTGGTGCGCTGTGCGATCCGCTCGCGCTCCTTTTCGGCTACGGCGGCATGAATATGCAACATGAACGGATCGACGTCGGGGCCTAACTCGGTGACGATGAACGGGATGCGTTGCACCATTAGGCCGCTGATGAAATGGACGTCGCGGCTCAGTCGGTCCAGCTTGGCGATGATAATCGGCGCAGAACCGGCCTTGCCGCCTTTGCCGAGCTTGCGAGCGTGCTTCATGGCCGAAGCGAGTTCAGGTCGGCGCTCAAGCGCATCGGCGCCCTTGCCGGTCTCTACCTCACGATACTCGGCTTCGATCTTGTATCCGTGGTGCGCGCAGAACAGTCTGATCGCTGTCTGTTGGGCTTCCAGACCGAGACCGCTGCGACCCTGCTTGGGTTTTGAAACGCGGATGTAGGAAACGGCGGCGCGCATAGAATTTTTATCCTCCCGAGATTTACACGTGGTCGTGCGTCCATATGTAAATCACGCTCGACTCCGAGCGCCAGCGGTTTTTATCTCGATGCAGGAAAACCTTCTTGCACTGACACTGAAACCGGAACGACTGACTCAGCGCGAGCCGCTGGTGCGATAATCTCGTTCCCTTGCCGAACCGCCAGCGGGATGCCGGGGGCGCTCCACTCGGGCTTCCATCGCGATCTAGCTCCGTGACAGGCGCCTGTGGCAGGGTGCGAGGAGGGGGTGGGGAAGGCCGGGGGGCGGTATGTCGGGATTGATATCGAGCAGGTACCGGTACCGGTTATCGCCCTATGTCTCCGAGGCCCCCGCTGACGTTGCCGCTTCGGATTTCCGGCACCACTAATGAGGCCATAGACCTGGGTTTAAACGGCCCCGAAACGGCCTTTGGAGCAGCAGGACATAGGCTGGGCCTCGCGGTCCCTATCTCCCAGCAGCTTGAGGGAAAGGTCGAGCAGACCAGATGAAACGATGGGGTGAACGCTAGAGGTCAACCAACGGATCGCCGGTCATCAGGTTGAGGTCTTCCGGCAGTCCAAGCGCCACGCTGGCCTGTTGCTGGATGTCGATAATCAACCGCAAGGCGTCTTCTGGCATGGCCGATCGGCTACCTGGCGCCGTGACGGGCAGCCTCGCCGCGCAGGACAACTACCAGTGATTGACCGCAGACATTCCGCTCATGTCGACTTCCTGCATCAGCAGGCCGCCGAGCTCGCTACCGTGGCGGATGCCTTCCAGCTGGCGCTTGATCATCTTGTATTCGGCGCTGTCCTCGCGGGCCGCGTAAAGCTGGTGAACGAGCCGATAGACGATGCCCTCGAGCTCGAGCTCTTCGGCGCTCTTGGGGAGGTCGGGATCGTAATGCGTCGCGGTCATGGCTTGCTCCTGATGTGCGTCTCTACGTAATCACCGTGGTCTCGCCGCTTCCGATCGAACTCAGCGTTAGCCTTGGCTGCCTTATGGTGGGCTATACACCTGCCAAGCGGCTCAAAGGCGTTGGCGATCACCATCACAATCAACGCCAGCCCAAAGATGGCCGCTATGGCCAATAGGATGCCTCCTGCAACATCGATCGTGGTTCCATCCTCTTGAGGTCGTCACGCCAGGCGCATCGTTGCCGATGGGCCGGGCTGGGTCGATCGTCTGGAAGATGTGCTGAAAAAGGGCTCTATTGCTCTTCCTGCGGTGGCGGCGGTTTTTGCGGCGGGGTCGCTGGCGTTGAGGCAGGGCGAGGACCATGAAGGACTGTGACCGGTCCATCGATGTCCATGCCTTTGTAGATCGCCATCTCTTCCTCCCACGTATACGGCGGCTCGTGATAGTAGCCGCCCGTGTCGCTCATCCTTAACCATGGTCTGTCCTCTCCTGCGTCGTGGTCATGGTTCTAGCCTCTTGAGGTCGTCCTCGCCGAGCGCGCGCGACAGTGGCGTGCCGCCGTAATAGCGAACGAACCCGTGTTAGAGCAGTCGCGATTTCTCTTCGACAAACTTCGCATCCCACGGGTCCGGCGCCGGCGCGATGTAACTGCCCGGCTCGCGCCGGTCTTCGATGTTGGGCTGCTGCACCAGCCCCAGCGCGATCAACACCGTTAAAAATACCGCTCATCCAAATCGCCCTTTCGCAATAATTTGGAATCTACCTAACCCAAGAGGGCACAGCAATCGCCGCCCGGTGCGCTTTTCGGGTGATGCAGATG
This sequence comes from Bradyrhizobium sp. CCBAU 051011, assembly GCF_009930815.1. Lineage (NCBI taxonomy): Bacteria > Pseudomonadati > Pseudomonadota > Alphaproteobacteria > Hyphomicrobiales > Nitrobacteraceae > Bradyrhizobium > Bradyrhizobium sp. CCBAU 051011. The sequence continues at coordinate 1,015,472 of NZ_CP022222.1, read as the reverse complement.
CATCAGTTGATTTCCGCGACCTGCCATCCTTGCCGACGCGCTGCTTCTCAGCTGGGGAATTGTCCCCAGTTCGCTTGCGCCGCGCTCGTGACGGCAGCCATGACTGCCAAAACGGCGCTTTTGACCCAACTGAGAATTGGCGCGGGGTTTTGCGTTTAGGACCACGGCGGCTCTTCGCTCCCCCCGGCCGCCTCGTGGTGGATCGTGAACCCGGTCAGCAATACAGTTCTTACAGAGGCAGGATCGAATCCAATGTCCGTGGCGTTTGGTGGATGTGCTTCGCTGCCCTTCAATCGGAGCGCCAAGTGCAATTGCTCGCAAAGGTGCTGAACGGCGAGATTGACCTGACCGTCAGTCATGGGAAATCTCCGACACTTTGGACCAAAAGCTCAACCAAAGATCAACGCATTGAACCACAGGGACGCCCGATGAGGAAGTGGCCCAAACATGGCCGTTTGATACGTTGTTCCGCTTCTGGCACTTTTCGGAAGTGGTGGTCCCGATGAGTAATGTCCACAGTTGGGAAAAGACCGGAAGCGGTCAGCGTGGGATGAACCGACGCGATTGAGCCACAGCGAAGAACTTGCAAACGAGCAGGACGCCCGTCGTGAGCCCCCTGTGCAATTGAGAGAGAACTTCGAGCTAGGCGGTCTGCACTTACGTTCAGCAGATCGTTCGCTGAATGCATATCATAGAATCGCGACTCGCCCTTGTGATGCGGACAAGCCTCACGAGGTCTCTTCGTCCCCGGTAGTCCCTTGGCTGCGGCGTCCGGGGCGAGGCGGCAGTCGCCCGCCGTACATTAGATGCCAGCGACAATTCCTCCAAGGAAGTCAGGCTTTCATCTTGGTCCAGGCACCTGGGCATGCAGATAACAGGGGCGATACATCGCTTCCAACTGCTTGCCTCGCAGAAAGATCATCCGTGGACTCAAACCCCCGCGATTAGCGATCCAATGCCGGACTTGCGATGGGTACATCGAATAAAGCATCCGGGTAGCCCCCGGATTGGTAATGGCACGTCCGTGGGCTCCAAAATCCCACGCCGCGTGGAAGGCGAGGTTGGCGTTCCGAGTTACACAGATTCGCTCGTGAGGGATCGCGCCGAGGACGAGAGTGCAGGACGAGGCGCAAAGGCCATCAATGATTATCGTTTGGCCTGAGGCTCGCAATTGTTCGTATCGTTCTACGTAACGACCGATCTGTCCGCCCCGATCATTAGCAATCCGAACTACCGCATGGCTTGTGCCCGCACCCGCCAGCAAGAGCATTGCCGCGAGCAGCCCCGTAAACAATTTCATGCTTCCTGCCCTCCACAGATGTGATGCGTAATTCAACAGTTCTGATAGCTGCACCGGATCAAGGAAGAATTGTGGTAGGGTTCACCACTGTTGTCACCGCTCGGGGCACACCCGGTATTATGTGACCATGCGACAATCTTGCCGGCGCCGGCTATGTTTGTTGGTGATCGGGTGTGGAAACAATCATGATTAGGAATCTATTCGTTGAATGCTAGTTCTCGCGATGGTGGCCGAAGACGTTGGTGGCGTCCTGATATTGCGCGACGGTCAGTTGCATGGCGGCGATGCCTACGTCTATTACACAGGAAGCTTTGAATGCTCCGCCGGAAATTGGCAGGGTAAAATAACCAGTCAAGAACATACCCTAACCGGGCGACCGACGGCGGCCCGCGTCCAACACATCGGATTTCTTGGCACCTACAACGATGCCGGTGCCAAGGTCGATGCGATGGCCCTCCTTGGCGAGCAGAGCATTCGATACGATGCAACGCTGCGCTTGCTGGTGCCAGACTAAATCCGATATCACTCGGCCTAAGCTTACAAATCGATACGGACAAGCCCGGGCGGTCTGGCGATTTCCGCTATTGAGGGTAGAGCGGACTTGGCTCGGGCGCGGCCCGGAGGTCCGAGTTTGACCCTGGCTGTGTAAAAACTCAAAAATCGAAACGCGGCGAAGAATGATATTTTCCAGTTCGACCTCTAAGTTCAATCCGCTTGCGCGTTGAGCGACTAAGGCGGTCTCGGACGAACAACTTCTTCTATCGCGATTGAGCGTCTTCGCGTTTTTACACGGCCAAGACCCAAAACGGACAAAGGGCGCGTCATTCAGTCAACGACATGATATCCCCCATCGATGTAAATCGTATCTCCGGTAATAAGCCGTGCAGCGTCATGGGCGAGGAACGCCGTCGCTGCACCAACGTCCTCAATGCTGACCAGACTGCGCGCGGGCGCCTTGCTCTTCGCCTTTTCGAGTAGTTTGTCGAATTCGGGGATGCCGGAAGCCGCGCGCGTGGCGAGCGGGCCCGGCGAGATGGCGTGAACCCGTATCCCTTTGGGTCCAAGCTCCGCCGAAACGTACCGGACCGCGCTTTCGAGCGCGGCCTTCGCTACGCCCATTATGTTGTAATTCTTCACGACGGTCTGGCTGCCGTAGTAGGTCATGGTGAATAGCGTGCCGCCTTTCTTCATCAACGGCTCAGCCAATTTCGCCATCCGAAGAAACGTCCAGCATGAGATCTGCATGGTCGTCGTAAATCCTTCCAACGATACGTCGACCACGCGGCCATGAAGGGCGTCCTGAGGAGCGAAAGCGATGGAATGCACGACGAAGTCAAGCTTGCCCCATTCTTTCGTAAGGCGGTCGAATACTGCTTCCATCTGCCCCGGCACCCTCGCATCGAGGGGCATAACGATCGAGGACTCCAGCGCCTGGGCCAAGGGGTCCACGTGCTTCTTGGCCTTGTCGTTCAAATAGGTCACGGCCAGGTCGGCTCCGAACGCGCGGAACGCGGCTGCACAACCCCACGCGATCGAGCGCTCGTTCGCGATGCCGACAACCAATCCTTTCTTTCCCTCCAGCAACTTGGCCTTGACCGCAGGTATCAAGCGACCCTTCCCGTTGGTCGGCCCCTCCATCGGCTCGCCGCGTGCGTAGCGTTCTGCGGCGTCTTTCAGGACGGCGAACGCGTGGCGACGGTCTTTGGCCTCCGAAGTCCTGGCGACCTCCTGACCATTGACCTTCAACTGTCCTTCGCCCCAAGGAGCCACATTGATCTCGAAGCGGTCTTTCCCGAGTGTGGTGAAGAATTGCTGGATGGTCGCGCCTTTCCCAACGGGCATGTCTTTGTTAGGCTCCCAATTGACTTTCGCCAGCGGCATGTAAATCTCCCTTCTTCTAAGTCGTTCCCTCGGCATCGAATGGTCCCGTTTCCCCGCACCGTTGAGCCCTTCGAGGTAAGCCGGCCGGCACCAAACGCCGCCCAATTGCAGTAGACAGCGCCCACCATGCCTGCTCCGCCGACGATGTTGCCGAGCGTGACAGGGACGAGGTTGTGGACGATGCCCGCGAGCGTGATCGCCGATGCATCGAATTTGACCCATCGAGCGGTCCGCACGTTCACTGGCAAACCAGAACGGGAGTTTTAGCGAGCGTCAGCACCTTGTTTGTCACGCTGCCGATTAGAAGCATGGAAAGTCCGCTGCGCCCATGCGATGACATAACAATGAGATCGCAGCCTTTGCCCTCGGCTGCTGCGATGATGGCTTGATGGGGTTGCCCGTTCTCCACTTGAACCGTCTCGCAGGAAACACCAGCCTCTTTGGCCGCCTTTGCCGCGCGATCCAATACGCTCGTGGCCTGTTCCTTGCGCAGCTCGACATATCTTTCGATTGTTTCAAGGTACCGCCCTGTCATTTCTGAAAAAGGTTCCACAACGAAGATCACAGACACCTTGGCTCCAAGGGATTTCGCCAGCGCCAACCCATGCGCCACCCCATGACCCGCCAGCTCCGACCCATCTGTCGGAATGAGAATATGCCGGTACATGCTTCACCTCCCGCCTGTCTGGACATATCGCTACCTTACGAATGTAAGCTGGGCCCGCGTTTCTGATACAGTCTTGAGATAAATCAATCCATCGGTCCATCGTGCCGCAACCCAGATGTCCGCAATTGGCACTAATGCGAAGTCAGGGCGGGCTCTGAGATAGTCCGCTTGTCGGGGTAAACCAGAAGTTATTGGCGGACTTCGCAAACGCCGCTTTTGACCCAATTCCGACTTGGTTCGCGATGGACGGTTCAAGCCGATCCGAAAATGAATTTAAGCGCTTCAGTCTGAGTTTTGCTGTATCCTATTGGGCCTTCGAGCTCCGCAACATTTGGGAGGAGGTTAGGATGAACAAGTCCTTTGTCGCCGCCACTTTGATCGCGTTGGCAAGTTCTGCGATGGCTCAAGATGCGATGAAGGTGGTCAAGCCCGACGGGCTGACGTGGATAGAGCATCCGGTCTTCAGGGGCGTGCAAACCGCCATCTTGATCGGTGATCCAACAAAGGCCGAGACGATCGTCCAGCGGGTGAAATTCCCGCCGAATTATAAAGTTCCGCCGCACACTCATCCCTATGCCGAGGTCGTCACCGTGATGAGTGGCAGCTTTGGGAACGCCATGGGGGAAAAGTTTGATCCCTCGAAAGGCGAGATATTGCAGCCCGGCTCCGTCTTCGCGCTGCCGGCGAAGCACCCCCATTATGTTTGGACGACAAACGAAGAAACGATGGTCCAAATTGTATTCACCGGGCCGGGGGGCATCGTATTCATCGATCCAGCCGATGATCCGCGCAAGAAGTAAAAACGAAGCGCCGAAGCATAAAAAGAGGCCGCCTCAATCGGCGGCCTCTTTCGTCATTCCGGCACAGGGGCGATGTCGGCTGTTGGCCCATATGCGAAGTGCCGACCCGTTCTGCAATTGTTTGCTTATCGGGGCAGACCGGAAGTGATCGGCGCACGGTCAGAACGACGCGATTGACCCAACTAGGACATACGCGTCACAAAAAGTCTCCGCTATCGCGGGGGTGCAATGACGTCTCGCCACGAATTGATCCATTGACCTAGATCAACACTCCGCCGGTCTATCAGATTGCCTATAAAGCTACTGAACGGAGGAGGCCCAAAATGAGGCTCTCAATTGCGTTAGCGGCGGCTGCCCTGCTAATAACTGGTTTCGTAGCCGCGAGCACTGAAAAGGCCAGTGCGGTGGTCTACTGCCAATACGTTGATTATCCCGCCAATTGCGTCGTAAGGCCTGGTGTCGTGCTGCGGCCGCGGCCGGTTGCGCGAGCTGCGGCGCGAGAAGCGGTACGGCCTGGAACACCGATGAATCGTGGTGGTCCGGTCGATCGAGTCGGCAGGCGCTGACGGAGCGCTACAGCTCTCTGCGTCAGCACCCACTGCTTCAATCTGACGATACCTGTATGGACCAGAGCCCGAGGTGCTCGACCGTCGATGGGCGCCGCATAAGAGCTGCGTCGATTACGTGCATCGAAATAGGGAGCTGGCGTCCGATTTGTGACGGACGAACGCCAACGTCGGTGGCATTCACTCAAGCCCAACAGGTGGCTGTGATGACTGAAAAGATCAAGTCGGAAGTGATTTCGCGTCGAAGGGTTTTTTCCCTGTTCGGGCTCGCGATTGCGTCGGGCCTGGTGGCGACGATTCCGGTCTCGCCGCAGGTGACACCGCGCGGCGTGGAGTTAAGCGTTGATCAAGCGCAGGCCGTCACGTACCGGCGCGCCCGCGTGACTGCGCGTCGTGTCGACCGTCGCGTGTACCGCCATACGCGTCGCGCCGTGCAGCGTGGTGTGTCTATTAACGGAGCGCGATGGGCGCGGTTCGATCACTCGCCCGCGCCGACGAGGTGATTGAGTAAATCACTGCGGTTCGTGCATGTAGTTTGCTGCGGTGCATGAGTCCGAGTCTGGCACTTTTCGGACCCAGAAGTTAGCTGGAAATCGTCGGGGCGAAACGATGAACTCTGCTGACCAATCTTCTGACGCTTATCATCCGTCTGAGATCGCTGATCAAATCGATGAAGCTGCACTCGCGGAGGCGATGCGGGTGACACCCCTCGGCGCCGCCGTCCTCGCCGGGACGGCCGTTGCGTTGCTGGTGCTTGGCTATCTAGCGATCTATCTGCTGGTCTTCCTGCCGCGCGGCACGGTGGGCTAGCGCCATGACCGACCGACCAGCCGAAATTCACGAGCAGCGAATTCTAGGTACCGAATTGCTATGGGCGGTTGGTGTTGGCGTGCTCGTTGCGGCCACGCTCAGCGTGGTTGTGTTTACCGCTCTGAGCAGGGATATCAACCCGCCCAGCAACGTCGAGCGGATCGATCCGAAGACGCTGCACCTGTCGGGCGAGTTCGCAGAACACAATCTAGGCACGACGGTCGGACCGGACGGCAGGGTCACGGCGCGGATCATCGCGACGCAATTCATGTTTGTTCCGCGTTGCATCGCGGTCCCCAGCGGCCGTGCTGTTACGCTCCGCTTCGCGTCACCGGATGTCATCCACGGTCTGCTGATCACCAGGACAAATGTGAACACCATGGTGGTGCCGGGCTTCGTCGCCCAAGTGCACACCGAATTCACCCGCGACGAAGACCTGCTGATGCCTTGTCATGAGTATTGCGGTCTGGGCCACAGCGAGATGTGGGCCACTGTTCAAGTGATGCCAGACGATAGATTCAAGCCGGGCCCTGACGGGAGGGTTTCCTGTGCGCAACGTTGAGCGGCTTTGCCTTGCCCATTTCTGGGTGGCGTTCGCAGCATTTCTAGTCGCCTGCGTTTTGGGCTCCTGGCAGATGTGGGTGCGCAGCCCATGGGGCACCAACGTTGGCACGCCCGGACACTATTTCATGTCGGTGACGGCGCACGGCGTCTCGATGGCCTATGTACTGACCACCTTCTTCATTATGGGCTTTGGTTATTTCGTCGCGGTGACATCTCTTGGCCGTCCGCTTCCCGGCAAAGTTTGGGCATGGATTGCCTTCTGGATAGCGATCGTTGGCGTCGTGATGGTGCTGATCCCGATCATCATGGGTCAGGCTTCGGTGCTCTTCACATTTTATCCGCCGCTCACGGCGAGCCCCTGGTTCTATATCGGACTGGTTCTTGTCGTTGTCGGCTCGTGGGTCTGGTGCATTCTCATGTTCGTCGCGATGCGCGAGTGGAAGCGCGAAAATCCGGGGCAGCCCGTGCCGTTGGCGATGTTCGCAACGGTCGCAAACGCGGTGATGTGGCTTTGGACCACCGTCGGCGTAGCAGCAGAACTGCTTTTCCAGGTCATTCCGGCATCGCTGGGCATCGTACAAACCATCGATGCTGGTCTGGCACGCACGTTGTTCTCGTGGACGCTGCACGCCATCGTCTATTTCTGGCTCATTCCGGCATACATCGCGCTTTACACAATGATCCCGCGCGCGGCCGGCGGACGCCTCTACAGCGATACGATGGGCCGCCTCACCTTCATTCTATTTCTGGTTTATAGCTTGCCGGTCGGAATGCATCACCTAATGATGGACCCCCAGCACGGCAACGGCTGGAAGTTTATCCAAATGCTGCTCACTGCCTTCGTGTCGGTGCCGACGCTGCTGACGATTTTCACCATCATGGCATCGTTGGAAATCGCGGGACGGCTGCGCGGCGGCCGCGGTGTTTTCGGATGGATGGCAAGGCTTCCCTGGGAACGGCCGGCCGTCCTCGCAACCGGCCTTGCTTTCGTCATGCTCGGCTTCGGTGGTTTCGGCGGGCTGATCAATATGGGATACGGCATGAACGCTATGGTGCACAACACGTCGTGGGTCACCGCGCACTTTCATCTGATCTTTGGTGGCTCCGTCGTCATCATGTACTTCGCGATCGCTTACGAGATATGGCCGCATCTGACTGGCCGGGAGCACGCCTCGCCCGCACCGCTGCGTTGGCAACTTTGGCTTTGGTTCATCGGCATGATGGTGATGACCTTGCCCTGGCACTTGCTGGGCCTGCAAGGCCAATGGCGGCGCGTCGCCAATTTTAATTACGCCGATCCTATTATCGCCGCCTGGGGGCCGTGGGTACTTGTGTCTTTCTTCGGCGGTCTCGTGTTGCTCGCCTCTGCCCTGTTGTTCGTACGCAATCTCGCCGTCCTTCATCGCAGCCCGCTGCCGGTGGCTCAACGTCCACTTTACGCATTGGCGGTGCATCCGCCGCATCGCGTTCCGGCTGCGCTCAATGGCTTTGGGCTGTGGAACGTGCTGGTCCTTGTCTTGATGCTGCTGGCATACGGCTACCCGATCGCCCAATTCGTAATCGAGCCGTCGCCGGCGGCGATGGTGCATCGGATGCATTAGGGAGCGCGCCATGGCGCATACATCCGAGTCCGAGCCCCACGTCCTCGATCAGCCATGGCGGATTTGGGCGAGCGTCGCCATTTTCGGCATTGTGCTCAGCGGCATCGTCTTGGGCGTGGTGATCATTCCCGTGGTCCAAGGCCGCAGCGACGGGATCGACGCCTACACCGCGATTTGCCGGGCGCTCGGAATTTTGCCGGGATCGCCCGCACGGCAACAGGTTGCCGATCGCACGCCACCGGCACCGGTTTCGCAAGTGGTGTGGACGCCCGACCTGCTGCAAATTCTCGCCAACGCAAAACCGGAACGGGGCCGCGCCAAAGCGCAAGAGATTTGCGTCGCATGTCATGGCGAGCAGGGCGTGTCGGCCGTCCCGGAGAATCCGCATCTTGCCGGTCAATCGGGCGCGGCGATTTACAAGCAGCTTAGCGATTATCGAACAGGCAGCCGAACGCATCAGTTGATGACGGGCATCGCGAAGGCCCTGGATGAGGCAACGTTAGCTGATGTTGCCGCGTATTACGCAGCTCAGCCACAGCGCAATCCGAACGTAACGACGCTCGCGGAGTCGCCTCGGGCGATAGTTCGCCTGGTCGAACTTGGCGATCCCAGCCGCAACATTCCGCCCTGCGCGTCGTGTCATCGCCTCGGATCGGGCGGCCCTATTGAGACTCCCATCCTTGCCGAGCAAGGACGGGATTACACCGTCCGGCAGTTAAAGCTCTATGCCTCGGGCGAGCGGCGCAACGATGTCTATGGACGAATGAGGACCATCGCGGCGAAGCTAACCGCGAGCGAGATTGATGGGCTGGCAGCTTATTACCGGGCCGGATTCAAATAGACCTGACGTCCACTGTTGGCACTTTTGAGACATGCTCACTGGCCCTGACAACGTCCGCTTTCAAGGGAAGACCGGAAGTAGTCGGCCGACGGCCAAAGTGACGCGATTGGACCCGAAGCCGACATCAGTCCAGGGTGTGGGCATAGTCGGGAGAAGCAGGCAGCATCACGCGAAACGCCAAGCCGTGAGGTGAACTGGCGCGATCGAAATCTGCCCGTTGTGTCGTGAAAACCGCGCCTTCGCCAAGCGCAGGCAGGTCAGGTCCTTGCGACCGCGCGGAGTCCATTAGGACAATGCCCATCAGAACAATATTAACGACAACTCACCTATCCTAAACTTAGTGCCGGGATAAATCATCCCTCGGGCGGGCGCGCAAAAGCGAGCGGTACGATGATCGAGGTCGTGACGGGCTTGAGCGCTGTCCTCTTTGTGGCGCATGCATTCGCATGCACTGAAAACCTCAAAGCACTGCTTGGCAGTGCGAACTGGGAGCATCATGCTTATCAATACAATCACGTTGCATTCATTCACCTATCTCGTGCATTACTAGTTCAATGGCGGTGCAGCAGGTCATTCCTTCGGACGCAGCGGCACGTTCCCAGTCCGGTATAGAGACCTCTGCGATATTTACTCAGCAGATAGCCAACCGCTCGATTAAAAGTGACAGGCTGCCACTCAAGCAAGCAAAGCCTCAAGTTAATGACCAAGCACCCATACAGGTGCCAGCACAAATCGCGCCAAATCTGAAGTTCAAAACCGATTGTAAGCCGCCCATTGATGTCCTCGGGCGTTGCTTTGCAGAAGCTAGAGTGAACTACAAGGTTGGGTAGCCCGCTTTTGGCACCTTTGAGACATGCCGACTATATTGAGCGATGTCCGCTTTCATGGGCAACTCGGATCCTTGGCGCGTTCGATGAGGCCTGGTCTGAGCTTGTCGGCAAGGCCGTAGTTCTCACTGACGGAAAGACCGGGACGATAGAGAACGTTTGGCTTGACGAGGAGCACGGCCTACGAATTTCGATCAGGGGCCACGGTGGAAAGTGGCCCGTCTCAACGATCAAATTTGCGCAGACCGGCTGAAACGGCTAAGGCCGAAAGACTGTCTCGAACAGGCTTCGCATTGGGCCGACGGTGCGTGCGTTCCCGCTCTGGAACCGCAAGGCGTTGATCTGCGTCAAAGTTGATATTCGGATTGGGCAGAGTTTAAGAGCTTCAAGGCGTGTCGGCGGACAGGTCAGGGATGTCTTAGATGCCAAATCGGAACCTCGTTCTAGTGGTCGATGATGACCCAGGAATGTTGAAGTGCGTAAAGCGCTTGCTCCAGCAGCATGCGTACGAACCCATCCTGTTTTCGTCCGCGCAGACTTTCAAAAGCCACACCGATTTCGAGAAGGCGGCTTGCGTCATCCTCGACATCAACCTGAACGACGGGTCAGGGATCGAGCTGAGACATGGTCTCAAAGCCGCAGGCGTTTCCGTGCCGGTTATCTACATTACCGGGAATGAAGACCCTGCCGTTCGCAAGGCTGCGCTGGCCTCTGGATGCATCGCATTTCTTACAAGCCTTTCGCCGCGCAGTCGCTCATCGAGCCACTCAAAGCATTGGCAGGGCGTTCCTAGGCTCCGTTCGCTCGTTGATGGCTTGATCAAGGTCTGCACCTGCATGTCCGCCATTGGCAGGAAACGGACCACTGATGATGTCCGCAGTTCGGTCGCTAACGGGGGTAACCCGGACATGGCGCGGGCGGTCCATTTCGATAGCGTTGACGCCGCCAAAAACGAGCATCAGTCTTTCGCCCCATCGCTGGCAAGATTTAGAGACGTTTTCATTTGGCGATGGTCCCGACTTAGCCAATCGGCTCCTGGAGCTGGTTTTGTCGGGAACTAAGTGTGCGACCTGCTGGGCGGAAAGTCGGGGCCTGCTTTCTGCGGAGGTCGGGAAATTGATGGTGGTCCTAGACGGGCAAGGCGCTCCGAAAGCCGTCCTCAAGACGATTGAATTGACGAAGCGACGTTTCGATGAAGTGGATGAGGCGTGTAGCTACTCCTCGGTTGGGCCGGGAAGGCTACGGCGAAGCCGCTGAGCTTCGCGCCACGACTCAGAAACATCTTTCCCAAAGCGAGCGAGCTTCTTTGCTACGTGCACTATGATGAGCGTAACCATGCTTGCTGGCCCTTCTCAAAAAGCAGACGCTCGATCTGCCGTTCAGCGTTATCCGATAGCTTATGCAGTCCGTGGGTAGCAATGTACTGCTCAACCACGCGGTCAGCTCGTCGCTGACGTGAGTCGATCTGGACGCGGAATAATCGTGCTAAAAATGAGGGTTTTTTAGTCGGGGCAGAAAGCCAGGCCCCAGAAGTTAGAACATTCGCCATAGTAAGGCTCCTTTTGCGGAGTGTTGTCCTTGGGGCGAATTTCCTACCTATGATTCATAGATACGTACTGATGCCCACGAACGCGAGAGCAAGTAGCGTGCATCGTGCATCTATTTTCTCATCATCACGCACATGTTCGAGTCAATCACAGCCGCGTTACATCAAGTAAGCACAAGCGCCACACGCCGAGGAATACCGGGGCGCGCGGCGTGATTACTTTCCGAACAAAATAGTCGATGTAGCGCGCATGAGCTGGAAACGAGGGGCGATATAGCCGCAAGCGCGTCGTGAAGGCTCTTAAACGAAAGCGCTAGGAACGAACATGTATAGGGATTGTTAGGGACTGCGGCATCCCGCCGTGAGGTCAAGTACATGTTGATTTTCTCGTTTATGACGCTCATGGCGGACGCGGCCCGAGTTATTGAAATTCGCCTCCGGATGATGGCCCTCGGCAAGAGCACTCCGGCCGAAATGTTTCTTATGGTGTCCGAGAAGATGAATGCGATGGAGGAGGCCAAGGCGATTATCGCTCGTGGCGGCAATCCCTCGCTTGTAATCGAAAACTACCAGAAGATTGTCGCGGCGAATGTCGCGCGATTGTCAGGCACTCAAAACGTCTGATTTCGAACGCGCTCCATCGCAGAGCCAAAGTTCTATGCCGATGTTGAATACCGAGACATCACGTCGGAAGGCTTACTGCGGGCGAGTTCGTTCAAGGGGCTGATCAAGGGAACGGGGCGCACCTGACCAACCCCGTTCTTATGTCCGTTCTAAGTGTAAAGCTGACCTACGCTGGTAGTGAGCAGATGTCGCCACCCAGAACGGAGATTGGGTCGCAGCGTCTGGAGCAGTTCCGTGCCCATACTCCGTGCCGTGTGCTAAGACTGACTTCAGACAATCGCACATTCAGATTGACGCAGGACCACGGGGATTGTTTCGCCATATGCTTCACGAACTGAATGGCAAGGTTGACGCCTCGCTTCGACTGCAAGAAATCAGCACTTTGCTGATTCAGGAAGGTAACCTCGACGTGCTTTACGAGCGCGTCCTGGACGCAGCCGTCTACCTGATGCGCGCCGACGTGGGGAGCATGCAGAAGTACGATCCCGAGCGGAATGAACTTCGACTGTTGGCCTCGCGAGGATTTCCCGCTGAAGCAATCGCATTCTGGGACCGGGTTAACCGCGATTCCGGGACCAGCTGTGGCATGGCTTTGTCGGTAGGACATCGGGTCGTTGTGCCAGACGTCGAATGTGCAGACTTCATGGCAGGCTCGGCTGACCTCAAGGTCGCTCGTCAAGTGGGTCTTCGGGCTATGCACTCAACGCCGCTCATCTCGCGCTCCGGGCGGCTGCTGGGCATGATATCAACCCATTGGCAGAAGCCACATTCCCCAGCAGAGGACGAGCTTCGAGCGCTGGACGTGCTCGCTCGACAAGCTGCGGATCTCATCGAACGGGTCCAAGTCGAAACAACCCTCCGCCAAAGTGAACAACGCTTGCGTTGGATTGGCTCCGTCGTCGAGTCCAGTGATGACGCGATCATAAGCAAGAACCTGAACGGCATCATCACCAGCTGGAACAGGGGTGCGGAGCGCCTCTTCAGCTACACCGCGGAAGAGGCGATTGGCCAACCCGTCACTATAATAATTCCACAAGATCGGCTTGACGAAGAGCGCGAGATTCTGGCCCGTATCAGGCGAGGAGAGCGGATTGATCATTTTGAAACGGTTCGGCAACGCAAGCATGGCGGCCTTGTCAGTATTTCGTTGACCGTTTCTCCCGTGAAAAATGCTGAGGGAAGAATTGTTGGAGCATCAAAGGTTGCGAGGGATATTACCGAGCAGAAGCTCGCGTGGAAAACAGCAGAAATGGCCGATCGCGCCAAATCGAGCTTTCTGGCCGCCGCAAGCCATGACCTGCGACAGCCATTGCAGACCCTGAAACTCCTGCATGCAGCGCTTGAGCTACATCATCCGAGCGGCGAGGCCCGCAATCTTGTCACTGAAATCGGACGATCACTGGACACCATGACCAGCATCCTCTCGAGCCTGCTCGACGTGAACAGGCTGGAATCCGGAAACCTGCGTCCATTCGTAAGCGAGTTTTCGCTGAGCGAAATCTTCGGGTCGCTCGCTGCAGACTTCGCCGCGCCCGTACTGGAACGAGGGCTCCGGCTCTGCATCGTCCGTTCCGAGCTCATCATCCGCAGTGACAGGCACATGCTCGCGGAGATGATCCGCAACTTGTTGTCGAATGCGATCCGATACACCGACAAGGGACAAATTCTGTTGGGATGCCGGCGAGCCGGCGACGACGTTCGTATCGAAGTCTGGGACAGTGGCGTCGGCATCGCCCAAGACGAGCTCCCGCGCATATTCCAGGAGTACTATCAGGGGACCGACGGCGTGGAGCGAGGCGGGTTTGGCTTAGGCCTTGCGATCGTGAAGCGGCTCGGAGACATCCTGGATCACCGGATCGAAGTGCGTTCGATCCCCGGGAAAGGTACACGGTTTCTCATTGAGGTTCCGCGCGGTCGATCCAGCGTCAAGGCGCCGGATGCAGCACCGCCGCTGCATCCTCACAATAATGCCCTCCGGGGCAGCGTTCTCGCGATCGAGGACGAAGCGTCCGTGCGCTCGGCGCTTAGGAAATCCTTGAAGACGAGAGGGGTTGACGCCACCATTGTCGCAACGGCGACAGAAGCCTTGACTCTGATCAGAGAGCAGGGCCTGCGCCCGGATGTGCTGCTTTGTGACTTTAACCTTCGTGGCTCACCGAATGGCGTCGAGAGCATCAGGCAACTGCGCGCCGCTCTCTGCCAGAACGTACCGGCCGTTGTGATGACTGGCGACATCAGATCGCAAACGGTAGACTCGATTTCTGCGCAAGGTATCTCGGTTCTCATCAAGCCCTTCTCGACCGAAGAACTTCTGGAAGCCTTGAGAGGCCAGGAGAAGCAATCACTGTGAACGCCGTGCGAGCTTCCAGCGGCACCCGCGTATCCGGTCAAGGCACCAATGCTCAAGTAGGCTGCGCTTCACTTCCGTTGTTGGCACCTTTGAGACATGCCCGCCTATCCTGATGACGTCCGTTCACCGGGGTAGATCGGAAGTAGCCGTCGTCCGGCCAAACCGACGCGAATGGACCCATCTCGGACATCGGCTCCGGGCCCGACAGCGCGGCTGCTAATAGCCCTCTTTTTTCTGTCAATCATCGGGTCGAGCCCTTACGGTCCTGATACACGGTTAGGTGCCGGAGTAGGACGGCAATGCGTTTCTGGTCGAGTGCCTTATCATGGCGAACTTTTTGCGCGCGGGCCTTCACCTCTGCGCTGGCCATCGCATTATTGCTGGCGACGCTGTGCCAAAGTCAGGCGGCTGATCCAGAGCCCAAACGCGTTCTGATGCTCCATTCCTTCGGCCTTCGCTTCAAGCCGTGGACTACTTATGCGGAAGCCCTTCGTACTGAAATGAGCCGACGAAAGTCTGTGGATTCTCAGGATCAGTCACTTTTGAGCGCCCGTCTGAGTAGTGACAAATCAGATGGTCCATTTGTCGATTATCTCCGTGCTCTCAATGCTGATCAGCCACCCGATCTAATCCTCGCCATCGGCGCCCCTGCCGCGAACTTCGTCCAGCGGCACCGCAAAGATCTGTTTCCGACGACGCCGATGGTCTTCTCGGCTGTTGAGCGCCGCCGGGTGGACTTCCAAAAGCTGACTGAGTACGACACGTGGTGGCGTCTTCCAACGATGACATCGTTTTCTTTGAGAATATTTTGCGTGTCCTGCCACTTACAAAGATCATTTCAGTCGTTGTCGGCACTTCGCCTAACGAGACGTTTTGGCGCGAAGAGCTGCGGAGAACAACCGCGCCATTGGCCGGGCGCGTGCAGTTTCGGTATTACAACGATCTGTCATTCGAAGACATTCTGAAAGATGCAGCCGCTCTCCCACCAGATAATGCAATCTTTTGGCTCTTCATGAACGTTGATGGGGCAGGCGTGACGCATGAAAGCAATAGCGCGCTCCTCCGGCTTGCTGCAGTGGCCAACGCACCGATTTTCTCCCACGATGGTCCCTTTTTCGGGGATGGCATTGTTGGGGGGCCGATGCAATCCATCGCTCTACTGAGCAAAGCGACAGCGGACGTTGCCCTGCGCATACTTGACGGTGAAAAGCCTGCCGACATCAAGCCGACATTCGTGAAACCTGCGCCGCCAGTATTCGACTGGCGACAAATGCAGCGCTGGGGAATCGCCGAGAGCATGCTGCCTCCCGGCAGCACAATCTACTTCCGCGAGGCAACCCTGTGGGAGCGTTACTGGTGGCAAATCGCGCTGACTATCACCATCGTGCTCGTACAGGCAGGGCTTATCGTGGTGCTGCTACGTGAGCATCGTCGGCGTCAATTCGCGGAAGTGGAGTCCCAGCAGCGCATGGCAGAGCTTGCTCATGTCAACCGCGTCTCGACGGCTGGCGAACTGGCCTTCTCCATTGCTCATGAACTCAACCAGCCGTTAGGCGCTATTCTGACAAACGCCGAAACCTTGAACGAGATCTCGCCAATACCCGACATCGCTGAACTCAAGGATATTGTGAAGGATATTTTGCAGGATGACCGACGCGCCAGCGAGGTCATCCGGAGGATGCGCAGCCTCCTGAAAAAAGCGCCTTTTGAACTGAAAAACTTCGACTTAAATGACCTTATTGAGTTCTTTCTGCTCTCCGTTGGACGAAAGGTCGAACTGACCAGTTCGATCACACCGGATGCGCTTCCGATCCTCGGCGACCGCATCCAGATTCAACAGGTCGTTCTGAATCTTGTCATGAACGGCATCGACGCGATGAAGGACACGCCGAGCGAAAATCGTATCATCAGCATCCGAACTTCGCGCGTCGAGAACCTTGCCGACCTATCTATATCGGATCGGGGCTCGGGCATCCCCGAAGACAAACTGAAAGGGGTCTTTTGAACCGTTTTTCACCAGCAAGGCCGAAGGCATGGGCATGGGACTGTCCATCGCGCGTACCATTGTCGAGGCCCACAATGGGGAGATATCGGCAAAAAATCGGGATCACGGCGGCGCCGCGTTTCGGATCAAACTTCCTATATCCAGCGACAGTTCTACACAATCATAGTGGATCATCGGCGCGCCTCTAGCAGGAGGCCGTCGCGCAAGGGGAAAATCTACCAGTAAAGAGAGTTCTTTCGGAGACGTGCCGCCCGGAGGCCGTTGTGTTTGCTTTGTCACAGGTCCGCCGCAATTCAAAAGTGGACTGTTGCCGGTAAGTCACGCCATTTCCGGGAAAATCATGCAAACTTACTTACAGTTGCAATTCGGAAGCGCACTTCAACTCGATGATCGCAACAAGGCGGCGGGATGGAGAAATTACGATGAAGAAGTTTTTACTGGGGACGATCGGTTTGCTTGCTCTCGGGATGGGCTCTCCCGCTTCGGCCGCTGATATGGCGGTCAAAGCACCGCCACCTGCGCCGCTTCCGGTGATCTACAACTGGAGCGGTTTCTACATCGGCGCCAATGGCGGTTGGGGTCAGAGCCGCAATTGCTGGGATTTCGTTCCCGACGGTGTGTTCGTGTTGGGCACCTTCGATGAGGGCTGCAACTCGCGGTCCGGCGGCGTCGTCGGCGGCCAGATCGGTTATCGCTGGCAAGCCAATCAGTGGGTGTTTGGTCTGGAAGCCCAGGGCGATTGGGCGGATCTCAGCCACACGCGCGACAGCCTGCTCTTTCCTGGGATATTCTCCACTCGCACCAAAACCGATGGCATCGGCCTCTTTACCGGCCAGATCGGCTACGCCTGGAATGCAGCGCTGCTGTACGTAAAGGGCGGCGCGGCGGTGACAAGCAACCGCTTTAGCATCCTCGATGCCCCCACCGGCATTGAACTGGCCTCGGCAAGTGCGACCCGCTGGGGCGGCGTCGTGGGTGTCGGATTTGAGTACGGCTTTGCACCGAACTGGTCGGTCGGTCTTGAATACGACCACTTGTTCATGGGCGATGCCAATAATTCGTTCACGCTTGCCCCACCTTTTACCGGTGTTCTGCTCAACAACCGGGTCAGCCAGGACGTGGATATGGTCACCTTGCGCATCAACTACCGCTTCGGCGGTTACGGGGCGCCGCCAGTGGCGGCCCGCTACTGATCAACCGCTTGTCTCCAGCAAGCAAAGCCTTAGCCCCGGCACAGTGCCGGGGCTTTTTTACGTGCATAGTGCGTTTGCCGGCGATCCAATAAAGCCATGTTCTCAATGCGATGGGCCGGCGGTTGCGTGTCACGGTGCGCGGTGGCGCTCCCGCGCGGTAGCCCGCGTGAGGTCAGTTGCAAATTGCCAAGAGCCTGAACGATGACGCGAACAGAAACGCACCGCCGCATCCCGGTAGGTTAAGCGGGAAGCAACCTCAATGAACCACCACCGGATTGAGAAGATTGCGACATCAATGAAAATAGAAATCAGAAACGCAGGCGCGACCAACTTGAACCATTCCAAGTACGACACGCACGCAAGTTCCATTCGGCACTATTGCCGCGTACGCATCATTGAGCAGCCGCGTATGTGACACCGTTGGCTAAAGTGCATGGCATCCAACCGAAGTTGCACAACCAATCTCACCGAAGTTTTGGGATCATTATTGGTTGCGAAGGGCGGGCGGGCCGGTCGTACGATCTAGCCGGGGAGGGGGAAAAATTTCGAGTGAAGCAGCTTTTTTGGTGAGGGGCGGCGCCTGTCACACCATGCCGTGATTTACGTGCCAACCGGTCTTGTCGTGATGGCGTTGCGAAACGCGAGGGGCGAGGCAATGGTGGAAATGCTTTGCGTACCCTCGCCGACGCCCTGAATGGTGAGGTCGCCGTAGTTCATACGGCGGCCAAGAATGCTCTGGTTGACGTCGACGCTCTCGACTTTGTCGAGGCTCATCTCGAAAGTCCGCCGCTTGATGAAACCGGTCTTGTGGACGACCCGCATATTGGTGACGTCGGTTTCGGTGGTCCAGCGGTGGAACCAAGCCGTCGCCGTCCAGTACAAGGCCGCAAGTCCAGCGACTGCCGCCAATGCCAAGCAAACCAACATCAGCGCGTCGGCAGTGGCTAAGCGCCGCAGCACCAGAAATGCGACCGCCACGATCCACGCCGCGATTGCCGGCAGAAAGAACATCCAGTGCTCGTTGGTCGAATAAAGCACTCTTTCGCCGGGCTGCAGGATTTCGTCGATATAACGCCCCATACCGCACTCCCACTCCGCAACTGCCGAAACTTATTCGACGGGGCTCTTTAACGTCGTGTCCGGAGGAGCTTGCCTCTTCCCCCTCAGGATAGAAGGCGTAATAGCGAGTTCGAGCATTGCGCAAAAACCCGGATACGGAGTGTTGAGACAACTCAACGAATCCACATTCGAGTACACAGCAAACGCTGGGTACATCGGCACCGATACCTTCTCCGTTCAGGTGACAGGCAAGGGGCCTACGGCTGCGGGCACGTCAGTAATCACCCTGATTGCCACGGTTCGATAGCATTGATCCGAACGCTGACCCGATCTGGTCCGCCTTTCCAACAGGAAAGTGGACCCTTGTTTCTCGACGCTGCCGAACCACCCAACACCTAAGCGGAACACATGCGCTCTCATTGCGGCGTTGTTGTTGGCGATGGCCGGGCCAAGCCTGGCGGCCGAAATTGTTGTGACTAATGGCGATACGTTCCAACTGGATCGCACGATTTATCGGCTGGACGGTATCGATGCACCTGAAATCGACCAGATGTGTCTCGACCAACGCGGGGACGTCTACAAGCACCGGCGGATCGGGATTTGTTCGATTGAAAGCGAGGCCACGACGCTCAATGAGTGGCTCGTTCGCGAAGGATGGGCGATCAAGTTCGATCCTACCGCAGAGGCCCGTTTCGCGGCAGAGGAAGCTGACGCACGCGAGAATCGGCGCGGACTGTGGAACGGATGCTTCGCAGAACCGCGCGACCTGCGAGGATGGAATCACATGGAGCGCGACTTATCGGCGGCG
Source organism: Bradyrhizobium sp. CCBAU 051011 (assembly GCF_009930815.1). NCBI lineage: Bacteria > Pseudomonadati > Pseudomonadota > Alphaproteobacteria > Hyphomicrobiales > Nitrobacteraceae > Bradyrhizobium > Bradyrhizobium sp. CCBAU 051011. The sequence continues at coordinate 996,030 of NZ_CP022222.1, read as the reverse complement.
GTTGTCAGGCCGGCCATGAGAACCGAACACGTGACAAGCTATTCCGCGTCGACACCGCCATGCCGCCAGGATGCCCGATCAAGCTAAGCTCGCGCTGCGCGCCATAGGCTACGAGGGCATTTATCACCTGCCAAGTTGTGGGAGCTATCGACGCCTGAAGCGGGCCAATCGGTGGTTTTGCTCTGAGGAAGATGCTTTGGCTGAGGGATTTCGCAAGGCGCTGACTTGCCGATAGACACCGCCTTAGCACCATGCGCCCATCGGGTTCGAGCTGAAAGGCTGCCTTCGGGCGGGCTTTTTCATTTGGGCGTCCTTCTATGCGTTTTTAAGACTCGATGACTGGTTTGGAACGCGGTTAGGGGAAAAGCGGACGACAGACCCGACTCGGACATATCCAGACCAACTGACGCGACCTCGCATGGCCGCAAGTTCCCTTCGCCTCGTACGTGCGCGGGATCAATTTATGTTTCCTGAAAGAGAGGAGGCACAAAATGAAGCTATCCATCGCGGTAGGGACGCCCCCGTCGATGGCCGGGCTCCTGACTGCAATCGCCATAGTGTATTGCCGATAGGTTGATTATCCCGCCAATTGCATCGTGAGGCCCGGCGTCGCGCTGCGGCCGCGCCAGTGACGCGAGAGGCAGTTCGGCCTAGAACGCCGATGAACCGTGCTCGGTTGATCGGGTAGGCAGGCGCTTCCTCACGCTGTTAGTCTGGCTGGCATCGATCGAAGCGGATAACAGGCGATTACCGCCGGCAACAAGAAGGAAGCCGGCGATGTCATAGCGCCGCGGACATCTCGTTTGTAGATGCGGAGATCATGCGAGGCGGGGCGCTCCTAGAGGTGGCGGGGCACGGCAGGCGAGCGGCCCAGGGCGGCACGCACGTTGCGACCAATAAGGGGCTGACGCATTTGATCTGTATCAAAGCGCCGATAGTTCTGTGGCGCCAGTCAAAAAAGGTAACGCTAGCTGAACCGGTTCGCTAGCTGGGAACGCCAATGGTTGAAGCAACTTTGGGCAGCGCAAGGTTCTTTCGCCGAAGTGGGCCACATTCGCTTGCAGTTGTTGCGAGTACGGCACGCGGGGTTGCGGATGAACTCGAACTGCTTCTCGAAGGTGTGGCCCCCTTGCAAACGGCTGGCTCGAATGAAGTGAGTTTTCTGGATAATCGACGTTATGCGTCGGCACTCGATCAGACATCGGCCGGTGCTGTGATTGTGCATCCTGATATGGCAGCGCGAGTGCCTGCTGGGACAGTGGCGATCCGGACCACCGAACCCTACGCGGCATGGGCGCGTGTTGCTGCACTCTTCTATCCCGTGCCTCCAGTTTCTCCCGGCATCCATCCGTCCGCAATTGTCGCAGAGGGGGCGCGCGTCGATCCGTCTGCGGAGGTCGGGCCGCTGTCCGTGATTGAGGCCGGAGCAGAGATAGGAACAAGCTGTCGGATCGGTCCCTGCGCGGTTATCGGCAGCGGCGTGATTGTCGGTCGGGACTGCCGGATTGGCGCACATGCGAGTCTAAGCCATGCGCTTCTGGGAGCACGCGTTTACGTCTACCCCGGCGCCCGGATCGGACAGGAAGGGTTTGGATTCGCCTCTACCACAGATGGATTTCTATCTATTCCTCAGCTTGGGCGAGTCATCCTTGAAGACGACGTCGAAGTGGGTGCGAATAGCACGATTGATCGAGGATCATCGCGAGACACGGTGATCGGCGCCGGCTCCCGTCTCGATAACCTCGTCCAGATCGGCCACAATGTTATCCTCGGCCGGTGTTGTGTCATCGTCGCACAGGTCGGCATTTCGGGTTCAACCGTGCTTGAGGATTTCGTTCGCGTCGGGGGGCAGGCGGCTATGGCCGGACATCTTCGGATCGGTCAAGGCGCGGAGATCGGGGCGCAGGCGGGCGTCATTTCGGATGTGGATGCAGGCGCGAAAGTGCTTGGCAGCCCGGCTCAGCCAAAAAGAGACTTCTTCCGACAAATTGCCATGCTCAAGAGGATGGTAAAAGGAGAAGGATAACACGGCTTGTACTGCAAGAGCGGCACATGAGAATATCCGGTTGCGACTTCCGTTGTTGGCGCCCGTGACCTCCTTCGGATACATTGCTAAAGAGACTTGCAGTGACCACGGAGGACGGCAACGTGCGCTTGTTGTCCAATCTGCTTCGACGCTTCATCCGCCAGGGCACCCTGCGAGTCCGCGATGCCGAGGGGAAGGTCCATGTCTTCGGCGAACGCCGGCCCGGGCCCGACGTCGCCATCCACCTCCACGATCGCAGGCTCTACGCCAAGCTGTTCATCAATCCGGAGCTATACGCCGCCGAAGCCTATATGGACGGCAGTCTGACGCTGGAGGACGGTGCCGCAATCCACGATTTTCTGCTGCTGTTCTCCGTCAACCGCGCCGGGCTTTATTCGTACGGCTCACAAAAGTTGATGCGGCGGGTGTGGCGCGGCCTGCGCCGCTGGCATCAGGCCAATCCGATCGGGCTTGCCGCCGCCCATGCGCGCCACCACTACGATATCTCGACCGAGCTTTACCGCCTGTTCCTCGACGATCAGATGCAATATTCCTGCGCTTATTTTCGAGACCCCGAGCATGAAACGCTCGAACAGGCGCAGCGCAACAAGCTGATTCACGCCACCAGCAAGCTGCAATTAAAGTCCGGCATGACGGTCGCCGAGATTGGCTCCGGCTGGGGCGGCTTCGCCATTCATCTGGCGCGCGAAACAGGCGCCCATGTCACCGCGGTTAATGTTTCGCCCGAACAGATCAGGGCCGCACGAGATCATGCCGAGGCCGCCGGCGTCTCCAATCGCGTCTCGTTTCGCGAGTTAGACTATCGCCAACTCACCGGCCAGTTTGACCGAGTGGTTTCGGTCGGCATGATGGAGCATGTCGGCATCGGTCATTTTGATGAATATTTCCTGAAAATCCGCGAGCTCCTGGCGCCTGACGGCTATGCTTTCATCCATTGCATCGGCCGGATGTCGCAGCCCGGCACCACCGGCCCCTTCATCCGCAAATACATCTTTCCTGGCGCCTATGTGCCGGCGCTATCCGAGACCTTCGCTGCCACGGAGCGCTGCGGTCTGTGGTGCAACGACATGGAAGTGCTGCGATTGCATTATTATTACACGGTGAAACACTGGCGCGAGCGCTTCGCCAAAAATAGAGCCCGGGCTGCTGCGATCTACGACGAGCGGTTCTGCCGGATGTGGGAATTCTATCTTGCCGCCGTCGAACTCGAATTCCTGCATGGCTCTCACATGGTGTTTCAAATTCTGCTGTCGACCAAACGTGATGCGGTGCCGATCACGCGCGATTTCATGATCGACTTCGAGCGGGCAGCCTGGGCGCGCGCGCAGACGGCCGGCTAAAGGACGCCGACTCGACAGTCCACCGACCTTGCTGACACGCGTCGAGGTGATCGAATAGGTCGCCGATCACTTCCGGCAATGGAACTTTTCGGAAGAATCGACCCCTTGAGTCCCGACAAACTGCGTGACACCCTCCCCCAAACTACGGGGAGGCACATGACGATTCTCTGCCGTGTCCTAATGGTCTATCCGAAGTTCATTCCGAACTCGTTCTGGAACTATACGGAAGCCTGCGAACTGGTCGGCGCGAAGTATCCGGCCGCGCCACTCGGCCTGATCACGGTCGCCGCCATGCTGCCGAAGCATTGGGACATCCGTCTCGTCAACCGTAACACTGAACCTTTGACGGACGCGGACCTCGACTGGGCCGATCTCGTGATGATCGGCGGCATGCTCAACCAGCAGCCTGATTTCATCTACCTGATCGATCTCGCCCACCTGCACGGCAAGCCGGTATGCGTCGGTGGACCTGACGTGTCCTCCAGCCCGCATCTTTACGCGGACGCGGACTTCCAGGTGATCGGCGAAGCCGAGCAAGTCATGCAGCACTTCATCGCCGCCTGGGAAAGAGGCGAGCGCAAGGGCGTGTTCATCGCCGAGAAATTCAAGATCGACGTCACCCTAAGCCCGATGCCCCGCTACGATCTGATTAAGTTCGATCACTATCTCTTCATCGGCGTGCAATATTCGCGTGGCTGCCCATTCACCTGCGAGTTCTGCGATATTATCGAGCTGTATGGTCGCGTGCCGCGCACCAAGACCAACGATCAGATTCTCGCCGAGCTGCAAGCGCTCTACGATCACGGTTATCGCGGGCATGTCGATTTCGTCGATGACAATTTCATCGGCAACAAGAAAAACCTTCGCACGCTGCTGCCGCAGCTCAAAGCCTGGCTGGAAGAGCGCGACTATCCGTTCGAGTTCTCGACCGAAGCCTCGATCAATATCGCGGACGACGATGATCTGTTGCAGGCGATGAAGGACACAAATTTCTTCGCGATTTTCGTCGGCATCGAGAGCCCGGATCCAGAGGCGCTCGTGCAGATGAAGAAGAAGCAGAACACCAGGCGCAACATCGCGGAGTGCGTCCATAAGATTTACGGCTACGGCATGTTCATCACCGCGGGCTTCATCGTCGGGTTCGATACCGAGAAAGTTTCGATGGGACAGGCGATGATCGACTTCATCGAGGAGACGAACATTCCAGTCTGCATGGTTGGACTACTCTATGCGCTGCCTGGTACACAGCTGACGCGGCGGCTAGCCAAGGAAGGCCGCCTGCACAACGGCCATGACCTCATGAAGGTAGAGCAGGCGGGCGACCAATGCACGCTCGGATGCAATTTCGACACCAAGCGTCCGCTTCGTGACATCCTTGTGGATTACAAGGCAGTGCTCGATCACGTTTTCTGCCCGACGGCATACGCGGGACGGCTGTCACGGCTCGCCGTCATGCTTGACCGCTCCGACCGTCGCCGCGACCTGCCAGACGGCGACATGCGCAAGAGACTTGGCGGCCTCGACAGCGTACACAAGGTCATGCGGATCCTACCGGAGGTTCGCGAGCCGTTCTGGAAGACCTTCGTCGAGATCGCTAAGACCAATCCAGGCGCGCTGCGTTACATCGTGATGCTGATGGCGCTGTACCTGCACCTCGGGCCGTTCTCGAAGCGCGTGATCGGTGAGATTGACCGCCGCATTGCCGAGTTGGACGGTAGGCATCCGGTGAGGGCCACGGAGTCCTCTGCTTGTGCTCGTCCAGTAAAGGCGGGCAGTAATAACCCGAGGAACGAGCAAGTGTAGGCCTTGAGCTCATAAAGATGCAGAAGCGGGCAGCCGTTCCCTTAAGTCGAGGCCTTCGTGCGATCAATATCTTCTGGCGATCGGCCCGCCCCAGTCGAACTTGTAGTTCAAGCCAACTTCTCGCCGAATGGAGGGTGTCCCGGCAGCGCGCCGGTGGTCGTGAGAAAGCGGGTTCGGTTCCAAAGTCCAAATAGATGCACTCCGCCCTGACAGGAACGCTGGGCCGGAAGCTGGCAGGCCCCGCAATCCACTGTGACGAAGCGAGCAGCAGCATGTCGGGTCCTGGCACCTTTGAGACATTCACCGGAGTCGACCAAAAGTCGCCGTGGTCTGGTCAAACCCGAAGGGACATTGCAATTCGCGGAGTTCGGGCTGTAGGCTTGGCGACGAGCGTCTGAGTGAGGTTGCGCGCGTATGGACCGGAAAATAGTCAGCGACTTCTTGGCGGGCGGCGGCGAGATGGGCGCTTTGACGAGGGGATTTGACTGGTCAAAAACGTCGCTCGGTTCTCCAGAAACTTGGCCGCAAAGCCTTCGAGTTACGGTGCGGCTCGTTCTCACCTCGCGTCACCCGATGTTCATCTGGTGGGGACCGGAGCTCATCCAGTTCTATAACGATGCATACCGTGAGACGATGGGGCCCGAAAGGCATCCAAGTGCTTTGGGTGCACGGGGCCGCGATTGTTGGGATGAGATATGGGACACCATTGGTCCCCAGATCGAGTACGTCATGGCAGGTAAAGGAGCCACCTGGCATGAGGACCAACTGGTACCGGTAACGCGTCACGGTCGTCGCGAGGATGTCTGGTGGACGTATAGCTTTGGTCCAATCGATTTCGAAGGCAAAGTGGGCGGCGTGCTTGTCGTCTGCAGAGATGTCACGTCCGAGCACATGGCAAGGGAAGCGCTGAACCTCATCAATGAGGAGCTCAAGCATCGTGTCAAGAACACTCTCACAGTACTTAGTGCCGTGGCCACTCAGACATTTCGCAACACGTCGAGCAAAGCCGATCTTGAAAAGTATCAAGGACGGCTTGCAGCGTTCGGTCGAGCGCACGACTTACTTACCGCAGCAAATTGGGCTGCAGCGCCCCTTCAAGATGTGATCAGCACCGCCCTAATCCCTTATAGGACTGATGAAGATTGGTTTGCGGTCTCGGGTCCTCCACTTATCGTCAAATCTCGACAGGCCCTCGCTCTGTCCTTGGCAATCCACGAGCTTGCGACCAACGCTTTGAAGTATGGCGCTTTGACTGTGGCGGGCGGCCACGTCTCGATTACATGGACATCCGAAGATCAGGAGGGTGAGCCAAAATTTGTTTTCGTCTGGCGGGAGCTTGGTGGCCCGCCTGCGACGGAACCCGCCGCTGTAGGCTTTGGTTCGCGCCTCATTTCTCGAGTGCTACAAGACGATTTCGGAGGCTCCGTGGAAGTATCGTATGGATCAACCGGGCTCATTTGCCGCCTGACGGCCCCCCTCGAAAATCTGGCAATTTCCCCGAATAGCGCGTGAAGCTCTTCTACCAGCGCTAAGTGGCCAACGTTAAGACAGGGGCGCCGCGTCGTCGCCTCACCGAGTTCCATCAGTCTGCCGTCGAGCGTGTTCGAAGCCGGTTTACGACTTTCGGCTCTGGAGTTACAACGGACGTGCCGTGCAGGCAGCGAGGCTTCCGAGTTTGGCACTTTATCGGATGCGCCGCGCCAAGCTAACGATGTCCGTTGATAAGAAGAGCAAAGCGGAAGTCGTGCTTGGAAGAGGCCGCCTCAGTTGGCGGCCCCCTTTCTCTACAGGTCCTCCCGCAGACCCTTGAAGAATGGGTGGCGAACCTTTCCCTCGGCAGACTTAGCGCGGTACTCAATCTCGGCCATTAATTCCGGCTCCACCCAGATCCCCTTGTGCGCGATCCGCTTGGTGCAGGGATGGGTTTTACAGATCAGGGGCGCTAGGCGCTTGCGCAGCTCGGCGGATGATTTCTTGTCGAAGCCGTGGACGACCTTGCCAGCATAGGCCAGGTCATCGCCCTTGCGCCGGCCGACATAGATGCCGTCTCAATCGTTGCCGTCGAGCGCAAAGGCAGCGACGGTCAGCGTCTCGCGCTGGGCGCAGGTTTTCTTGACCCAGTCGCGGCCGCGCCCTGAAAGATAGCGGCTGTCGTGGACCTTTGAGACGACGTCATCCAGCCTGACCTTGCAGGCGTGGGCGAACATCTCCTTGGTCGACCTCGAAGCTTTCGCTGAACTGGATCGCGGTTTTCTCATTAGTCTCTTACAGATGCCCCTTGCGTTCGATCAGCGGAAGTTTTCGCAGATCCTGGCCGTTGAGGTAGAACAGATCGAACGCGATCTTGCCGCGCAATTCGTTCTGCAGCACGGAGAAATCAGTGGTGCCGTCGGCGGCGGGCACCACCACCCTCGCCATCGGTAATGGCGCTGCCCGCATTAGGCATCGTCGGCAACTTTTTTGAAGCGTCTGGTCCAGTCATTGCCGCAGCGGGTAAGGACCTTGGTGGCGTCGTTATGGATATGAAGCTGAACGCGATAGCCGTCGAACTTGATCTCGTGGATCCAGCGATCGCCGGACGGCACTTTATCGATCGAGGTCGCCAGCGCTGGCTAACAAACCCGAGGTAGGGCGCCTTCACGCCGATCGCCGCCTCCTTGCGCTGATACGCCACAAAAACTCCGCGCCCCTGCCGCTTAGGTTGGCGCCCGCCTTTTTTGCAAACATCGGAGTCAAAGCGGAGTAGTCGTAAACGTCGTGCCAAGAAAGGACCAGGATTTTACACTCTGAACACAAAATACCCTAGCTGCCTTGACTCCGTGAGCTTCTGAACGGCAGCCTTGTAAGCTGCTCCGCAACCCGAGCAGAGAAAAACCATCACTAGTGCCCCGCCCGCGAAAGTTGGCGGGCGAGGTCACTCGGAACGTAAGCCTTAGGTGTGCTGAGCGAAGCTGTGTCGGGCGGCAGACTGAGGCTTGCTAACGTTTTGCTCGAGGGGGTTGGCGGGTAGTTGAAGCACTGTAGCTTTTTGTCCTGGAATGAGATCGGTCACCAAAACGATTGTGCCGTTGGAAAACTCCAGCGCGTCGTGATGATGCATCGGTTGATCGAGATCTATCTGCCGAAAGCGAGCCAGCCGATCGCCAATATCTTTGCGGAACAACAGGCCGCTTTTTTGTACGTTCGTCTCGAATGCGATCTCCGTCCCGGGACGAAGGCAGACAGCGACCTGCGGATCGTTCGGACTAGCAAAGCCTCGAGTCGTCGTGGCTTGAAATTTGGAAGAAACCAGCGTTTCCGCGACCTGCGCGGGACGGCTGGCGACCGCGTGTAAGCTGTAATCGCACATAGAACGCTCCTCTAAGAGCCGCCCAGCGAACCATGAACATACATCAACCCCATTTGGTTGCTATCTCGGCCAAAGTCAATTTGCCTGAGGCTCCTTTGCCGACGTCATCGAGGCGCTGCGAGAAACTTGGAGCGGGGTGGCCCTTCACGTCCGAGCAGCAAGACTGACTAAGGTGCTCGATAAGTTCTCTACAGGCCCCAGAAGGGAGGCTCGGTATTCGATCTCGGAAATCGCCTTAATTGCGACCACAAGTGGCCGACGTTCTCCAGCGTTCAGGAGAGAGATGACGTGCAATCGCGCTTGGTCTCGAGCGGCGGGCGCGGGGGTAACCCTTTCTTACAAGGTAGTTCGAGGCGATCTCAATCGACTGGCGATAGCTGGTACTGACTTCATCGAAATAGTTCATCGACTAGTCCGTGGGTAGTCGCCCCCACGAAAAGCTCAGTTAATCGAGAAAATTGCCGACCGTCATTATCCTTTGTTAAGATCCGCAAAGAAGGGAAGGAAAAAGCGGTGGAATTGCACTCGGCACACTGCGCATGTGCTGCACCAAGGAGCATTGGTGGGAAAAACCTGCAAGCAAGCCCTGTTTGCGTGGCAACCAAATCACCTTGTTTGCGTTGGCTAGTGTGGATAGGAAGCAATGCGCGCACAGTACTGCCTGGAACAAGCCGAAGAATGTCTGCGCCTGATGAAATCGGCGGCAAGCGAAACTGAGGCTCGGGTTTTGCGTGACCTCGCCAATAGCTGGAAGCGAGTCGCCGGGCAGATCGATCGGTATCGTTCGCTTGCTCGCGACACAAGCGAGGCCAAGAGCTTTAGCCCAAACGTTGCCAAAAATCCGTAGCCAGAACAGGCCAGTCCGGCGGGGCCAGGTTTGGCCAGCGTATGTCGTCTCTATCGTGTGTCGGGCCGCTCACGCTCTCAGATCGGCGCTCACATCCGTTTCGGAACTTGAGGGCTCAGCGTCTCGCCAACTCCAAGAACTCCTCGACGGAAACTGGCACGTCATCGCACTCGGCAAACCGTCGGCGTAGCTCGTCGGCTATATCGACCGTCACGTCGCGAGACCACCCCTCAGCGGTATTGAATGCGACGATACGCCTCGGACGGCTGTATTGATCGTCCAACAGTTCGCGGATCAGCATCTCGTGGTTGGCGTCCGCTTCAGCGGTCTCGCGCCAGACGCGGCCGAAGCGGCCCAAGTCCTCCAGCACCAAATACGTATCCCCGCCGCCTTCTGACGGCACCATTGATTGCGAGTGACGCATACGCAACTCCACTAGGTGGCTCAGCTCTTGGAAGTTGAGGCGGTGGATTAGAGCTGGAGCCGTGGCGTCGACGGGAGACGCCGCCCAATTCTATGCCGTCAGTCCTCAACTCGTTCCTAAGAATTGCATCGCTCCAGGCCAGGAACAGCTGGAAACCGGCGCATCGTGCATGGGGCTCAAGGAGCGGCGCGGAGGTTAGGAACGCGAGCGAGCGAAGTGGGTTGAGGCGCTGTCGCGCTTGCCGAAGTGCGACACCTCAGCCCGCAAGGGCCTCAGCGTCGCCCCCGCTGGGGCCCTTCGTACGAAGGCGGGTGCCGGGCGAGGCTGACGCGGTCCACACCAGAGACAATCAATCTAATGGCGTTCGAGGCAGGACCGCCTCCGAAGCCCTGACCCTCCGCGTCACGAAGATCGGCAGACAGCGATACCCGGGGCTAACCGGTCCTCATGCGTCGATGCTCAAAGACGGCCGGATAATCGGCTCCATGGCGGCAAACCTGACAGGTAAATCTCGGCTCCAGGTCGGAGAGGCGTACTGTGCTCGGGAAATTTAGGGACAGAACGGACGCTCTGCAGACCGCGACTTGGAGTTTTGGCTTCAGGCCGAGTCCGAGATCAGCGAGAGCAATCGGGAATGAGGATCAGCTTAAGCGGCATCCTTGGTCCTTATTTGCTTCGGGCTCCCAGCAGCTCGCCGGTCTTACGATTGACGAAGTGTAGCCGCGTACACGCTGGGCAGGCCATTCCTTCGAACTCAGTAACTTGCGCATCCTCATCCTCAACCAGCCTTGGACGTGCTGATTGGTTATCGGACATTTGAAAATGAATGGCCTACTCATCAGCCAATGCTCACTCATTACGAGCAGCAATGATGGGCGAGGTGCGGAGTTCCACATTGATCGAGCGCAAGTCTCGTCCAGGCTTCAGCGCTTTGCCATCTCCAGTAGCTCCTGCACCGAAGCCGGTACGTCGTCATAGTCGACATTGGGCCGAGCTGCCGCGCCCGTCCTCCGCCTGGTCAGCGTGATCGGCGCTTCCAGCCGGCTCGGCTGGTGGCCGCGGCACAAACTGCATATTGCATGTCACTAAGGCGTGAGAGGAAAGACGTTGCTTTTCGGTTTCGCCAGATCAACACTGGTCACCCTGTGTAGAGTAAGGGGGCTGCCATGGTTGGGTGGTTTAAGGTCGGCGCGCTTTCTCTTCTGCTCTGAGCACTGTTGACCGCCGTGACGTTGTTGCCAATCCTGTTAGCTGCGGGCTGAAGAAAGCTCCCCTCGATGGCGTCTTCTCTTACTTGATCCAGATCAACGCCGTCGCCCAGCAGCCGCCGGTGAATGGCGGATGGCAGTTGATCCAAAGCAGGTTTCCATCCTCGAGATTGCCGGGATCGCGACGATCATTTTGAGCGTGGCTCTAGTCGTCGGCATGCTGTATTCCCTTTGGGCGGCACCCTGAAGGGTCATGGTTCGTTGCGCCTGTTACCGTGCCGCATCTCCGGCTCATTCCAGAACCTCGTATTCGAACGCAACGCCCTCCGGATCGTTCTTCGCAAACCGTTCATCGGCGGCGTCGCGGTTCGCGAAAACCTTGAGGTGATCCCGGTCGCCGACTTGCCTGCTGGTATCGACATAGATCCAGACGGTTGTCATTTGACGATCCTGCACGCACACAGTGGAGTCCGACGGGAAAAATAGGAACTGCAAAAGAAATACGATGTTGCCGTCAAACACGAGGGCCAATGGCGGCTCCGCGCGGAGCCCAAATGCATTCAGTCGAACAATGCAGAGCCTATGCTGCGGAGTACAAAGCCCTCGCAGGTAATCCTAGGAATTCAGCCCGCCGATCTGCCGTGCTAAGGAATATTTCACGTAGCTGGGCAGCGCTAGCGAACCAATTTGAGAGCCTTGCGATCATCGCGAAATCGGAGGGAGATCGGTAGATCGGCGGCGCGGGGGCAAGGGCGAGGCGCGGTCTGTGGCAGGGCGCGGCGTAAATTTAATCTTTGTTCCGAGGGAGGGACAGGCAGCGACACCAATTCCGCCATGCCTGCTGCTAGATTGGACTTGAGGCATCGGGAGAGTCCGGCACCCCCTTTTCAGAAACCTCCCACGCGCCGGCTGCCTAACATAAATCAACTTTCATCATCACCGCATCGCCTATCATTCATCGCCTATCATTGGTGACTGGAGAGACATCATCGGTACTCCCGTATGAGTTTTCCGACGGGAGTAGTTTTGGAGATATCTGGTTCAAAATTGCAGTGATCGCACTTGGAGCATTGACGGTCCTGTTAATGGTCATCGCTCTTTTTATACATTGAGTAGGGCCGCCACGTTAGGAACGATCCTAACCATCTGGCGTATGTTTGGCGGCGGCCTAGCGTTGGCGAGGGCGAGGCAAGTCAGGGAACGATCTCTATGCACTGGCGACGGCGACGTGAGTTAGGAAACGATGCACATCGGCGGCCCAGCACCTTTCGCATTGCGGTGCTGGCTTTAATCGCATTTGCGTTGTGGCGGAAGAAGCGGACACACAGCGACATCTAACCGGTCCTTCTGTTTTGATGCCAAACTGCATTCGCATCATCCGCCATGAAGCCGTGCCGAAGTCCGGCAGCTTCGAAGTCCGTTTCGCCGACGGCCGGGAATCCAAATTCTTTACTTCGATGACATCCTGGCCCGACGGCTGCGGCCGGACATCCTCACCAGCGAAGAAGCTCTGGAGCGGGCGAAGGCGTTTGCGCGGGCGGAGCGGGATAGGGAGGCAAAATAATAATCAGTCATGATGAGCATGTGACAGCTGCTAATACGGCTTGGTCGATTGTTTCCCGGCGTATGTGGCCGAATAGAGATGCGCTGCCTTCCGGGCCACCAGTTCTGCGCGCGGTGTGTCTTTAAGCGCGCCCGTCGAGTTGAGGATAATGAAGTGGACCAGAGCCAACGCGCCCGCCCCGAATCTTGCCTCGTTGCTGGCAAAAACCTCGTCGAATTTCTGGCGGGAATAAACCGCCGCCCGCGACACTTTTTCAATGTTACTGGATTTGATGAGCAAATGAAGATCGCCTGCGCCCACCTGATGAGCTGTGCTGCTTGCCGCCCCAAACAGTTGTTCAGCGATTTGAGTTTTCTCATCCTGCGAGCCGACTTCAAACAACAAACAGATAATTTTCGGCGTAATCGAGCAACGTTAGCGCTGCTGTAGGCCGCTGGCGCTTCCCGAACAGCCTATTCCAAATGCCTGCCATTCGACCCCCCTAATTTCTTTTTCGTACCGTTCAACCATCGCAATGGTACAGACGCGCCGCTCGTCATGCGGGGATAAGGAGGCTTAGGCATCACGCAGCCTTTTTTGCAATCTTGCCGTTCGCCGCTGCGCAGAACTCCAAATCACTACTTTTCGTCCCACCTGGCTGCCGATACCAATTGAAATGAAAGGGACCGGGTACCACCACCACCACTTCACCTGCCAAGTAGGAATCTGGTCCGTTGGCAACCGTGGCGGCTTCGAAATCTGCGCTTTCAATTCGGCAACAGCACCGGCCTTCATCCAATCTGGAAAGCCGTCATGCCAAACCAGCACGTTCTCGGGTTCAGCAGAACGTGACAGCGTCGCCTTCAATTCTTGAAGGGTTACCGGTCCATTTTGTCCGTTGTAATCGGCGTAATACCAACGGTCAGACAAGTGAGACTCCTCAAAAGATTTTCAACTCTCGCCGCGGAGCCTCGCCACTTCATTGAAAAGCGAGGCCACATACATCATGGAATAGATGGTCTCCCGGTTCTCGCCCTTCGCTTCGCCAGCGGCAACAGCAATACGCGTGGCGGCTTGAACCAGCGGATGGTCGATCTCATTTTTGAGAATACGTATTTGATAAAAACAAACAGCCGCCGCATCATCGGCCGCTCGGTTGAAGTCGGATCATTGGCTGCATGTAGTTCGGTCGCAAGCCGTGCGATAGCAACACCGATCATGTTCGAAAGCGCCGTGAAAACCTCCGCCAGCAGAACCCCCAAGTCCGCGCCGGTGATGCGACCGCTCGTTGCCATCTTGGCGTGATGGCCAATCACGAAGCGAAAAAGCCCGCGACGTAAGGTTCAAGCCACAAGCCAGCGGGTACACCATGGTACTGGATCGTTCCGACGATTGGCCGAAGCGCATCAACGACGGCTCCGGCTGCCCGTTTTCTTTGCCAACCGAACAATTCTCCCCCCGGCCGCCTTGCAGCACTATGAGCTTCCGGGCGGCATGCCTAGGCAGGCGGAGCCAAACTCTCCACAGGGCTGTATAGCGATTGATATTTATTTTCATCAAGACACCAACGGGAATCGCGACACAAATGTGAACACATCCACCACACGACGTTGATTTGTCTCGACTTTTCAGACCGGTTGACTTCCTTGCGCAGGGAATGCCGGACTGCTTCGGCTGTACCTGTATGCTCGTGTGCGCATCTTCTGCACACATTGCACACGAGACCGCGGGTGCTAGCCAGCACCCGGCATTCCCTGCACCCTCGTTGTCGAGGGGAGGAGATGGTTCATGCAAACCTCGGGCGCGGTGCGTCGCGAGAAGGCGAAGTCATATCCACGTCATTGCGAGCGCAGCGAAGCAATCCATTGTCACCACGCATGCGGACGAATGGATTGCTTCGCTTCGCTCGCAATGACGACAGAAATCGCAGGACGGACAATGCCGCCCCAATCCACGTCACAACAACTCGACCTGCTCCGCCGCGATCGTATCGCCGGCATTGATCGTGCCGCCGGTGATCACCTCGGCATAGATCCCGCAGTCGGCATGGCCGAGCCGGCGCTGCAACGCCGGCGGGACCGCGAGGTCGCGCTGGGCCGTATCGGGATCGACATTGATGGCGGCGCAGCGGACGATGCGCTTCACCACCTTCAGCCTGACATCGCCAATCGCAAGCGTGCGGTCGAGCAGGTCGAATTCGTGCCAGGCCGGCCAGCCGTCGACGTAGAGATTGCCGCGGAAGCGAAGCGGATGGACCGGTGCGCCGACAATATCCTCGATGGCGCGGACGCTGGCGAGGTTGATGATGGAAACGACCTTGCGGGCGACGTCCGAAAAGCTGTGGCCGGGGCTCTCCAGCACTTTCGGCGGCCCCTTGATCTGACCGGCGAAGGCGGTCGCGAAAAAATTCTCGATGATCCGCCGGCCCTCGGCCGTCGCCAGGTTGCCCTGAGCTGCGATCTCGCCATTTTGGCGAATCGAGAGGATTTGGCTCGCATCGTCGAAATGGGTGTGCAGGCCGGCCAGCCATTCATCCCGCATCAGCATCAGGAAGTGCGGCTTCGGCAGCCATTTCGGCTCGGCCGGATCGAACCCGGAAGGGCCATTTTCGATGGCGTAGCGGCGATCGGCCAAAAGGGTCTGGCCGGGCTTCAGCTCGGCGCGGCCGAGTTGCTCCGGGGTCAGGCCTTTGACGGGGTAGCGGTAAATCCCGGTGATCCGGGCAGGGGAGGTCGCGTCCATGCGGCTTATTAAGAGATTTCTCCGGCTCGCGCCACAACTCCGAATTTATGGCCTCGGCTCTTCCGTTTTGCCCGGTCGTGCCCACATTTGCGTCAAGCCTGAAAAGCGGGCGACGACCCGCGGCCGGTTGAGGAATGTCAACGCGGTCCGCGAAACCCCAATGAAGATGCCGCAATCATGCCTCAGGGGTGAGGGCGGTAGGCCGAGGGAAGTAAAACCATGAATATTGAAAAATACACCGAGCGGGCGCGCGGCTTTGTCCAGTCTGCGCAGTCGCTCGCCATGCGCGACGGGCACCAGCAGTTCTCGTCGCTGCACGTCCTCAAAGTTCTGCTTGATGATAGCGAGGGGCTGGCCGCGGGTCTGATCGATCGCGCCGGCGGGAACTCCCGCGCCATCCTCAAGGCGACGGAGGACGCGCTGAAGAAGCTGCCGAAGGTTTCGGGCAGCGGCGCCGGGCAGATCTACCTTGCCCCCGACATGGCGCGCGCCTTCGACGCCGCGGAAAAGGCGGCCGAGAAGGCCGGCGACAGCTTTGTCACGGTCGAGCGGTTGCTGCTGGGCTTGACGCTGGAGAAGAACGGCGAGGCCGGCAACATTCTGAACAAGGGCGGCGTCACGCCGCAAAGCCTCAATGCGGCGATCGAAGCGTTGCGCAAGGGCCGCAGCGCCGACAGCGCGACGGCGGAAAACGCCTATGACGCGCTGAAGAAATATGCCCGCGATCTCACGCAGGCCGCGCGCGACGGCAAGCTCGATCCGGTAATCGGCCGCGACGAGGAAATCCGCCGCACCATCCAGGTGCTGTCCCGCCGCACCAAGAACAATCCCGTGCTGATCGGCGAGCCCGGCGTCGGCAAGACCGCGATCGTCGAGGGGCTGGCGCTGCGTATCCTCAATGGCGACGTGCCGGAGAGCCTGCAGGACAAGAAGCTGCTCTCGCTCGACATGGGTGCGCTGATCGCGGGCGCCAAGTACCGCGGCGAGTTCGAGGAGCGGTTGAAGGCCGTGCTGCAGGAAGTCACCGCGGCCGAAGGCTCGATCATCCTGTTCATCGACGAGATGCATACGCTGGTCGGCGCCGGCAAGGCGGACGGAGCGATGGACGCGTCCAATCTGCTCAAGCCTGCGCTGGCGCGCGGCGAGCTGCATTGCATCGGCGCCACCACGCTCGACGAATACCGCAAGCATGTCGAAAAGGACGCGGCGCTGGCACGGCGCTTTCAGCCGGTGTTCGTCTCCGAGCCGACGGTCGAGGACACCATCTCGATCCTGCGCGGCCTGAAGGACAAATACGAGCAGCATCACGGCGTCCGCATCACCGACTCTGCGCTTGTTGCCGCGACCACGCTTTCGAACCGCTACATCACGGACCGTTTCCTGCCCGACAAGGCGATCGACCTGATGGACGAGGCCGCGGCGCGGCTGAAGATGCAGGTCGATTCCAAGCCGGAAGAGCTCGATTTGATGGATCGGGAAATCATCCGATTGAAGATCGAGCAGGAGGCGCTGAAGAAGGAAACCGATATCGGCTCCAAGAGCCGCCTGCAGTCGCTGGAAAAGGAACTGGCGGATCTGGAGGAAAAATCGTCGGCGCTGACGGCGCGCTGGAGTGCGGAGAAGAACAAGCTCTCCGACGCGCAGAAGATCAAGAGTGAGCTTGATGCCTTACGCATTGAACTCGCCAACGCGCAACGCCGCGGCGAATTCCAGCGCGCGGGCGAGCTTGCCTATGGCAAGATTCCGGAACTGGAGAAGCGGCTCGAAACCATCGAGGACAATGAAGACGCCGGCGAGATGATGGAGGAGGCGGTGACCGCCAACCACATCGCGCAGGTGGTGTCGCGCTGGACCGGCGTTCCCGTCGACAAGATGCTGGAAGGCGAAAAGGACAAGCTCCTGAAGATGGAGAACGCGCTCGGCAAGCGCGTCGTCGGCCAGGCCGAAGCCGTGCGCGCGGTTGCAACCGCCGTGCGCCGTTCGCGCGCGGGCTTGCAGGACCCGAACCGTCCGATGGGCTCGTTCATGTTCTTAGGGCCCACCGGTGTCGGCAAGACCGAACTGACGAAAGCGCTGGCAGAGTACCTGTTCAACGACGAGACCGCGATGGTCCGCCTCGACATGTCCGAGTACATGGAAAAGCACTCGGTGTCGCGGCTGATCGGCGCGCCTCCCGGCTATGTCGGCTATGACGAGGGCGGCGCGCTCACCGAAGCAGTGCGGCGGCGGCCCTATCAGGTGGTGCTGTTCGACGAGATCGAGAAGGCGCATCCCGACGTCTTCAACGTGCTCTTGCAGGTGCTCGACGACGGCCGTCTGACCGACGGCCAGGGCCGTACCGTCGACTTCCGCAACACGCTGATCATCATGACCTCGAATCTCGGTTCGGAGTTTTTGGTGAATCAGCCGGAAGGCGAGGATACCTCGGCGGTGCGCGAGCAGGTGATGGGGATGGTGCGGGTGCACTTCCGGCCCGAATTCCTCAACCGCGTCGACGAGATCATCCTGTTCCACCGCCTGCAGAAGAGCGAGATGGGCCGGATCGTCGAGATCCAGTTCGCTCGTCTTCAGAGGCTGCTGGAGGATCGCAAGATCACGCTGACGCTCGATGAGGCCGCCCGCGACTGGCTGGCCGCCAAGGGCTGGGATCCGGCTTACGGCGCAAGACCCCTGAAACGGGTGATCCAGCGCAGCTTGCAGGACCCGCTGGCCGAGATGATCCTCTCCGGCGATGTCGCCGACGGCGACCGCGTCGTGATCTCGAGCGAGGGCAATGTGTTGACCTTCAACGGCAAGGCAGCCCAGACCGCCGAGATCGCGCAGTTCGAGACGCCGGTGCCGAAGCGTAAGCTGAACTAAGCCAGGCAGGAAAGCGAGTGGATGCATCCCGCTAGATGCGGGAGGCATCCACCCGCCAGATTGTTGGGTCAGGCTTGCTCGGGCGCCGGGCTGCTGCCACCGCGTTCGTCGTCATCCTCACTTGGATCAAGCTCCGAGAGGATGTCGACGAGTTCGCGCACGCGGCCCGTTGCCAGCGGCTTGCCGGCGTTCATCATTGGCTCGTCATTGGCGAGCCAGGCTTGGGCCTCGGCAAGTTCGTCCACGGTGGCGCCAGTTCCAATGATCTGGGCGATGGTCACATCGTCGGCGGCGCCGACCACCCTGGCAACGTCCTCACGCGTCAGCTGCATGACGACCTCCATCACTCGGGCCATGCGTCACCGGCCGCGGCGGGCCGGCGGCTTTGTCCTGCACATCAACCGGAGAGCGCGGGCAGAGTTCCGCCAGCCTCAGGCCGCGGCGGCTATTTTTTCGCGACCTTGTAGATCGCGTTCCCGATATCCGACGAGAAATAGATCACCCCCGCTTGCACCGACGCCGACGCCGGTCCGCCGGGCGCGGCCGGAGGCAGCGAGCGGTCTGGCAAATGACACTTTCGGTGCTCGCGTGACCGCTGCCTTTGATCCGACACTCGGCGTGGCGTGAGTATTCCTATCGGATCTTCAAGATGTTATCGAAGGCTCAGCGGCTGACTTCAACGGCTGACCTGGCGCGTCTGCGGCGTGGTGCCGGTGGCCTCCGAAACCCGCGCCGAGCTGCCGCGATTGTTCATCTGGGTGTCGAGCCGGTCGCGCTCTTTTTCGAAATTCGCCAGCATTGAGCCTTCGAGCGAGCGGCCGCGCGGCAGCTTGACGCGCATTGGGTCGACGAAGCGGCCGTTGACCAGGATTTCGTAGTGGACGTGGGCGCCGGTCGACATGCCCGTCGATCCGACGAAGCCGATGACCTGGCCCTGGCGCACGCGCTTGCCGGGCTCCATGCCCTTGGCGAACGCCGACATGTGGCCGTAGGCGGTCTCGTAGCCGTTATTGTGTTTCAGGCGAACATATTTGCCATAGCCGCCTTCCCAGCCGACTTTCTCGACCACGCCATTGCCGGAGGCGAAAATCGGCGTGCCGTACGGCGTCGCCCAGTCCACGCCGGTGTGCATCTTGGTGAAGCCGAGGATCGGGTGGCGGCGGCCGCCGAAGCCCGAACGCATGATCGCGTTGTTGACGGGTTTGCGGACCAGGAACTTTTTCGCGCTTTTGCCGGTCTCGTCGTAAAAGTCGACGACAGAATCGTCCGGTGTCTGGAAGCGATAATATTTCTTGGTTTCGCCGCCGACGGTCAGCGAAGCGAACAGCACTTCGGTCTTTTCGTTGTTGGGGGTGCCTTCGTCGTCGCCGGCGAAGTACACGTCGAAGGAATCGCCCGGCTGCACCTTGCGCTGGAAGTCGACGTCGTAAGAATAGATACGGACCATGTCCTCGATCACGGCGGCCGGCACCTTGTTGCGCAGCGCGGTCTCGTAGATGCTCTGGTAGAGCCGGACGCCGCTGCCATCATCTTCATCGTCGTCATCGTCGTCCTTGCCGGTAGCGGCTTCGGCGACGGTATTCATGCTCTGCACGTCGACGGCGACATATTTGCCGACGTCAGACAGTGCGGCGACGGCTTCAACGGTGGTCTCGTTGGCGACGATCACCCGATAGGGCTGCAGCCGGGCGCTGGGTCCGAGGCCGGAGGGGGCCATCAGGATGCGGATCTTCTGACCTTCCTTCAGGCCGCCGTCGCGGCCGCGGGGGCCAAGGGTCAGCGCAACCGCCCTGGCTTCATCGGGCGTCGCGCCCAGGTCGCGCAGGATCGAAGCGATGGTGTCGCCCTTTTTCACGACGTGAACGCGCTCGCCGGATGGATTGCCGCCGGTGATCTGGTCCTTGGTCTTCGGAAGCAGGGTGACGTTTTCCGGCACGATACGGGTTTCAAAGCCGGCATAGGGATCGGAGACGTTGCCTTCGGTGGCATAGGCGAGCTTGAGATCGGACTGCACACCGCTGGCGTCGGCTGCGGCATTGGCAAGGGACGTGTAGCGGACACCGCCCGAGCCGCGCCAGTTCGCTGCATCCCGTACCCGCATCAGGACTTCATCGAGTGCGACCACGGCGGCGAGCTTCGCCTTGGGCAGCACGGTCGCGAGGTCCTTGGTAACGAAGGAAACCTCGGCGTCGGGTTCGACGGCTTCGGGATTGTTCGGATCCTCGGAAGCCGCCTGCGTCGAGGTGCCGACATCGGTCAGCAGGCGCTGGGCATTGTAGGGCGGGATCTTCGAGCTGAGATCGCTCGTCGTCATGGACAGGTTGCCGGAGATGCGGACGAAGGGCCGCGCCCGCATCACCTCGCGGTTGCCGACACGGGTGACTGTGGATATCCGCACCACGTTGCGGGAGGCGGTGGATTCGCCGGGCGGTGGCAGACGGTCGCTCTTATGCAGGGTCGCGGTACGATCGTTGGCGCCGAATGCCCCGCGTAGTGCGCCCTCGACACGCTCCGGCACCTTGGCAAAGGTCATTTCGCCGTCGAGCGACGCAAAAACGGCGCCGCCGATCAGGGCCGCGCCGCACAGACCGGTCAGGATGGTGCCGCTAAACCATTGTACGGAGACACGGCGGCGATCGATCACCGCGGCCTCGGAGCCATCGACGGAAAGTGGCGGCTCGTGACCGAGATCGATGATCCCGATCTCGCGTCCATAGCCGCTCCCGCGTGGCGCCTTCTGGCTCAACCCTGTGTCCCCCCAAATTCCATCGACATCCGACAAGACCTTCGCCCGATCCAGACCCAAGTTTCCGCCCTTTTGAAGGAGCGATCCGGAGCATGGCGTTGCCGCACGCATGGAAATTCGGGAATCAGAGGCCAGAAAGAAGACCGGCCACAATCTCGAACGTCAATGGTGAGCAGATCTCTCGAAGTTTCCTGGCCGCGTGGGAAAGGCGACGGGTTCCTCGAGACCGCCTGTCCCAGGTAGATGAACTCCGGCAGCCCCCACTGGTACCGGCGATTCAATGCAAACCTTATAGTCAGAACGTCGCAGGAATGTGGCTCAAGTGCGGCCAAAGGCCCGAAACATAGGGACTTCTTGGCGTCCCAAAAAACTTGCGAGCGATACGACAATTTCTTGACGAGGGGCGTTGACAACCCCGATCGGGCGGGCCTATAACCCGGCCACTGAGCGCGGCGATGCATTGGCCACGAGGCCAAGGCATCTATTCGCGCCCCGTAAGCTCCTCATTACGATGAGTGACTCAACAGCCGATACCAATCGGTTGTTATTTGTCGTCGGATGAAGTGCGCGGGAACCTTCCAGAAGTGGAAGGGTGGGGTCCCTCGGGTCCCGGGCTGTTTGACAAGTGAAGATGAAGAAAGAGAAACGTGGACGGCGGAGTCCTTGCGTCTCTCGGAATACTTGAGAGCTTCGGCTTTCAAGTTCTGGGAGTGGACGAAAGACTTCGGCGGTACACGTTTTAAAGGTTACACCATCGTTGCCAGCGATGTGAATCGTGGGCAGCTCGTCGGCTTCGGCCGGCGAAGAATGGTGGGACCTCGTCAAACGTTGTGATCAGCCGGTTCAAGGTTTCAAGTCCAACTTGAGAGTTTGATCCTGGCTCAGAGCGAACGCTGGCGGCAGGCTTAACACATGCAAGTCGAGCGGGCGTAGCAATACGTCAGCGGCAGACGGGTGAGTAACGCGTGGGAACGTACCTTTTGGTTCGGAACAACCCAGGGAAACTTGGGCTAATACCGGATAAGCCCTTACGGGGAAAGATTTATCGCCGAAAGATCGGCCCGCGTCTGATTAGCTAGTTGGTGAGGTAATGGCTCACCAAGGCGACGATCAGTAGCTGGTCTGAGAGGATGATCAGCCACATTGGGACTGAGACACGGCCCAAACTCCTACGGGAGGCAGCAGTGGGGAATATTGGACAATGGGCGCAAGCCTGATCCAGCCATGCCGCGTGAGTGATGAAGGCCCTAGGGTTGTAAAGCTCTTTTGTGCGGGAAGATAATGACGGTACCGCAAGAATAAGCCCCGGCTAACTTCGTGCCAGCAGCCGCGGTAATACGAAGGGGGCTAGCGTTGCTCGGAATCACTGGGCGTAAAGGGTGCGTAGGCGGGTCTTTAAGTCAGGGGTGAAATCCTGGAGCTCAACTCCAGAACTGCCTTTGATACTGAAGATCTTGAGTTCGGGAGAGGTGAGTGGAACTGCGAGTGTAGAGGTGAAATTCGTAGATATTCGCAAGAACACCAGTGGCGAAGGCGGCTCACTGGCCCGATACTGACGCTGAGGCACGAAAGCGTGGGGAGCAAACAGGATTAGATACCCTGGTAGTCCACGCCGTAAACGATGAATGCCAGCCGTTAGTGGGTTTACTCACTAGTGGCGCAGCTAACGCTTTAAGCATTCCGCCTGGGGAGTACGGTCGCAAGATTAAAACTCAAAGGAATTGACGGGGGCCCGCACAAGCGGTGGAGCATGTGGTTTAATTCGACGCAACGCGCAGAACCTTACCAGCCCTTGACATCCCGGTCGCGGACTCCAGAGACGGAGTTCTTCAGTTCGGCTGGACCGGAGACAGGTGCTGCATGGCTGTCGTCAGCTCGTGTCGTGAGATGTTGGGTTAAGTCCCGCAACGAGCGCAACCCCCGTCCTTAGTTGCTACCATTTAGTTGAGCACTCTAAGGAGACTGCCGGTGATAAGCCGCGAGGAAGGTGGGGATGACGTCAAGTCCTCATGGCCCTTACGGGCTGGGCTACACACGTGCTACAATGGCGGTGACAATGGGATGCTAAGGGGCGACCCTTCGCAAATCTCAAAAAGCCGTCTCAGTTCGGATTGGGCTCTGCAACTCGAGCCCATGAAGTTGGAATCGCTAGTAATCGTGGATCAGCACGCCACGGTGAATACGTTCCCGGGCCTTGTACACACCGCCCGTCACACCATGGGAGTTGGTTTTACCTGAAGACGGTGCGCTAACCGAAAGGGGGCAGCCGGCCACGGTAGGGTCAGCGACTGGGGTGAAGTCGTAACAAGGTAGCCGTAGGGGAACCTGCGGCTGGATCACCTCCTTTCTAAGGATGATCCTTCAGTTCAGCTCACGCTGACTATCGGATCGTTTTAGAAACATCAGTGGCCAACAATCGTCAGGATTGTTGAGCTGCATTGGCGGGATTTCGCCGTCTTCGTTTCTCTTTCTTCGCGGACGAACACGCGCCGGGGCTTAGCGCTGTGCGATGCATCGGCGCGAGTCGATTGCGTGCGCGCATGTCCCTGATCCTCATCGGAGGAAGCGTTAGGGGCTTGTAGCTCAGTTGGTTAGAGCGCGCGCTTGATAAGCGTGAGGTCG